>NZ_BAAAYN010000012.1 GCF_039536245.1 Cryptosporangium minutisporangium | reverse complement strand
GCGCGCGGGCGTCGGCGCGGGCGACGGCGGCGAACTCGGCCGCTGCGGCCGGGTCGGCGGGTACCGGGTCGGTGGGCTCTGTTCCCGTGGGCACCGTGCTGGCCGGTGGCGTGTCGGCGCCTTCGGCGGCGGGAGGGCCCTCGGCGGCGATCTCGCCGTCGGCGGACTTCGCCGACGCCGTGGCGGGCTTCACCGAGCTCAGCACCGACTCGCCGGGCTCGGGCGTGCCGTCCACCGACCCCGCGACCGCGTCCGCAGGCGGTGCGGTCGGGTCGGCAGGCGCTTCGGCACGCTCCTCGGCGTCCCAGGGGAACGCAAACGGGCGCTCGTCCTCCTCCTCGTCCGCGGCGGCGGAGGTGGCGAGCTGGTCCTCGAGGTCGATGATCCGGGCGTGCAGGAAGTCGAAGTCGTCCGCGACGCGCCGCAGGATCTCGTCGACCTGGTCCATCCGGTAGCCCCGGATTGCCGTGTCGAACCGTAGGTCCTCGACGTCGGCCCGGTCGAGCGGCCGGTCAGCGGGCAGGTCGAACGGGACGCCGTCCGGCCGCGGCGGGGTCAGACCACGATCACGACCCAGCGTGAACGCAGCGGCACCGAACACGATGCCGGACAGGACGATCGCGGCCACGACGATGAGGAGGAAGCTTCCCACCCCCGCATGGTGACACGTGCGTCACAGCGGCATGCAGCCAGACGCGAATCCCCCGCAATCAACACGCCGCAGCGGCACACAAGTTGAGCAAGGCCAGACGCGAATCCCCGCAATCAACACGCCGCAGCGGCACACAAGTTGAGCAAGGGCAGACGCGAATCCCCCGCAATCAACACGCCGCAGCGGCACACAAATTGAGCAAGGCCAGACGCGAATCCCCCGCAGGTTGAGCTCGGGGAGACGCCGATCCTCGACGGGCCAGGGACGGAGGACGGGGCCGACGGGCGGGGCCGGTGGCGCGCACGCAGAATGAGGGCGGGGTCGCCACCGTGCGGCGTCACTGCCGCTCGACGTCGAGAGGCTCTACCCACGGAGGAGGGGGCGTGCCACTACGGCTCGGCCGCCAGGTGTTCGCCGACACCGAGCTGCTGGTGATGGCCATCGTCAACCGCACGCCCGACTCGTTCTACGACCGCGGGGCCACGTTCACCGACGAGGCCGCCCTGGCGGCGGTCGACGCGGCGGTGCGGGACGGTGCCGAGATCGTCGACATCGGGGGTGTGAAGGCCGGTCCCGGCGACGCGGTGGACGCCACCGAGGAGGCCCGGCGCACGGTCCCGCTGATCCGAGAGGTGCGCGCCCGTTACCCCGAGCTGGTGATCAGCATCGACACCTGGCGGGCGGAGGTCGGCGAAGCAGCGGTGGAGGCCGGCGCGGACCTGCTCAACGACACGTGGTCGGGCGCCGACCCGGCCCTCGCGACGGTCGCCGCGCGCACCGGTGCCGGGTTGATCTGCTCGCACGCGGGCGGCCTGACGCCACGCTCGCGTCCGCACCGGCCGAGCTTCCCGGACATCACCGCGGACGTGGTGAGCACGGTGACCCGGCTCGCCGAGCGGGCGGTGGAGGTCGGCGTGCGGCCGGACGGCATCCTGATCGACCCCGCCCACGACTTCGGGAAGAACACCTGGCATTCGCTGACGCTCACCCGCGAACTCGAGGTGCTGGTGGCGACCGGGTGGCCGGTGCTGGTCGCGCTCTCCCGCAAAGATTTCGTGGGCGAGACGCTCGACCTGCCGCCTGCGGACCGGCTCGAAGGCACGCTCGCGGCCACGGCGGTCAGTGCTTGGCTCGGCGCCAGGGTGTTCCGCGCCCACGACGTACGGGCGACGCGACGGGTGCTCGACATGGTCGCGTCCATCCGCGGCGCCCGCCCCCCAGCATTCACCCGCCGAGGCCTCGCCTAGCCCGCCGTCACCGGTGCGACGGCCGCCGGAATGCGACGCAGTCGCGCGGTCAACAGCACGGCCCATCCCGCCCCGACCATGGCGAGCAACGTGAGCGACCCCTGGGCACCGAACACCGGCAGCGCGTATCCGGCGGCGAGGCCACCGAGCGGCACCGCTCCCATGGAGAGCGAACGGTCGACGCTGATCACCCGGCCGAGCAGGTCGGGGGGCACCGCCCGCGCCTGGTAGTTGGCCATCGCGACGTTGGTGTGCGCGGCGATCAGCCCGTAGACGAGGAACGCCGCCACCAGCGCCACGCCTCGATCGGCGAACGGCAGACAGCTCGCGAAGCCGGCCCAGGCCCACGCGACGGCCGTGAGCACCTGCCGGACGCTCCGCCCACGCAGCAGCGTCGGTGCGACCAACGAGCCCAGCACCCCGCCGCCGCCTCCGGCAGCCATCACCAGCCCGATGAACCACGCGGGAAGGCCCTGGTGAACGGCGCGGGCGATCACCACCAGGCCCACAGCTTGCATGAGAAAGTTCTGCAGCGAGTCATGGGCGATCGCGAGACGGATCAGCTGGTGCCGGCGTACCCAGGCCAGGCCGACACCCAAATCCGCCCGCAGCCGCGCGAGCGACATCGCGCCGGACTGCTCGGCACCTGTCCGCGTCGGCCCCCGCACGAACCCCGCCAGGACCGCCGCGGTCAGCGCGGCGACGACGTTGACGACGAACGGCAGGGCCCGGCTCAGCCCGTACAGCAGCCCTCCCAGCGGGCGCCCGACCAGCATCGCGAGGTGGAATCTCGCCTCGTTGCGGGCGATCGCGCCGGAGAGTGCCTCCGGTGGAACGAGCCGGGGCACCAACGCCGCCTCGGTCACCGCGTAGAGGGTCGCGCACGTGCCGTCGACGAACGCGACGATCGGGATCAGCAGCGCCCAGTCGTGGCCGGTGAACAGCATCAGCGGCAGCACCACCGCGGCCGCGCCGCGGACCGCCGCGCTGACGACGAGCACGATCCGCCGATCGAGGCGGTCCGCCAGTACGCCCGCCGGGAGATAGAGGAGCGTGGCAGGCAGCATCCCCGCGAACACCACCCAGCCGGCGAACACCGCGGACTCGGTCATCGCGAGGGCGAGGAGCGGATAGGCGAAGATCGTGCCGAGCCCGCCGAGCTGGGTGAGCGTGGTTCCGACCCACAGCAACCGGAAGTCCCGCCGCCAGGACGGCGCGGGGCCGGCCGCGTCGCCTCCCGGCTCCATCCCGCTCGCCGAAGGCCCGCTCGCCGAGGGCCCGCTCGCCGAGGGCCCGCCTGTCGAAGGCCCGCCTGTCGAAGGCCCGCTCCCGGACACTCCGCTCCCGGACACTCCGCTCCCGGAAAGCCCGCTCTCGGTGCGGCCGCTCATGAAAGGAGCAGCGCGAGCCGTCGCGCGGTCTCGTACGGCGACAGCACGACGGTATCGGCGACGAGCGCCTCGTGGACCGCGGCGACCACCTCGGGACGCGCACGCAGGAAGTCCGCGGCCGGCCCTGGCCGAGTGTGCGGATAACAGTGCACGAGCCCCACCCACGCCTCCCACACCGGGCGCCCCTCCGCGACGTCGTCCTGCAAGATCTCCGCCTCGTAGAGTCCTTCCGCGGTGGCGTAGTCACCGACCAGGCACGCCAGGTCGGCCTCCGACGCCTGGAACGCATCGTCGTCGGCCTGTGCGCCGCTCCGGAGCCGTTCGTAGAGGTCGGGGTGGGTCACCCGCGCGTACATCAGCCGCAGCCGGGCGCTCCACTCCCCCGTGCGGCCGTCCCGGCGGGCTCGGACGTCCACCGACGCCCCCAACGGCGCGACCGGCTCGACGCGCACCGCGGCCGCCAGCCGCTTCGCGTCCTCGGGCTCGAGGCGCATGTTGCGCAGGCGCCACCCGATCCGATGCTCGAACCGAGCGTCGCCGGCGAGTTCGTCGGCGCCATCCGGCACCGGCTCCCCCGCCCACTCGGCGAGCCGACCGGAGATCAGGTCCAGGAAGCGTCGGCCCTCGTCGTTGGCCACGCCAGACCGCGTCAGCTCGGCAGCGGCCTCCTCCGTCTGCTGGCGCCAGCGGACGAACTCCATGTGAGCGAACGTCGTGTCCTCCCCAAGGGCGGACCGGCGGTGGACCCGCCAGAAGTCGGCGACGCCCAGGTGCGCGTAGACGCCTTGCAGAACGGCCCCGAACGGACGCGGATCGTCCCGCCACGGCGCGTAGAACCACTCGTCCGAGTCACTGCGGTACAGCGCCCGGGAGTCGAGGAGTGCGGAGAGCTTGTTGTGCTGGAACTCGTGGATCAGGGTCAGCGCCAGTCCAGCACCGTCGGTGGGCGGCGTGGTGACCACCGACCCGAACGCGTCACCGGCCGTAAGGCTCGAGCTGCGCCCGCCGCCGAGCGGAACGAGCGGCACCAGGCTCTGCAGGCCGGCGCGTAGCCCTTCGGCATACGTCGGATGGTCGGCGACCAGCAACCCCCAGGCCTCGTCGAAGGCGCGCTGCCAGTCCGCTACCTCCGCCGGATCGAGCCGAGGGGCGAGATCGCGGGTCGGTCCGCAGGTCCGCGCAGGATCCTGATCGTCGAGTGCCACATCGAGGGCAGTCCCGTGCACGGCGCGCAGCCGCCGGATCGGCAGCCACCTGGCGGTCTCCTCGGAGAGGTCGGCGGGCAGCGGAATCTCCGTGCTCCCGTCGGTGATCCGGCGACCGGACGCGTCGACCCGGAGAATCCATGCCGGGGCGGCCTCTGCCGCGGGCGGCAGCACACACGTCCCGAGAGTGGGCAGGAAGACCCGATCCGCACGGGCGCGCAGCGGCACCGTGGCGTCGACACCTGCCCGAAGCACGGCCGAGGCCGCCAGCCCCGGGAGGTACTCCGGCTGAAGGTCCGCCCACGTGGCCGGGCGCTCGGCGTCGAGTCGGCGTAATCCGTTCGCGAGCCAGGCGCCGACGTGCGGGTAGAGCAGGAGCGCCGCTACCACTCGCGGGTGCGTCTTCTGCACGGTGAGCAGCGTTGCGTAGCTTTCGTCCGGGTAGGTCTCCCGCGTGATCTGCGGGTCCACGCCACGAGCCCGTGCGACGAGCGCTCGCAGGCGAGCGGTGCGCAGCCGGAGCTGGGCGGAGTACAGCCGGTTGATCGAGGCCGTGACGTCGGTCCCGGCGGCCAGGGTGACGACCAGATCGTCGGTCGACGAGGCGGCGTGCGTGGGGACGCTCATGACGGGGTCTCCCTCCGTGCAGCGCGGAGATCGGTTTCGACCCGGCTCTTGATGTGCGTGATCAGGCGCATCAGGTCCGGGCAGTAGACGGAGCGGTGTCGGAAGCCGGAGTGCTCGCGGTAACGGTGCGTGTAGTCGCCGCCTCCGCAGACGTCGCGGAGCGAGCACGACCGGCAGGTGGCACCGAGCGCCTCGACGCCGATCTGACGGGCCACGATCGAGGGATGCACGAGCGCCTCGTCGAACGTGTTGTCGATGACGTTGAGGCCGGTTTCCGGCGCCCCCGAGTAGGTGCTCTTCAGCGTGTCGACCTGCTGGAGCGTGCCGTCGGTCTCGATCACCAGCAGTCGGATCGCCGAGAGCCCGACGTGTTCGGTCACGGCGGTCCGGCCGAGGAGCAGCCGGATGATCGCGGTGAACAGCCGGACGGGCGTCGTCGGGTCGCCGCCGCCGTACCACTGCTCGAAGATCGGGATCAGCCAGTCCGCGTACGGCGTCGCGGCGGGATCGGGCGTGCGCCCCGGCGGCGGCGTCGCCCAGTTTCCGTGCGGCAGCAGGAAGTCGACCTTCGGGGGCTCCCACGAGGCGAGTTCACGGTAGGTGGCGAGCGGGTCGTTGGCGACGTCGATCGTGCAGAGCAAGCCGCTGAACAGCGGGCGGTACGCGTCGGAGGTCAACCGGCGCAGGCCCTCGGCGACCCGGTCGTAGCTGCCGCGGCCGCTCGCGTATCGCCGGTGGCGGTCCTGGCCGTCCTGGCCGCCGTCCAGACTCACGCCGACCCGGATGCCGTACTCGGCGAACAGGTCCAGGAACTCCGGGCTCAGCAGAATTCCGTTCGTCTGCACACCGATCTCGAGCCGGGCGGAACCGACGGCCGCTCGCGCCAATCGAGCGAAACGGCGGATCGCGGCACGGCCGGCGAGCAGCGGCTCACCGCCGTGCAGGACGACGTGAACCGCACGAAGGTCGTGTGCCGCGACGTGTTCGCCGATCCGGTCGCAGACGTGTCCCATCACCCGGTCCGGCATGACCGCCGGCTGCGCTCGCCAGCTCTGGTCGGCCATCTCGTACATGTAGCAGTAGTCACAGGCGAGATTGCAGCGGCTGTGTACCTTGACGACGAATTCCTGGAAAGGGAGCGGCGTCCAGCCGGCCCGAATTCGCCCGGCGACGTCCAGCGAATCCATCGGCCATTCACCGGCCGAATGAGGCGGGGCCTGCGCCGATTCGATCACGGCCATTCGATGCTCCTCGGGTGATTCGGTCGAGCTCGGGCGCGCGTCGCGCCCGAGCCCTTGATGGCCGATCAGACGAAACTGCTGAATGCGACGTGCACCTGCTCGATGCTCGCCGGGCCCTGCATCTCGGCCAGCTCGCCGGCGAGCGAGGCCGGAACCTCGTCGAGTCGGACGTCTTCGATGAATTCGAGATCCAGCATTCGATACTCCTGACGTGAGGCGATTTGATTCGGGTCGTCCAGCGCCTGGCCGTCAGCCCGCGCCGGCCGCTGTCACACGAAGCTTCCGAACGCGACCCACTCGGTCTGCTCCCGCACCTGGTCGACGGCGCAGAGCTCCTCGGCCAGGCTGGCCGGGACCGCCTCCAGCTTCACGTCCTCGACGAACTCCAGATCCAGCATTTCTCCACCTCCTTCCGGACTGAAAATTCTCGCGATTCGAATACTCGAAAGAGTTCGGGAATCGCCTTTCGCGGTGCAACTCCGCAGCATCGGCGGAGACGGTGGGTAACGCTAGCCGGATCGGCGGCGATGTAAAGAGCTGTGCGGCCTATTCGGAGAAGCTGAAACTATCCCCGAATCAACTGGCGCGCATACGGTGAGTCTTTCTGCTGGTCGGAACGGCGCGCCCCGTTCCCAGGACTCAAGTCTTAACGCGGCGCTGCGCCAAAGCTGAAAGCATGCTGAAAGAATCCTGAAGCCGGATACCTCTTCAACCGCCAGAACGATTCGCCTAGCCTCGATCGTGGGCGGGGCCGACTTCTGCCCCGTCTCTTCAGTCGCCGTCCAGAGGAGAGCGAATCATGGCCGGAAAGATCAAATGGGCCGCCCGCGCGCTACTCGTGGCCGTGTTCGTGGCAGTGCCGGTGGTCACGACCGCCGAACCGGCGTCGGCCCCTCTTGGACCGAACAAATGGTCCAAGCCCTTCGAATCCCCCTCACGCAACTGAGACTTCGGCCGACCCACGCAGGACCGTCCTGGCGAACCCGTTCGCCGAGGGGAAGCTCTTCATCGCGCCGGCCCGCACAGCGTCCCTGGCACCGCGCGTCCCCAGCGCCCGTTCGCAGGCCGTCAGGACGTCGGCTCGCAGCGTCTCGTCGCGTGGAGACCGGACGAGATCGGCTGCGGTCCGCACCGCGTCGGCGGCTCCCAGCAGGACGGCGGCATCCCGCGCGCTGTTCTGGCGGGCGCAGACGGCGGCCAGAACATCCAGATCGTGTGCGACAGCCCACGGATGCCCGATCTGCGCATGCCGATCGAACGCTTCCTCGGCAAAATCGGCGGCATCCGACCGGGCACCTCTCCGATGCACGGCGTCCGCCAGCAGCACCGCGGCCCGCGCGGCCTGCTCATCGCTCTCCTGGGCGCGGAAGACGTCGAGGGCAGCGGTCAACTCGTGCTCCGCCTCCTGATGGCGACCGTCGCTCAGCAGCGCCTCACCGATCAGCAGACGAGCGTCGGCCTGGCCGCCCTCGTCGTCAGCCGCCGCGAAAGCACGCATCGCGTCGGTCGCCCAGCGCTCGGCGTCCTCGATCGAGTTCGCCGCCAGCCAGTTGTACGCCACCGAGAGGCCACAGCGGCCGACCGCGTGCGGATCTCCGAGATCAGCGGCGAGGCGCCAGGCCTCGTTCGCCGCCTCCACCGCGTCGGCGAGGTCGCCCGCCTCGTGTGCGATGTCCGCCTGGTGCTGCAGCGCCCTCATCCGACCGGCGCGATCGCCGAGCAGATCAGCCGTCGCCTCGGCTGCGCGGGCGTAGCGCAGTGCCTCGGGTAGCACCAGGTACGACGCGATCACGGCCGCCGACAACTGGACCGGCAGCAACGATTCCGGCGCGAGGGGCGCGGCCGCAGTGGCCGCCGCGGACAGCACGCGCCGGTACCACTCCAACCCGACCTGGGGTGTGTTCGCCCAGTACCAACCGAGGTCGGCCGCCAGGGCCATCGCGAGGTCGAGCCGGCCGGAGCGTACTGCTTCGTCGAGCGTGACCCGCAGATCCTGCCGCGCGTCGTCCAACCGTCGGCACCACAGCATCCGGTCCGGGCCGTGCCGGGCCTCGGCCGCGCGGGCGACGAGATCCCGGAGGTAGTCGCTGCGGCGCGCGACCGCGTCGGCGGTTTCACTCTCCGAGAGGATCGATCGTCCGAACTGACGGACCGATTCGAGCATGCGGTACCGGCTCTCCCTGCCGGACACGTCGGCGATCACCAGGGAGGCGTCCACCAGGGCGTGGAGGACGTCGAGGACCGGAACGTCCGGTGGAGCGACGGCCTCGGCAGCGCGAAGCGTGAACGTGTCGGTGAACACGGCCAGCCGCGCGAACAGCATCCGTTCGTCGGGTGTGAGGTGCGCGCTCGCCGCCGTGAGCGCTGAGGAGAGCGACTCGTGACGGTCATCCGGTCGGCGGGAGATCGACCGCAGCGTCTGCAACTGGTCGCTGAGTCGCTCGACCAGCTCGGCCGGGCTGAGCACCTGGGTCCGGCTGCCGGCCAACTCCAAAGAGAGCGGGATGCCCTCGACGAGACGACAGATCTCGGCCACGACGGGCGCCATATCGTCGGTGAGCACGAATCCGGGTCGGAGTGCGCGTACGCGGGCGCAGAACAGGGCCACCGAGTCGACCCTCTCGATCTCCGCTGCGGTCCCGCTGTGCTCGGACGGAACCGCGAGAGGCGCCAATCGAATCGTCACCTCGCCTGCCGCGTGCAGCGGGCGCGTGCTCGTCGCGAGCACGCGCAGCGTCTCGTCCTCCAGAAGCTCGTCCCACAGCTCGACGCAGGCCGCGGCGACAGGATCGCAGTTGTCGAGCACCAGCAGCGCGGACGTGCCGAGCAGCGAGTACCGAATGCGGTCGACCGCCGGACGACGAATCACGGCCGCCGGCTGCGGCCCGAACGCGTCGGCCACAGCCGCAACGACCTCGGAGGGCTCGGCGACCCCGTCCAACCGGACGAACAGCGGACGGACCGATCCGGCTGCGGAGATCCGGGCTGCGACTTCCGCCGCGAACCGCGATTTGCCCACGCCCGGTGGCCCGGTGATCGTGACCAGACCGGGCTGGGCGAGCAGGCCCAGCGTCTCGGCGAGTTCCCCGGCCCGCCCGACGAAGTCGGCCGCTTCGCGCCCGACGACCCGGCCGATGGGGCGCGGCACTGGCGGCAGCGGTTCCGGCGGATCGTCCGCGAGGATCGCCCGGTACATGCGTGTCAGTCGGACGCCGGGCTCGACGCCACGGTCGCGCACCAGCCGGTCACGGAAGTCGGCGTAGACGGCCAGGGCCTCGATTCGCCGTCCCTCGTTCTGAAGCGCGTGCATCAGATGCCGCGTGAGCTGCTCGTCCAGCGGGCGCGTCCGCACCAGATCGCTCAGTTCGGCCGCCAGGCCGGGCGTGCCCAACGCCAGCTCGGCCGCGAACCGGTCGCTGAGCGCTCCGACCCGCGCGGCATCCATCGCGCCTGCGAACGCGGCGTACAGCGGCGTCCCGCGGAGATCGGCCAGCGGCGGACCCTGCCAGAGCGTTAGCGCTTCGGCCAGCGAAGCCGCCGCGGCCTCCCGGTCGCCGACGCGCCCGCTGCCGCGCGCCCGGTCGGCGAGAAGCTCGAACCGCAGCCAGTCCACCTGCTCTGGCCGGCCCGACAACCGATAACCGCCGGCTAGGCGGTCGAGACGAAACGGCCGCCCGGCGCTCTCCAACGCGCGGCGGACGCCGGAGAGGTACACCTGCACCGTGTTTCGGGCCGTCGCCGGGGGGTTCGCGCCCCACACGTCGTCGATCAGCTGCGTGGCAGGGACCGCGTGGTTGAGCCGCAGCCCGAGCGCGGCCATCACCACACGACTCTTCGTTCCGCCGAGTGGACGTTCGGAGTCCGGGGAGAGCAGGCTCACCGGTCCGAGTAGGCGTAGCGCGACGGACTTCGGTACGACCACGGGTACATCGTCTACAACGGAGTGAGTCCGAGGCAGCCAGTTCCGCAAGTTCCGTCATGAATTCGGTCGAACCGCGCGCCTGGGAACCAGGTGGCCAACGGCGGGACATGAGGCGCGCGCCGGGAGCCTGCCTACGGCGGGGTGGGCGGGCACGGGCGGACGCCCTACGGCGGGGCGTGGGCGGGCCCTGCCGGGGGACGCGAGGCGCGCGTCGGGAGCCATCGCTGCAGGAGCGGGCGTGCCTGCGGTGGTTCGCCGGGCGGCGTAATCAGTCTTGGACGCGGACCGGGGCAGACGGGCCCGCCTCGACGCGGGTCGCGTGGGCGATGCCGTCCTCGATCGCGTCGAAGGCGGCGGGTACCGAGTCCACGACCGTGAGCAGCGCGAGCGCCTCGGGGCGCACGAAGCCGCGGCCGGCCAGGTCGGTCAGCCACCCGAGCAGGCCGTCGTAGAAGCCCTCGGGGTCGAGCAGCACGACGGGTTTCGCGTGCATGCCGAGCGACCGGGACGTCCAGACCTCGAACACCTCTTCGAGCGTGCCGATCCCGCCGGGCAGGCCGAGGAACGCGTCGGCGCAGCCGTCCATCGCGGCCTTCCGCTCGCGCATCCCCGTGGTGACGATGAGCTCGTCGGAGTCGAAGTCGGCGATCTCCCGGCTGCTCAGCGCCTCGGGGATGACGCCGATCGTGCGTGCTCCCCCGGCTCGGGCGGCCGCCGCGACCGCACCCATCATCGAGACCCGTCCTCCGCCGGACACCAGCACGTGGCCGCGCCGGGCCAGCTCGGTGCCGACTTCGGCAGCGAGCGCGACGTGGCGGGGGTCGATCGACGTGGAGGACGCGCAGTAGACGCAGACCGCCGCCGGTCGAGACGAATTCACTCAGGCCTCCACCGGAGCTTCGTCGGCGCCGGTGGCCTGGTCCGCCGAGAGGGTCTCCGCGGACAGCACGGCGGCGACCGCCTCGTCGATGTCGTCGGTGAGCTGGATCAGGTCCAGATCTTGCTCGGAGATCTTGCCGTCGGCGAGCATGCTCTGCTGCAGCCAGTCGACCAGGCCACCCCAGTACCGGGTGCCGATCAGGACGACCGGGAACCGGGTCACCTTCCGGGTCTGCACCAGCGTGAGGGCCTCGAACAGCTCGTCCAGGGTCCCGAACCCACCGGGGAGCACGCAGAACGCCTGGGCGTACTTCACGAACATCGTCTTCCGGGCGAAGAAGTACCGGAAGTTCACGCCGACGTCGACGAACTCGTTGAGCTCCTGCTCGAACGGCAGCTCGATACCGAGACCGACGCTCACCCCGCCGGCCTCGCTCGCGCCCTTGTTCGCGGCCTCCATCGTGCCGGGGCCGCCGCCGGTGATCACCGCGAAACCGGCGCGGACGAGGGCATGGCCGAGCTGCTCGGCGAGCGCGTAGTCGGAGTGGTCGACGGGGGTCCGGGCGGAGCCGAACACGCTCACCGCCGGGCCCAGCTCGGCGAGCGCGCCGAAGCCCTCCACGAACTCCGATTGGATCCGCAAGACCCGCCACGTGTCGGAGTGGATGAAGTCCGCACGGCCGCTGCGGTTGTCGAGCAGCCGCTGGTCGGTGGTGCTCGTGGACGACCGCCGACGGCGGAGCGTGACCGGGCCACGCTGACGGTCGGGTTGCGGCACGGCGCCGGTCATGAGGCGTTCTCCACTGAGTTCCCCGAGGACGGCAGGAGCATCGCAGCGAGCGCTGGCGAGCGAGGAGCGCAGCGGAGCAGGGCGCCGGGGCACACGGTCATGCCGGTCACGGTATCCCGCAATCGGCGAACGCTAACCGGCAGTGAGGTAGCGACGAAGTGCCGCTGCGGCATCCGTGATCTTTCGGACGTCGACGTACTCGCCAGCCTGGTGCGCCAGGTTCGGGTCACCAGGGCCGAAGTTGACCGCGGGGATGCCGAGACCGGCGAACCGGGCCACGTCGGTCCACCCGAGCTTCGCCTGGACGGGGACCTTCAGGGCATCGACGAAGTTCGCCGCCGCCGGAGAACTGAGGCCCGGCAGCGCCCCGGGTGAGGAGTCGGTGATCGCGAGCTCGTAACCGTCGAACACCTCGCGGACGTGCTGCTCGGCGCCCTGTTCCGTGCGGTCGGGCGCGAACCGGTAGTTGACGGTGACGTCACACCGATCCGGGATGACGTTGCCTGCCACGCCACCCTCGATGCGCACCGCGTTGAGGCCCTCCCGGTAGACGAGGCCGTCGATCTCGACCGTGCGCGGTTCGTACTTCCCGAGGCGGGCGAGGATCTCGCCCGCCGCGTGGATCGCGTTGACGCCGAACCAGCTGCGGGCGGAGTGGGCGCGCTTGCCGCTGGTGGTGATCTTGGCTCGCAGCGTCCCCTGGCAGCCGCCCTCGACCGTCCCGTCGGTGGGCTCGAGCAAGATCGCGAAGTCGGCGGCCAGCCAGTCCGGGTGGTTGCGGCCGACCCGGCCCAGGCCGTTCTTGACCGCCTCGACCTCCTCGTTGTCGTAGCAGACCAGCGTCAGGTCGTAGGCAGGGTCCGGGATCGTGGCGGCCAGGTGGAGCAGCACCGCGAGGCCGCTCTTCATGTCGGAGGTGCCGCACCCGTAGAGGAGATCTCCGTCGCGCCGGGACGGCACGTTGTCGACGATCGGCACCGTGTCGAGGTGACCGGCGAGCAGGATGCGGTGTTTCCTGCCGAGATCGGTGCGGGCGACGACCGTGTCGCCGTCGCGGGTGATCCGGTAGTTCTTCACGCTGTTCAGCGCGGCTTCCACCGCGTCGGCGAGTGGGCCTTCCGCGCCGGAGACCGAGGGGAAGTCGACCAGGGCAGCGGTGAGGGCGACCGGGTCGCCGGCGAGATCCAACGTCACGGCCCGACATTAGCTCTCGATAAGGTGGACGCCGTGAGCATCTGGGGAGTGGGCCTGGCGACCGAGTTCGCCGGCCAGATTCTGGACGTGTGGTTCCCCGCAGGGAAGTTGGGGTTGGGCGCTCCCGGGGTATCAGACCTTGCGCCCGGCGTCGCGCGGCTGGATAAAGACACCGCCCAGGGAGAGGCCGCACTGCGAACTAAAGAGCTCTTGGGCTCTGAGTTGGCTGGTGCGGTTGGGTGGGACCCGCTGCGCGGCGTCGAGGTCGTCGCGGTGTCCGTCGTCACCGACCTGAACGCCGCGCCGGCGGACGCCGCGGACGCCTACCTGCGTCTGCACCTGCTGTCGCACCGACTGGTCCGCCCCCACGGCGTGAACCTCTCCGGGGTCTTCGGGGTGCTGGCGAACGTCGCGTGGACGTCGGCGGGGCCGGTTCCGGTGGCGGAGGTCGAGTCCGTCCGGGCACGGGCACGGGCGGCGCGGACGCACTTCGAGGTCTACGGGGTCGACAAGTTCCCCCGCATGACCGACTACGTGGTGCCTTCCGGGGTCCGGATCGCGGACGCGGACCGGGTGCGGCTCGGTGCTCACCTGGCGTCCGGCACCACGGTCATGCACGAGGGCTTCGTCAACTTCAACGCGGGCACGCTCGGGAACTCGATGGTCGAGGGCCGGATCTCGGCCGGGGTCGTCGTGGGCGACGGATCCGATGTCGGTGGTGGCGCGTCGATCATGGGGACGCTGTCCGGCGGCGGCACGACCGTGATCACGGTCGGCGAGCGGTGCCTGTTGGGCGCGAACTCGGGGCTGGGCATCCCGCTCGGCGACGACTCCGTGGTCGAAGCGGGGACGTACATCACCGCCGGGTCGAAGGTGACGCTGCCGGACGGCTCGGTCGTGAAGGCTGCGTCGCTGGCCGGTGCCGACGGGGTGCTGTTCCGCCGCAACTCGGTGACCGGGGCGCTGGAGGCGGTGCCGCGGGCCGGCCGGAGCTGGGGCGGGCTCAACGAGGCACTGCACCAGAACTGAGCGCGGGGCTTCCCGCGCCGGGCTCGGCGCGGGAAGCGGGGCGCCCGCGCGGGGCGCGGGGCGCGGGGCGCCCGCGCGGGCCGCGCTCGTTTACGCCAAATCCGCCTCCACGCGCGCTGTGGAGGCGGATTCGGCGTAACTGGGCGTGCGGGCGGTCAGGGAGTAAGGCGCTTGACCGCGGCGGCGACGCGCTCGTCGGTCGCGGTGAGCGCGACCCGCACGTGGTGTGCACCGGCCGGCCCGTAGAACGCGCCCGGCGCGACGAGGATGCCGCGGTCGGCGAGCCATCCGACGGTGTCCCAGCACGGCTCGTCCCGGGTGGCCCACAGGTACAGCCCGGCCTCCGAGTGGTCGATCCGGAATCCGGCGGCGACCAGCGCCTCCCGCAGAGCGACCCGACGCAGCGCATACCGATCGCGCTGCTCGGTGACGTGTGTCACGTCGCCCAGCGCCGCCGCCATCGCGGCCTGCACCGGCTCCGGCACGATCATCCCGGCGTGCTTGCGCACCGCCAGCAGCTCGCCGACGATCGCCGGATCACCGGCGACGAAGCCGGCTCGGTACCCGGCGAGGTTCGAGCGCTTCGACAGCGAGTGCACGGCGAGCAGGCCGGTGACGTTCCCGTCGCTGACCTCGTCGGAGAGCACCGAGACCGGCTCGACCTCCCAGCCGAGCTCCAGGTAACACTCGTCGGAGATCACGACCGCGCCACGCTCGCGAGCCCAGGCCACCACCTTGCGCAGGTGCGCCACGCCGAGCACGCGTCCGGTCGGGTTCGACGGGGAGTTCACCCAGATGGCGGCGACCCGGCCGGGCCCGGCGGCCACCGTGGCGTCCGACCGCACGCCGACCGCGCCCGCCAGCCGGATGCCGACGTCGTACGTGGGGTACGCCAGCTCGGGGAAGAGCACGGTGTCCGACGGCCCGAGCCCGAGCAGCGTCGGGAGCCAGGCCACCAGCTCCTTCGAGCCGATCGTGGGCAGCACCCCGACCTCGGCGGAGCACCCCAGCCGGTCCGCGGCCCAGCCCTGCACCGCGCCGCGGAGCGCCGAGTTACCAGCGGTCAGGGGGTACCCCGGTGCGTCGGCTGCCCCCACCAGAGCAGCCCGCACCACCGCGGGGGTCGGGTCGACCGGTGTCCCGACGGACAGGTCGACCAAGCCGTCCGGGTGTTCACGCGCCCGTCGCCCATAGGGCGCCAGCGTGTCCCACGGAAAATCGGGCAGCGACGCGGACAGTGCCCGCGTCGCTGCGGCCGCGTCCGTGCTCAGTGCCCCTCACCCATCGGCGGGAGCGCCGCGACCAGCGGAGCGTCGTGCTTGATCAGCCCGAGCTTGGACGCACCGCCCGGCGACCCGATCTCGTCGAAGAAAACGACGTTGGCGTTGTAGTACTCGCGCCACTCTTCCTTCACGTCGTCCTCGTAGAAGATCGCCTCGACCGGGCAGACCGGTTCGCAGGCGCCGCAGTCAACGCACTCGTCGGGGTGGATGTAGAGCATCCGTTCCCCCTCGTAGATGCAGTCGACGGGGCACTCCTCGATGCACGCCTTGTCCTTGACATCGACGCAGGGCTCGGCGATGACGTACGTCACGTAGGTAGTCCTTCCAGGCGCGGTGGCGGCTTCGCCTTTGGATCATTACGACAGAACCAACTCAGACGAGGTACCGCCTTAGCGGTATCTAGTATCGCTGGCTGCTGTTCGGGAATGCAGAGGTGGGTCAGATGTCGCTCCGCCCGACGGACGTCGGCCACCGTGTCGTCGTACGCAGAGTCCTCACCACTCCCAGCGCCGATCGACCGCAGTACGGCGACGTTCTCGGGGAGCTTATCGAGCTGGACGCAGAACGCCAGCGGGTAGTGGTGAGAACCGCAGCAGGTGACACGGTGGCCGTGGCGGTGGCAGACGTCGTGGCCGCCAAACGCATCCCGCCGCGGCGTTCCCCCCGGGTTGCCCGCATCGACGACCTCGAGCTGGAGCGGATCGCGTCGCTGGGCTGGCGCGGGCTGGACACCGCCGAGCTGGGCGAATGGCAGCTGCGGGCGGCCGGTGGGTGGACCGGACGGGCGAACTCGGTACTGCCGCTCGGCGACCCGGGATCGCCGCTCGACGACGCGCTGGCGTCCGTGCGGGAGTGGTACGCCGCCCGGGACCTGCCGCCGACGATCCAGCTGCCGTTGCCGGCCCGGGACGACCTGCGGCGGGCGCTGGCCGAGCGCGGCTGGACCGACCGGTGGGGTGCGCTGGTGCTAGTGGCGAGGGTGCGGGCGCTGCGGGCGGCGAACCTGTCGGTGCCGGGTCTCCCGCCGGTGACCGTCGCCTCCTCCCCCGACCCGGGATGGTTGGCGGCGTACCACTACCGGGGTGGTGGCGCACTCCCCGCTGTGGCCCAGGAGGTGCTGCGCTCGGGCACCGCGCCGGGATTCGTGGCGCTGCGGTTGGACGGGGCGCCGGTGGCGATCTGCCGTCTCGCGCTGGACGAGGGGTGGGTCGGGATCACCGCGGTCGAGGTCGACCCGGCGCACCGTCGGCGCGGACTGGCCACCCACCTGCTGGCCGGCGCCGTGGAGTACGCCGCCGAGCACGGCGCCGAGGGCGTCTACCTGCAGGTCGACTCGGACAATGCCGGAGCGCTCGCGATGTACGAGAAGCTCGGGTTCACCCACCACCACACCTACCGCTACTACCGGCCTTAGTGGGCGGCCCGCCGAGAACGACGCTGACGCGCGAGCGCGCCTCCTTATGACGCAACGACGTCGGCGGACTCCAGGTCCCTACGAACGCTTCGCGGACGTGCGCTTCTTGGCCGGCTGGGCCTTTTTGGCGGGCTTGGTCGTCGCCTTGCCGGGGCGGGTTGCCTTCGCGGGCAGCTTGACCTGCGACGCGTAAGCGCCCCACGCGCGGCTCTTGGGGTCGAGCCCGAACGCGATCGCGAGCAGCACACCGATCGCGCCGCCGACGACCAGCGCCCCGACGCACACCAGCAACTGGATGATCCACTGCCCGGCACCGGATCCGAACGGCGTGCCGCCGGAGACGAACGGCCCGACCACCGTCACCACCAGCGACGCGATCAGGATGTCGAAGAACAGGTCACCTGCGGTGACCGAGAGCAGGTACCGACGCGCGGTCAGGAACCCGGCGACCGCCACCACGAGCCCCATGCCGACGAGCGACGTCAACGCGGTCGTGAACTCCACGTCCTCGCTGGCGCCGTTGGCCAGCCGCAGCACCAACCGCGCGGCGAAGTTCACCACGACCAGCACCGCGACGACGACCCCGATCCGGGCCCACCTGTTCCGCACTTCCGACCTCCCACGTACCTCTACCGCGGGAACGGTAGGACATCACCACACCACCGCGTGCAGCCATTACCTAAATGAACGCCTATCCAAGTGAGCGTCGTGGTCGCGACATCGCCATGCTCACGGCCACCGTGCCGACGATCGCCAGCAGCCCCAGCAGCAGAACGCCGTATCCGACCCAGGTGCCCGGCACGACCAGGTCGCCCTCCGCCGTCGACGACGAGAGCGGCCACAGCACCAGGAACCAGGCGAGCGCGGGTACCGCCGTCGCGCCGGCGATCCCCGATCCGTAACGGGTGATCGTCACGCCGAGGACGACGCCGGCCACCACGATGACCCAGCTGATCGGTATCAACGTTCCACCGAGGCGGAACGGCGTGAGAAACGCGGCGATCACCTCGGTGGTCACCGTGATCACGGTTCCGACCAGCACCGCCGCGATGCGTAGGGCCCACTCGGCGACGGCGTCAGGCCCAGGGCCGGCGGCGGGTGCCGTGACGCCGGGAGGGGCGGGTGTCGTCACACCGGGAGAGTACTCACAGCCCCGCGAACAGATCGTCCTCCCACCCGTGCGGATCGGTGCCCGGACCGGCCTCACCGACCGCCCGGATGTAGTACTCGACACCGACCGGCTCCACACCCAGGTTCTCGGCGAGCACGTGCAGCCAGGTCCCGGGGTCGACCTGGGTCGCGTGCGCGCGCATCGCGGCCCGCTTCGCCTCCGCGTACGCGGAGGCGTCGATGCGAGCGCCCAGCTTCTCGTCCGGGGTGACGAACGGGAGCGCGTCGACGTCGCGCTCGCCGGCGAACGGGTTCTCCGCGGAGGTGGCGAACCGCTCGATGCCGCGGGCCAGCAGCGACCGGGGCTCGCTCGGCCAGTACACCTTGCGCACCCGCCAGGCGTCGCCGTCTTCTCCCGGCTGCGAGGCCAGCTCGATCGCGCGCATCGTCACGCGGTGGGCCTGGATGTGGTCCGGGTGTCCGTACAGTCCGTCCGGGTCGTACGTGACGACGACCTGTGGCCGCACCTCGCGGATCACCGCCGCCAGCTCAGCCGCCGCCACCGAGACGTCGGCCCGCCAGAACGCCCGCGGGTGATCGTTCTGCGGCGTGCCGATCATCCCGCTGTCGCGGTATCGCCCGGTGCCGCCGAGGAACCGCTGGTCGGTGACGCCGAGCGCGTCCAACGCCTTGGCCAACTCGCCGATCCGGTAGCCACCCAGCTGGTCCGCCTGATCCGACGCGAGCCCGGCCAGCGACGGCACGAGCACCTCGCCCTCCTCGCCGAGCGTGCAGGTGACGAGCGTGACGTGCGCACCTTCGGCCGCGTACCTGGCCATCGTGGCGCCGGTCGTGATCGTCTCGTCGTCCGGGTGCGCGTGCACCAGCAGTAGGCGGCGGCTCGGGATCATGAGGTCGACTCCGGAGTGAGCATCGTAGGGAGCCCTAGCGACGTCGGCCGGGGCGCATAGCCATGCGTCCCAGCGTACGGGCGCGCGGGGGGCCCACCCGAGAGCCGAGTGGCAGGATGGCGGAGTGAGTTCGCGCACCGTCGAGACCGATCCGGGCACGTCGTTCCCCCGCCTGGCCGCCCGGACCCGCACCTTCACCCTTGGAGCGCCGCGCACCGTCGCCGTCTCCCGGGACGGGGAGCGGGTCGTCTTCCTCCGCTCGTCCGGCCCGACCGATCCCGTGCACGCGCTCTGGGTGCTCGACACCGGGAGCGGCAGCGAGCGGATCGTGGCCGACCCCCGCGTCCTTCGCGACACCGACGAGGAGAACCTCCCGCCGGAGGAGAAGGCGCTGCGCGAGCGTCGCCGCGAGGCCGGCGGCGGCATCGTCTCCTACTCCACCGACGAGGACACCCGGATCGCGGTGTTCACGCTCGGCGGGAAGCTGTACCGGATCGGTCTGCTGCCCGGCGACGACCCGACCCCGGTCGAGCTGCCGGTCGCGGGACCCGTGCTCGACCCGCGACCGTCGCCGACCGGCGACCGGGTCGCCTACGTCACCGGGGGCGCACTGCACCTGCTCGAACGCTCCGCGGACGAGTGGACGGACCGCACGCTGGTCGCCGAGGACGGGGTCACCTGGGGCGTCGCGGAGTTCGTCGCCGCCGAGGAGATGAACCGGTTCCGGGGCTACTGGTGGTCGCCGGACTCCGAGCGGATCCTCGCCGCCCGGGTGGACGAGTCCCCGGTGCGCACCTGGTACATCGCCGACCCGGCCCAGCCCAGCCGGGAGCCCACCGCGATCCGCTACCCACAGGCCGGCAGCCCGAACGCGCGCGTCTCGCTGCACGTGGTGCCGATCGCCGCCGAGGCCGCGCGACTCGACCTCACCTGGGACGCCGACGCGTACCCCTACCTCGTCACCGGCGGCTGGGACGACAGCGGCTGCCCGCTGTTCACGGTGATGGATCGTCGCCAGACCAGGGCGCTGGTGCTCGGCGCCGACCCGGACACCGGTGAGCTGACCACGCACACCGAGGCGGCGGGTTCCCCGTGGCTGGAGCTCCTGCCGGGTACCCCGGCGTTGCTGGGTGACGGTCGGCTGGTGCTCGGCTCCGACGAGGGCGACGCTCGGCGGCTGGTCGTCGGCGGCGTGCCCGTCACCCCAGCGAGCCTCTACGTGCGGCGGTACGTGGGCCAGGACGGCGACGACGTGCTGGTCGAAGGCACCGAGGACGCCCCGGAGCAGAACGACGTCTACCGGGTGGGCCCGGACGGCACCGCACGCAAGGTCACCGAGGGCGCCGGGTGGTTCAGCGGCGTCTCCGGCGGCCCGACCCGGGTGGAGATCCGGCGGACGCTGGAGACGGCCGGCGTTACCTACGTCGTCCGCCGGGAGGGGCAGCCCGACCAAACGCTGGAGTCCTTCGCGGCCACGCCGCCGTTCCTCGCTGCCCCGACGCTCAGCCGGGTGACCGACCGACGGCTACCGGCGGCGGTGCTCTACCCGCGCGATCACGTGCCGGGCACCCGGCTCCCGGTGCTGATGGACCCGTACGGCGGTCCGCACCATCAGGAGGTGATGGCCGCCGGGACGATGTGGCTGGAGCCGCAGTGGTGGGCCGACCAGGGGTTCGCGGTGGTCATCGTCGACGGCCGCGGGACGCCCGGCGTCGCACCTTCGTTCGAGCACGCGATCCGTCTCGATTTCGCGGGGCCCGTGCTCGACGACCAGGCCGACGGGCTGCTGGCCCTGGCCAAGGAGCATCCCGACCTCGACCTGGGACGCGTGGGGATCCGCGGGTGGTCGTTCGGGGGGTATCTGGCGGCGCTGGCGGTGCTGCGGCGCCCGGACGTCTTCCACGCCGGGATCGCCGGGGCGCCGGTGACCGATTGGGTGCTCTACGACACGTTCTACACCGAGCGGTACCTCGGGCTCCCGGACGAACAGCCGGACGCCTACCGCCGCTCGTCGCTGATCGCCGACGCCGGGAAGTTGGCCCGGCCGCTGATGATCGTGCACGGACTCGCGGACGACAACGTCGTGGCCGCGCACACGCTGCAGTTGTCCTCGGCGCTACTGGCCGCCGGCCGCCCACACGAGGTGCTCCCGCTGACCGGCATCACCCACATGGCAACCGACGAGACCGTCAAGGAAAACCTGCTGCTGCTACAACTCGACTTCCTCCGCAAATCGTTGGCGGCCCGCTGAGAACGACGCTGACAGGCGAGCGCGCCTCGTTATGACGCAAGCCAAATGTCACGGCCTCGACGCGCTCGACTGCCAGACCCGCCCTCAACGGGCTCCACGTCAGAACGATGAGCGCCTGCGGCGCTCAGGTCTCTGGGAAGTGGCAGGCTGCCAGCGAGCCGCCGCGCTTGGGGGTCAGCGGGGGCACCTCCTGGGCGCACCTGTCCTGTGCCTTCCAGCACCGCGTCCGGAACCGGCACCCCGATGGCGGGTCCAGCGGCGTCGGTACGTCGCCGGCCAGCCGGATCCGCTTCGAGTCGACGTTCCCGATCTTCGTCACGTCCGGAACCGCCGACAGCAGCGCCCGCGTGTACGGGTGCGACGGCCGCTCGTAGATCGCCTCCCGGTCGCCGACCTCGACGATCTTCCCCAGGTACATCACCGCGATCCGCTGGGAGAAGTGCCGGACCACCGCGAGGTCGTGCGCGATGAACAGGAACGCCAGGTCCAGCTCGCTCTGCAGCTTGCGCAGCAGGTTGATGATCTGCGCCTGGATCGAGACGTCGAGCGCGGACACCGGCTCGTCGGCGACGATGAACTGCGGCTCGACGACGAGCGCCCGAGCGATACCGATCCGCTGCCGCTGGCCGCCGGAGAATTCGTGCGGGTACCGGTTGTAGTGCTCCGGGTTGAGCCCGACCAGTTCGAGCATCTCCTGGACGCGCTTCTTCCGCCCGCCCGGCGGGTCGATGTTGCTGACGTTCAGCGGCATCTCGACGATCCGGCCCACCGTGTGCCGCGGGTTCAGCGACGAGTACGGGTCCTGGAAGATCATCTGCATGTCCTGACGCAGGTGGCCCAGCGCCCGGCCGCGTGCCTTGGTGACGTCCTTGCCCTGGAACATGATCGTTCCGGCCGACGCCTCGAGCAACCGGATCACCATTCGTCCGGTCGTCGTCTTGCCGCAGCCGGACTCACCGACCAGCCCGAGCGTCTCGCCGGCGCTGACGTCGAAGTCGATGCCGTCGACCGCGCGGACCAAGGCCTTGCCGCGTCCGAACCCACCACCACCGACGGGGTAGTGCTTGGCCAGGCCACGGACCGAGAGCAGCGCGTCCTTCGCGGGAGGGCTGGGCTTCTCGGTCACCTTCGCGTCCTCCGCAGCAACAGCCTTGTTCACAGCGCCACCCCGGCTTCCGCAATGTCCCGCTGGTAGATCTCGCGCCGACGATCGGCAGGCAGGTGGCAAGCGACCGAGTGCCCGGCGTCGTCCAGCACGGGCAGCAGCTCGGGGACGTCGGTGAACGACCGGTCGCCGTTCTGCCCGGCGTACGGGCAACGGGGGTGGAACGCGCAGCCCGAGGGGCGGTTCAGCAGGCTGGGCGGGCTGCCCTGGATCGGGAGCAGGTCGGCTTCGGCGTCGCCGTGCAGCGACGGCACCGAGTTGAGCAGGCCCCAGGTGTAGGGGTGCTGCGGATGCCGGAGTACCTGCTCGACGGAGCCCTTCTCGACCGCTCGCCCGGCGTACATCACCAGCACGTCGTCCGCGACCTGGCTGATCACTCCGAGGTCGTGCGTGATGATGACGACCGCCGAGTTGAACTCGCGCTGCAGGTCCTCGAGCAGGTCGAGGATCTGCGCCTGGACGGTGACGTCCAGCGCCGTGGTGGGCTCGTCGGCGATCAGCAGTTCGGGGTCGTTGACCAGCGCCATCGCGATCATTGCGCGCTGGCGCATACCGCCGGAGAACTCGTGCGGATAGCTGTCGACGCGCTTGTCCGGGCGCGGGATCCCCACTCGGTCGAGCATCTCGATCGCGCGTTGGCGGGCGGCCTTCTTGCTCGCGTCCGGGTGATGGATCCGGTACCCCTCCACGATCTGGCGGCCCACGGTGTAGAAGGGGTGCAGCGCGGAGAGCGGGTCCTGGAAGATCATGGCCATCGTCCGGCCGCGCAGCTTCCGGACCTCCTCCTCCGGGCAGCCGACGATGTCGCGTCCGCCGACCGAGATCTGCCCGGTGATCTTCGTCCGGTGCAGGTCGTGCAGGCCCATCACGGCCATGCTGCTGACCGACTTGCCGGAGCCGGACTCGCCGACGATGCCGAGCGTCTGCCCGCGACGGACGCCGAACGAGATGCCGTCGACGGCACGGACCACACCGTCCGGCGTCTCGAAGCTGACGTGCAGGTCGTCGACCGTGAGGAAGTCGTCCTCGACCGACGGGGCCTGCGAAGAATCAGTAGTGGTCATCCGAGCCTCACCCGCGGGTCGATGGAGGCGTACAGCCCGTCGACGATGACGTTCGTCGAAACGATGAAGAACGCGGCCAACAGCACGGTGGCCATCACGATAGGCAGGTTGAGCTCCCGTGCGGCCTGGGTGGCGACGAAGCCGAGTCCCGGCATGCCGAACACGTTCTCGGTGATCACCGCGCCGCCCAGCGAGGCACCCAGGTCGAGGCCGAAGATCGTGACGATCGGCGTGATACCCGCACGGAGCGCATGTCGCAGATGGACCTGGCGCGGCGGCAACCCCTTTGCTCGGGCCGTCCGGACGTAGTCCTCGGACAGCGACTCGAGCATCTGGGCACGGGTCAGTCGGGCGTAGATCGCGGAGTTCAGGAGCGCGAGCGTCGTCCAGGGCAGGATCATCCCGACGAACCACTTCCCGAGATCCTCGAACGGGCTGACGTACTCGGGGGTCGGCAGCCACTTCAGCGTGTACACGAACAAGATCTGCAGGAGCAGACCGACGAAGTAGATCTGCATCGACGCGCCGGCGAGCGAGAAGCCGATCGCCGTCTTGTCGATCCAGGTACCACGGCGGAGGGCTGAGATGCAGCCGAGCGAGACGCCGAGCAGCGCCCACATGAGCACACCGCCGAGCACGATCGAGAGGGTGACCGGAAGCGCCCGAGCGACGATGCTGGTCACCGCTTCGCTGCTGCGGAACGACCAACCGAGGCAGGGCGCGTCGCACTCGATCGCGGTGTCGCCCTCACCGATCGTCCGGCCGGTGACGATGCCCTTCATGTATTCGCCGTACTGCTGCCAGACGGGTCGGTCCAGACCCAGCTGCTCCTCGATGTTCTGCACCTGGGAGGGGCGGCAGTCCCGCCCGCACTGCAGCTCGGCCGGGCTGGTCGGAACCGCGAAGAACATGAAGAACGTCACGACGCTCACGCTGAACAGCGTCAGGAGCGCGAGTGACCCTCGCCGCAGGATGAACCTGGCCACGTGTCTCTCCCAGCCGGGTGCTCCGGTCGGCCGTCAGCGCGACGACCGACCGGAGCAGTGGTGACTTACTTGACTTACTTGACGTACAGGTTGTTCAGACCCGAGTTGCCGTACGGCGCGCTCAGGTAGATACCGCCGATCTTCGAGCCGTACAGGGTCGTCTGCTTGTCGTAGATGACCGGGATGGCCGGCGCGAGGCGGGTCATGATGTCCTTGTCCAACTCCGCCCAGGCCTTGTCGGCCTCGGTCAGGTCGGACAGGCCGAGGATCCGATCGATCTCGGCATTGACCTTCGGGTCGTCCAGGTAGGAGTAGTTGTTGTTGCCCTCGGGCACGATCCGGTCGCCGTCCCAGAGCGGCGGGATCACGGTGCCGCCACCCGGCCAGTCCGAACCCCAGCCGGACATGTACATGTCGAACTGGTTGTCCTTCTTGCCGATGACTGTGTAGTACTGGTCCTCGTCGACCGGCTGGATGTTCAGGTTGACGCCGACCTGCTGGAAGCTGCTCCGCAGGAACGCGGCGATCGCCTGGTTGCGCTCGGTGTTCCGGTAGGCGTAGGTGAGGTTCAGCTTCTTGCCGCCGAGCAGTTCCTTGGCCTTCTCGATGTTGCCGTTCGTGCCACCGTCGTAGGCGTTGTACTTCTGGTAGCCCGAGGTGGTCGGCGACAGCAGCGTCGTGCCCGGGTCACCGGCGTAGGAGCCCCAGACCTTGAGCATGCCCTGGCGGTCGATCGCGTAGTTCAGGGCCTGGCGGACCTTGAGGTCCTTCACCCGCTGGGTGTTGAAGTTGATCAACCAGACGAACTGCGTCGGACCGGTGAGGATCCGGCTCTTCGCGCTCGTGTCGGCGATCGCCTTCGGGTAGACGCTCGCCGGGATCGTCATGTCCTGCATGGTCAGCGCCGCCTGGTTCGCGCCCTGGTCGGCGATCAGCAGCTCACTGGCCTGCTCGGCGCTGCGGGTGAAGTTGATGACGTACTGGTCCGGGTAGTTGTGCCGGATCGGGTCCGTCTTCGGGTCCCAATTCTCGTTCCGCACCAGCGTCATCTGCTGGCCCCGGCGGTACTCCTTGATCTTGTACGGACCGGACGAGAACGGCCGGTTGTCGTACTGGACCTTCGTGTCCTTCGCCTTCGGAACCGGCGACACCGTGGTCATCGCCGCCAAGAACGGCGTGTCCGCGTGCGGCTCCGGGAACTTGAAGATGATCGTCTTCGCGTCCGGCACCTCGACGTTCGGCGGAATCTGCGCGCCGCCGTCGTAGGGCCCCTTGTACTTGGCGTTGTAGTCCGCGTCGCCGGCCAGCCACTGCTGAGCGTAGTGCGGGCCGTTCGGCAGGTCGGGGCTGAACGAACGAGCGATGCCGTACGCGACGTCCTGCGCCGTGATCGGCGTTCCGTCCTCGTACTTCAGGCCGTCCTTCAGCGTGTACTTCCAGGTCTTACCGCCGTCGGACTCCTCGCCGGTGTTCGTGGCGAGGTCACCCACGACCTCCAGCTTGCCGTCGCCGTTCTCCCGGTACTGGGTCAGCGTCCGGTAGAGCAGGTTGGTGCCGGTGGTCTGCGCAGGCACGACGTAGTTCTGCTGCGGGTCGAGATGCTCGAAGTCGCCGCTGGTGTAGATCGTGACCGTGCCGCCCTTCTTGGCGCCGGGCACCTCCGGAGCGGGTCCGTCGGAGTTCTCCGCGAGCGTGGCGGTCTGCGTCGACGCCTCGGTCTGGTCTCCGGTCCCGTCGTCCTCACCGGTGTTTTTGCTGCATCCGGCGGCGGCGAGCGCCACCGCGAGGATGCTGACAGTCAGCATCCGTACTGGTCGTCGCACGAGTACCTCTCTTCTCCCAAGGGGCGCCCTTGAGCGGCCGTCCGTGGATCGGATCGTTCGCTCGAACACTGGGTTGGGCCCGTAACGACCGGTCATCGCGCAGACCGGGGATCTAGTGCGTCGCGCAGCGAGTCACCGAAGAGGTTGAACGCCAGCACGAGCAGGAACAGGGCGATGCCGGGGAAGAACGCGTACGCCGGGTCGACGGACACGTACCTGGTGGAGGTGAAGATCATCCGTCCCCAATCCGGCACCGGTTCGGTGACACCGATCTGGAGGAAGGACAGGGCCGCCTCGGTGGTGACGTACTGCGGCACGGCCAGCGAGAACGTCACCAGGATCGGTGCCCACAGGTTAGGCAGCAACTGCCGAAAAATAATGTGTCGAGTACCGGCGCCGGCCGCGCGGGCCGCGTCCACGAACTCTCGTTCGCGCAGCGAGAGAACTTGGCCTCGAACGAGGCGACAGGTGCTCATCCAACCGAACGTCACCAGCACACCGATGACGACGTAG
Organism: Cryptosporangium minutisporangium; assembly: GCF_039536245.1. NCBI lineage: Bacteria > Bacillati > Actinomycetota > Actinomycetes > Cryptosporangiales > Cryptosporangiaceae > Cryptosporangium > Cryptosporangium minutisporangium. The sequence goes on along the minus strand of NZ_BAAAYN010000012.1, from coordinate 226,233 downwards.
ATTCGCGTTTCAACGCTCGGTTGTTTCTGTACGGAACCGCTGATCAGCGTATTAATGATCGGTACAGCAGCCAGGCAGAAGATGATGAACGGAAACGCCAGCATCAAGTCGGTGACCCAACTGATCACCGAGTCGACGACGCCGCCGAGGAAACCCGACACCAGGCCGAGGATCACACCGATCACGGTGCTGCAGACTGCAGCCGCCAACGCGATCCCGAGCGAGGTACGGGCTCCGTACACCAGCTGGACGAAGATGTCCCGCCCGAGCTGCGGCTCCAGACCGAACCAGTGGTCACCGCTGACGCCGCCCAGATACCCCAGCGGGAAGCCCAGCGAGTCGAGCTTGTTCTGGAAGAGCTGGTCGCGATTAATTCCGTAGGCAGACACGATGAGGTCTGCGAAGATCGCCACCAGAAGGAAGAACGCCAGCACGATCGCGCTGGCGATCGCGACCTTGTCGTGGCGCAAGCGGGCCCAGGCCAGCTGGCCGGGAGACCGCCCCCGGACGTCGGAGGACTTGTCCCCTGGCTTGCTCGCGCCCGGCTCGGCCGCGTCGACCGGCACGAGGACGGCCTCCGTGTCGAGCGGCAGGACGGGACCGGAGCCACTCAGGCTGCCCGCACCGTCCGTCGAGGGCCGATCGCCGCCGACATGGCTCATCGTTGGCGTTCTCCTTCCTGCTGAGCTGGCGAACCAGCATCGGCATGGCGGCCCGTGTGGGCGCGGCTAGGCAGACGACCCGCAACGGTCGTCCGCTTGTGACGTGCACATGCCGATCTGCGCCGCCCGCCGAAAAGCTACGCGAATGTTCATAACGGCGAGGCGGCATGCGCCGACAATCGTGTAACAGCTCAATCACGAGCGCAGCGGCGATGACATAGCAGGGCGGAGTACTGCTCCGCATTTAACAGGAGTATCAATTAGCTAACGGGCGCCCCTGAACACACGACAGCCCCGAGCCAACCGGCCCGGGGCTGTCGTCACAAAAATCACTCGGCGTCACCTGAATCACTCCGGTGACACGGGCAGAATCACGCTGGCGGGTTGGCCCACTTGCGCCGACCACGGGTCTTCTCTCGCTCGTGCGCGGAGAGGACGACCTTGCGAATCCGCACCGTAGCCGGGGTGACCTCGATGCATTCGTCCTCGCGGCAGAACTCCAGCGCCTGCTCCATCGACATCTGCCGGTGCGGGATCAACGGCACCAGAACGTCACCGGAGGACTGACGCATGTTCGTCAGCTTCTTCTCCTTGGTCGGGTTGACGTCCATGTCGTCCGCCCGGGAGTTCTCGCCGACGATCATTCCCTCGTAGACCTCGGTGCCGGGCCCGACGAACATCGTGCCGCGTTCCTGCAGGTTGGCGAGCGCGAAGCCGGTGGTCGGCCCGCGCCGGTCGGCGACCAGCGAACCCGTGGGACGCGTCCGCAGCTCACCGTGCCACGGCTCGTACTTCTCGAAGACGTGGTGCAGCAGGCCGGTGCCCCGGGTGTCGGTGAGGAACTCGGTACGGAAGCCGATCAGGCCACGCGCCGGCACGAGGTACTCCATCCGCACCCAGCCGGTGCCGTGGTTGACCATCTGCTCCATCCGGCCCTTGCGCAGGGCCATCAGCTGCGTCACCACCCCGAGGTAGTCCTCCGGGATGTCGATGGTCAGCCGCTCCATCGGCTCGTGCACCTTGCCGTCGATCTCCCTGGTGACGACCTGGGGCTTGCCGACGGTGAGCTCGAAGCCCTCCCGGCGCATGATCTCGACCAGCACCGCGAGCTGCAGCTCACCACGGCCCTGCACCTCCCAGGTGTCGGGCCGCTCGGTGCTCAGCACGCGGATACTCACGTTGCCGACGAGCTCCGCATCCAGCCGGCTCTTCACCAGCCGCGCGGTGAGCTTCTTGCCGCTCTCGCCGGCCAGCGGGGAGGTGTTGATACCGATCGTCATCGAGATGCTCGGCTCGTCGACGGTGATCACCGGCAGCGGCCGGGGGTCGTCCGGGTCGGCGAGCGTCTCACCGATCGTGATCTCCGGGATTCCGGCGATCGCGATGATGTCACCGGGCCCCGCCGACTCGACCGGACGCCGCTCCAGCGCGTCGGTCATCAGCAGCTCGGTGATCTTGACCCGCTCGATCGACCCGTCGGCGCGGCACCAGGCCGCCTGCTGGCCCTTCTTTATCGTCCCGTTATGTACGCGGCACAGGGCCAGGCGGCCGAGGTACGGCGACGCGTCGAGGTTGGTGACGTGTGCCTGCAGCGGGACGTTCGGGTCGTACCGCGGCGCCGGAATCGTCTCCAGGATCGCGTCGAACAGTGGCTTGAGGTCCTCGGCGTCCGGCAGGCTCGCGTTGGCCGGACGTTCCATGGAAGCCCGGCCGGCCTTCGCGCTGGCGTACACGATCGGGAACTCGATCTGGTGCTCGTCCGCGTCGAGGTCGAGGAACAGCTCGTAGGCCTCGTCGACGACCTCGGCGATCCGGGAGTCCGGACGGTCGACCTTGTTCACCACCAGGATCACCGGCAGCTTGGACTCGAGTGCCTTGCGGAGCACGAATCGGGTCTGCGGGAGTGGGCCCTCGCTGGCGTCGACGAGCAGCAGCACGCCGTCGACCATCGAAAGACCGCGCTCGACCTCGCCACCGAAGTCGGCGTGGCCCGGGGTATCGATGATGTTGATCGTGGTTTCGCCGTACTTCACCGCGGTGTTCTTCGCGAGAATCGTGATGCCCTTCTCGCGCTCGAGGTCCATCGAGTCCATGACGCGGTCGTCGACGTCGCCCTGCTCCTTCTGGTGGGCGCTGAACGCGCCGGACTGCCAGAGCATGGCGTCGACCAAGGTCGTCTTGCCGTGGTCGACGTGCGCGACGATCGCGACGTTGCGCAGGTCGTCGCGGCGGGAGAGCACCGTGTCGTCGGAGTGGGCGGGCATGGCGAGGTCGCTCCTCGGTTGCATTGGTTGCGCCCGCGACTCATTGACACCGGGCCACCGTTCATTCTACGGGGCGCCGCAGTGCCGCCCCGACGACGCTGTTCGGCTGCCCGACGTCCGGACCGAGGGAACGGAAACCCTGACCAGGGGTTGCCCGCCGCGCGTGGGAGGTCCACGGTCGGACCATGGCTGACATGACCCTCAGTGCGGACGAAATCACCGCGGGGCTGACGGAGTTGCCCGAGTGGAGCGGTGACACCAGCGGGATTCGGCGGACGGTGGAGGCGGCGAGCTTTCCGGCCGCGATCGCGCTCGTCGACCGGATCGCGGTCGTCGCCGAGCAGCGCGACCACCACCCGGACATCGATATCCGCTGGCGGAAGGTCACGTTCGCGCTCGTGACCCACTCCGCAGGCGGCGTCACGGCGAAGGATCTGCAGCTCGCCGCGGAGATCGACGCCTGCGTCGAGACCTGATCGCCGGAGACGTCGATCCCGATCCCGGCGACGTGGATCCCGGAGACGTAGATCTCAGTACCGGAGCCGACCTCCGGGTCACCGATCGAGCCGGGCCGATAACGCGCCGACAACGGACTCGGCACGATTCAGCCCGATCCGCGGCACGCCGGTTTGGCCCAAACGCTTCCCGTGTGGCATGGATCACGGCAGACTGCGCGTACGTAGGGTCGACGCGCTGTCGACGCCGAGTGGGCTGCTGGACGCCCGCTACGTCGGGCTGCGCGCCGAGGCGCCACGGAGGTGGTCACGATGTCGGTGCGTGAACGCGGAGCGGGCCAATCGGCCGGAGGAGGGTCGACTCAACTCGACCCGGACCTCGCCCAGGTCCGGCGCGCGTTGGTCGAGCTCGAACGGGCGGTCGGCCACCTCAAGGCCCACCACACCGAGACGCTCGGCGTCCGCCGACTGGTGAGCGACGTCCGCCGCTTGATCGAGGACCTCGACGAGATCGGCGACCTGCCTCCCGCCCCCGCTGCGGACGACAGCGAGCGGCGCCTGCACTACGTCTCCGATACGCCGTACCCGCCTGACCTCTGGCGCGACTGCGACGACGAGGGCCTCGGCGGCCGCGGTAGGCACAGCTGAACATCCCGAATACGCGGTTCCCCCGCCCGGGCCGACCCTCGGCCCGGGCACACCCATGATCCCCGCACAGGAGAGCCACCCCAGGCATGAGTGCACCCCCCATACCCCCAGCTTCCCCAGCCAGTGGAACAGCCCCTCCTGGTGATCAGGCCCGAGCGCGCGCCAAGATCGGTGTCCGCACGCTCCGGACCGACCGATGGTGGCTGGCGCCGCTGCTCACCGTGCTCGGCCTGGTCGCCTGGCTGGCCTACGCGGTCACCAGGTCGTTCATGCAGGACTTCTACTGGGTGGCCGACTACCACTACCTGACGCCGTTCTACTCGCCGTGCGTCTCGAACGGCTGCGTCCCCGAGGCAGCGCACTTCGGCCGGGTGCTGCCCGACGTCTGGTGGCTCCCCTACGCCGCGTTCAGCCTGCCGTTCCTGCTGCTGTTCCGGCTGACCTGCTACTACTACCGCAAGGCGTACTACCGGTCGTTCTGGCTCTCGCCGCCGGCGTGCGCGGTGTCCGAGCCGCACCGGAAGTACACCGGTGAGACGCGGTTCCCGCTGATCGGCCAGAACCTGCACCGGTACGCGTTCTACGCGGCCTTCCTGATCTCGATCATCAACACCTGGGACGCGATCCTGGCGTTCCACTCGCCGGGCGGCGGCTTCGGCTTCGGGCTCGGCAACGTGATCCTGCTGGCCAACGTCGTCTTGCTCTGGGCGTACACGCTGTCGTGCCACTCCTGCCGGCACATCGTCGGCGGCCGGCTCAAGCACTTCTCCAAGCACCCGGTCCGATACCGGGCCTGGACCTTTGTCTCGCGACTCAACGCCCGGCACATGGCCCTCGCCTGGATCACGCTGGCATCGCTCGCGATCACGGACTTCTACGTGATGGCGGTCTCGGCCGAGTGGTTCTCCGATCTGCGATTTGTCGGGTGAGTGCGATGACGGACATCGAAAGGCACAACTACGACGTGGTCGTCGTCGGCGCCGGTGGCGCCGGGCTGCGGGCCGCGATCGAGGCCCGCCAGCAGGGCATGCGAACCGCGATCATCTGCAAGTCGCTCTTCGGCAAGGCGCACACGGTGATGGCCGAGGGCGGCGCGGCGGCCGCGATGGGCAACGTCAACAGCCGCGACAACTGGCAGGTGCACTTCCGCGACACGATGCGCGGCGGCAAGTTCCTCAACCACTGGCGGATGGCCGAGCTGCACGCCCGGGAAGCGCCGGAGCGGATCTGGGAGCTGGAGACCTACGGTGCGCTGTTCGACCGCACCAAGGACGGCAAGATCAGCCAGCGGAACTTCGGTGGTCACGAGTACCCGCGGCTGGCTCACGTAGGTGACCGCACCGGCCTCGAGCTGATCCGGACGCTGCAGCAGAAGATCGTCAGCCTCCAGCAGGACGACCAGCGCGAGCACGGCGACGCCGAGGCTTACCTGCGGGTCTTCCACGAGGTCACGATCACCGCGCTGCCCAAGGACGGCGACCGGATCGCCGGCGCGTTCGGGTACGCCCGTGACGACGGCCGGTTCATGCTGTTCGAGGCGCCCGCCGTGGTGCTGGCCACCGGCGGCATCGGCAAGTCCTTCCAGGTCACCAGCAACTCGTGGGAGTACACCGGTGACGGCCACGCGCTCGCGCTGCGGGCGGGCGGCACGTTGGTGAACATGGAGTTCGTCCAGTTCCACCCGACCGGGATGGTCTGGCCGCCGTCGGTCAAAGGCATTCTCGTGACCGAGTCGGTCCGGGGCGACGGCGGTGTTCTGACGAACTCCGAAGGCAAGCGCTTCATGTTCGACTACATCCCCGACGTGTTCCGCGACAAGTACGCGACCACCGAGGAGGAGGCCGACCGCTGGTACGCCGACGCCGACAACAACCGGCGCCCGCCGGAACTGCTGCCGCGTGACGAGGTGGCCCGCGCGATCAACTCCGAGGTGAAGGCCGGGCGCGGCTCCCCGCACGGTGGCGTCTACCTGGACGTCTCGAAGCGGCTGCCGGCAGACGAGATCCGCCGCCGCCTGCCGTCGATGTACCACCAGTTCAAGGAGCTGGCCGACGTCGACATCACGGCCGAACCCATGGAGGTGGGCCCGACCTGTCACTACGTGATGGGTGGGGTCGAGGTCGAGCCGGACACCGCGGCCGCGGTCGGCGTCGCCGGCCTCTTCGCGGCCGGCGAGGTGGCCGGCGGCATGCACGGATCCAACCGGCTCGGCGGCAACTCCCTGTCCGACCTGCTGGTCTTCGGACGCCGGGCCGGTGCGGGAGCGGCGGCCTACGTGGCGGGCCTGGAGGGCAGGCCGTCCGTGGTCCCGGACGACGTCGACGTGGCGGTCGAGTTCGCGCTGACGCCGCTCTCCCGGGAGGGCGGCGAGAACCCGTACAAGGTGCAGACCGACCTCCAGCAGACGATGCACGAGCTGGTCGGCATCATCCGCAAGGCGCCGGAGATCCAGCAGGCACTGGACAAACTCACCGAGCTGCGCGAGCGGAGCGAGGTGGTGTCGGCGGCCGGCGGGCGGACGTACAACCCGGGCTGGCACGTCGCGCTCGACCTGCGCAACCTGCTCGTCGTCGCGGAGTGCGTGGCGAAGGCCGCCCTGCTGCGGGAGGAGAGCCGCGGCGGGCACACCCGGGACGACTTCCCGGAGATGTCGGCGGAGTGGCGGCAGCGCAACCTCGTGTGTGCGCTGACCAAGGAGGGCTCCGGAGTGACCGTCCGGGAGCAGCCGCTGCCGACGATGCCGGTGGAGCTGCTCGGGCTCTTCGAGCGGAAAGAGCTGGCGAAGTACCTCACGGAGGAGGAGTTGTCCGTGCTCGCCTCGGAACCGGACGCACCGCCCGCCGTCGTCGCGGCGGCACGTCAACCCGCCGACGACGAGTCGCGGGACTCGTCGCCCACGACGGTGGCGGACGACCGAAGCACCACCGGGGACACGGTGGGCAGGAGCCACTCCGAGGGGAGCAGGGGCTGATGGGGTACCAGGCGCATTTCCGGGTCTGGCGCGGCGCCGGTCGACCCGACGAGACGATCAGTGCCGACGAGGCCGACGGGCAGCTGCACGACTACCAGGTCGAGGTCAACGAGGGCGAGGTCGTCCTCGACGTCATCCACCGGCTGCAGGCCACGCAGACGCCGGACCTCGCGGTGCGGTGGAACTGCAAGGCGGGCAAGTGCGGCTCGTGCTCGGCCGAGATCAACGGCAAGCCGCGGCTGCTGTGCATGACCCGGATGACGACGTTCGCCGAGGAAGAGACGGTCACGGTCACGCCGATCCGGACGTTCCCCCTGATCCGGGATCTGGTCACGGACGTCTCGTACAACTACGAGAAGGCCCGCGAGCTGCCCGCGTTCGCGCCGCCGCCGGGCGTCGCGCCGGGCGAGTACCGGATGGCACAGGTCGACGTCGAGCGATCGCAGGAGTTCCGGAAGTGCATCGAGTGCTTCCTCTGCCAGAACACCTGCCACGTCGTCCGGGACCACGACGAGAACAAGCCGGCGTTCGCTGGGCCGCGGCTGTTCATCCGGGCCGCCGAGCTGGACATGCACCCGCTCGACGACCGGACGGACCGCAAGGAGTTCGCGCAAGCCACGCAGGGCATCGGCTACTGCAACATCACCAAGTGCTGCAGTGAGGTGTGCCCGGAACACATCACGATCACCGACAACGCGATCATCCCGATGAAGGAACGCGTCGTCGACCGCAAGTACGACCCGATCACGTGGCTCGGCTCGAAGATCGGCCGCCGCAAGGGCTGAGTGGGCCGCGGATTTACGCCGAATCCGTCTCCACGGGTGCCGTGGAGACGGATTCGGCGTCATTTCGCGGAGAGTTCCGCGCGGACCTCCATCAGGGCGAATCCGAGGAGGTTCAAACCCCGCCACCGGGACGGCACCGCGGCCCGCGGATCGTCGTCGGCGAGCCCGATCCCCCAGATCCGGTCCAGTGGGCTGGCCTCCACCAGCACGCGGTCGCCGGTACCGACCAGGTACTCGGCCAACGCCGGATCGCTCCCGAACTTCGCCCGGTTGCCGGCGACGACGATCTCGAACCGGTGCGCCTTCCAGGTCGCGTCGTCGAAGTTGCGGACGCCCTGGCCGAGCTTCTTCACCAGCACCGGGTGGTCCGCGGCGAGGATTCGGTCGAGCGCCTCGTCGTCTGAGAACAAGCGGGCCTTTCCAGCCATCATCCAGTGCTCAGCGCTGCCGTACTCCACGCCGTCGACCGTGAACGCCTGCTGCCACCACTGGCTCAGGCATCCCGGGCCGGGGCGTCCAGCGGGGCCGGGCAGGGCCTTCCAGAAGTACAGGAAGTCCACTGCTTCGCCGGTGGCCTCGCGCTCGGCGAGAGCATTCAGGTAGTCGGCAGGGGTACGCACGTCCGAAACGGTGGCAGAAGCATGCGGCGGTCACCAGCGAAATAGCCTGGGGCGATGCGCGTGGAGCTGCCCGTCGACTGGCCGACGACCGAGACCGCGGCACTCGCCGTGCAGGACGCCTTACGCGGCCGGGTGGATCCCACCGGAGCGGTCGACGCGCGCCTGGTAGCCGGGCTCGACGTCGCCTATGACACCGGCTCGGACCAGATCGCCGGCGCAGCCGTGGTGGTCGACGCCGCGACGCTGGCCACGGTCGCCGAAAGCACGGTCGTCGGGCGGGCGACGTTCCCTTACGTTCCCGGGCTGCTGGCCTTCCGGGAGATCCCGGTTCTGCTGGCCGCGCTGGCCGATCTCCCGGTGACACCGGATCTCCTGGTCTGTGACGGCTACGGGCTCGCGCATCCCCGCCGCTTCGGGCTCGCGTGCCACCTGGGCGTGCTCACCGGGGTGCCGGCGTTCGGCGTCGCGAAGACCCGGTTCGTGGGGGTCGAGGCCGCGACGCTCGGCGCCGCCCGCGGCTCGACGACCGACCTGGTCGACGGTGGCGAGGTCGTCGGGCGGGCGGTTAGGACCCGGGACGGCGTCAAGCCGGTGTTCGTCTCGGTCGGGCACCGGATCTCGCTGGACCGGGCGTGCCGCGCGACGCTCGACCTGACCAGTGGATACCGGCAGCCGGAGACGACCCGACGCGCTGACGCCGCCTGCCGCGCCGCGCTCCGGGCAGCACTCGGGACGACTGGCGGTGCGACGCTGGAGGCCGGGAGCGAAAACGGCGGGCCCGGCCACTCGGTCGGCTCGCCTGGTTAGTCTGAGTCCGTATCGGAGAGGACGGAGAGACCCGAGCCGTGGTGAGTTCCCAGGACGCGCGGCAGGACTGGCAGGGCACTGTCCTGCGAGACCTGACGACCGACGGCGCGAACGGCCAGCACAGCGACGTTCCGTTCCCCCCTTTCCCCGTGGCCGGGCCGGCGGGTGGGCCGACGAATCCGGACGACCCGATCGAGTCCGACGATTCGACCGCGACCCAGGTCGTCGACCCGACCGCACTCGGGGTGACGCTGCCGATCCCGATGCAGCCACCCGCGGCCCCCGCGTCACAGACGCCTACTCCGCCGACGCCGGGCGCACCTCCCGCGGCGAGCGGCGAGCCGACGCCGGGCACGCAGAGCCCGGCGGGCACCCAGAGCCCGACGGGTGCGCAGACCTCGACGGGTGCGCATCCGGTTACGGGTGACGATCTGGCCGGGGAGCCGGCGACGACGGCCCTGGATCCCACGGACGCGACGCCACCGGGGACGCCGTCCGCGCCGTTAACCGCCTTCCCCGCTCCGCCTCCGTACGAGCCGGCTCAGCCGCTCCCGGAGGTCCCGCACGCTCAGCCGTTCCCGCAGGCCGAGGGGTTCCCCTCGGCGCCTCCGCAGGCCCAGCCCCTGCCGCAGCCGTTCCCACCGGCCCAGGCGGTGCCGCAGGCCCAGCCGTTCCCAGCGGCCCAGCCGTTCCCCCAGGCCCAGCCACAACCGCAGGCCGCCCAGCCGTTCCCGCAAGCCCAACCGGGCGAGTACCCGCCGGCTGCTGCCCCGCCGACCGGCTACCCAGCCCAGCAATACCCGCCGTTCCCGGCTGCGCAGGCCCCAGGAACCCCGCTGCCCGGGACCCTGCCGCCCGGAACCCAACCACAGGGAACTCAGCCGCCGCCGTACCCCGCGGGCCAGTACCCCGGCGCCCCGACCTACCCCGGCTACGCCGCGCCGCCTCCGGCCGCCGCGCCTCCGGCCGCCGCGCCGCCCGCGGCCGGTCCGCTCGCTGCAGCGGGTCCGCCGCCCGCGGCGAACGCGCCCGCTTACTCCGCGGCGCCCGGGCAACAGCAGCCGTCCAAGGTATTCGGCCCGGACGCGACCCCGGTCCCCCAGGAGTGGACGCCCGACGGTCTGCTGCGCATGCCCGACCACGCCGACAACCGGCTCCAGCGGCTGCGCACGAGCGTCCGCGGAGGCGGCGGCTCCGCTCGTGCCCGAGAAGCCGCCGGGCTGGCGCGCGAGCTGAGCCAGCCGGTCGCCACCGGCCGCCGCATCGCGGTCCTCGGGATCCGCGGCGGCTCGGGCAAGAGCACGGTCGCCTCTCTGCTGGTCAGCGCGTACGCGACGCACCGCGGTGACCGGGTGCTCGCGGTCGACGCCGACCCGGACCTCGGCTCGCTCGGCCTCCGCCTCGGCGCGAACTCCCCGACGTCGCTCGCGAACCTGGGCAAGGTGCCCCGGGTCTGGGCGACGCTCGACGACGCGGAACGCTGCCTGGGCCGGAGCCAGTCCGGCGCCTGGATCCTCTCCGGTGAGCGCGGTTCGGCCGCACCCGAGATCGTGCCGCCCAATGCCTACCTGGGCGTCCTGCACGGCATCAGCCGATACTTCGCGGTCACGGTCGTCGACGCCGGAGCCGGCATGGTGACGCCGCTCAATCAGTCGGTACTCGCCGACGCCCACGCGATCGTTCTCGCGACACCGGCGAGCATCGACGGTGTGGTCAGCGCGCGCCGAGCGCTGGAGTGGATCCGCGAGTGGGGACCGCACCGGCTCCCGCAGACGCTGATCGCGCTCACCGCGATGTCGCCCCAGGCCGCGGAGATCGACCTGAACCGCACCGCGGAGGCGTTCGCGCCGTACGGCGTCGTTCCTGCGCTCCTGCCGTACGACCGGCACCTGGCCACCGGGTCGACGATCGAGCCGTGGCGGCTCGGCGAGCGCACCCGCAACGCCGCGGTCCAGCTCGCCGCTGCGGCCCTCGCCAAGGCCCGCGCGCTCCCTTAGCCCGGCGGCTACAGCGTCGTCGCACGCACCTCCGCACGACGCTTCAGGTGCGTGTTCCGTGCGGTCAGGATCGACAGCAGCTGACGGCGGACGGCGATCTCGTCCGCGAGCCACCCGACGGGCCCGAGCGGCGACGCCCAGACGATCCGGTCGGTCATCAGCGTCCCGGCGCCGGTCTCGGCGAACACGTGGTCGTGCCGCAGCGAGCGGAACGGCCCACGGACCTGCTCGTCGGTGAAGCCGTGAGGCGCGTCGACACGGGTCACGCGGGAGTCCAGCGTCAGCCGGAGGCCGAAGTGCCGCGCCTGGAAGCAGACCAGGTCGCCCAGCTCCAGCCGGCCGGTCACGCGTCCCGGCGGCACGACTCGCTCCGCCGTGTGCGCCAGTGCGGCGGTGTGCTCCCGGACGTCCCGGGCCAGGTCGAACACCACGGCGGCCGGGGCGTGGATCAGCGTGGTCGTGCAGAGAACGGGCACGTCACCGACCCCACGAGCCCAGACGGGCCCGGAGCTCGTCGATCAGCGGTGCGTCGGCAGGCAGCCAGGCGACGTCGTCCAGCTGATCGGCGCCCAGCCAGCGCAGCTCCGCGTGTTCCAAGGCGGTCGGCTCACCCGCGGCGAGCCGCGCGATCCAGACCCGCAGCACCCCGCGGTCGCGCTGCAGCGGCAGGTCGGGCCCGAGGCGGTCGACCAGCTCGACTTCGACGCCGAGTTCCTCGCGGCACTCACGGACGATGGCCACTTCGTCGCTCTCGCCCGGATCCACCTTGCCGCCGGGGAACTCCCAGCCGCCGGCCAACGCGGGCGGCTCCGCACGCTGTGCGGCCAGGACCTGCCCGAGGTCGTTCACGATCGCGGCGCCGACCACCGTCAGTGAACTCTCTTCGACCGACGTCTGCTGAGGTCGCTTACCCTCCGAGAACGTCGGAGGTTGAAAAGAGTTCATCGGGCAGGTGAGACCGGTGGGAGGGGGGTGGACACCGCTCCAGCCTGCCAGAGGTTCCGGGCACGCCGTGCGGGGGCACTCCCCAAGAAGGCCGCGCAGTCGGAAGGTTCTGACCGACTGCCGCGTTGTTCGGAACGGAACGGCGCGACAACCGAGGGAGACACGATGGCGACGGTGGAGCTGACCACCGAGAACTTCAACGACACGCTGGCGCGCGACGGGATCACGCTGGTCGACTTCTGGGCTTCCTGGTGTGGACCGTGCCGGCAGTTCGCGCCGGTCTACGAGAAGGCCTCCGAGACGCACGAGGACATCGTCTTCGGAAAGGTCGACACCGAGGCGCAGCAGGAACTGGCGGCGGCGTTCGACATCCAGTCGATCCCCACGCTGTTGGTCGTCCGCGACCGCGTCGTGCTCTACGCCCAGCCGGGCGCGCTCCCGGGTGAGGTGCTCGATGACCTGATCGGGCAGGCACGGGCCGTCGACATGGACGAGGTGCGCCGCCAGGCGGCCGACACCGAGGCCAGCCAGGCCTGACCGGCGCCCCGACCTGAGAGTCGCGGACCTGGAGTCCGCAACTCTCAGGTTTTCTGTTTCCGGCCCGATGGGTTACCCGAGGTGTCCACCACGGAGACCAGGCGGAGGCCGGATGCACGACGTGGGTGAAGAGTCCGCCGAATGAGCACCGAGCTGGTCACAGGGCTCACGGGCGGGACTGACTACGACCCGCTGGACGACGCCGCGTCCTGGTGGGGCGGCCAGAAGAGCCGGTCGCGCCCGACGATGCCGCCTGACCCCGCAGAGGTCCGGCGGCAGCTGGCGTGGCGCCGGGCGATCCACGGGGTGCTGGCCGATCCGGACCAGATCCGCGTGGTGTTCCAGCCGATCGCCGACCTGGCGCGCGGAACGGTCGCCGGATACGAGACGCTGGCGCGGATCGACGTCGCGGTGCCCGGCATCGGTGACCGCCTCTCCCCCGACCAGTGGTTCAGTGCCGCCGAGGAGAACGGGCTCGGACCCGCGCTGGAAGGCGTCGTCATCACGCGGGCGTTGACCCGGCTCGGCGAGCTGCCGCCGAACGCGTTCCTCACCGTCAACGTCAGCCCGCACCTGCTCGGCACGCCGGAGCTGGACGAAGCGTTCGGGAGCGTTCCCGAGCTGTCTCGCGTCGTCGTCGAGCTGACCGAACACGTCGCCTTCGGCGACCTGGAGTCGATCACGGCCGAAACCCGCCGTCTGCGTTCCGCCGGTGCACTGATCGCGGTGGACGACGCGGGAAGCGGCTACGCGGGCTTGCAGCAGATCTTGGAGCTCCGCCCCCAGCTGGTGAAGCTGGACCGGGCGCTGGTGGCCGGGGCCGACCGCGACCCGGCGCGGGCTGCGCTCGCCGAGCTGCTCGGCCAGTTCGCCGGGCGCCTGGACGCCTGGCTGCTGGCCGAGGGCATCGAGACCGTGGGTGAGCTGGCGACGTTCTGCCGGATGGGCGTTCCGCTCGGCCAGGGATGGCTGCTGGGCCGCCCGGCGGATCGGATGATGCCGCTCGCCGACGAGGTGCGGGCACGGGTGCTGGCGGAGACGACCCGCGTCGCGGTGACCGACGCGATCGCGAGCGTGATGCTGAGCAAGGTCACGGTGACCACGGTGGACCGGGTCGAAGAGATGACGACGACGGAGCCGGCGGTGGTCGTGGACCGCTCCGGGGCGCCGGTCGAGATGCTGGCGCCGGATCCGAGGGACGGGGTGCTGCGGCGGTTGCCGGTGAGCCTGCGCGTGCTCGCCTCGGACGCCGCCGACGACGTGCTGCTCCGGGCGTTGACCCGGTCGGCGGCGCACCGCTTCGACCCGGTGGTCTGCACCGACTCCTGGGGCCAGGTGATCGGGCTGGTTCTGGTCGACGAGCTGACGCGTCACGTCGTCAGCTCGCGCGCCGCGAGCCGCACCAGCAGCTGAGCGCGCGGACGCCGTCATCCTGCCGGCGTCCGGCTCAGCGTGAACTCGCTCCGGCCGGCGACGATGCCGTTGAGCTGCAACTCGATCGCGTGCACCCCGGGGTAGTAGCGCCGCGTCGTGATCTCGCGGAACGAGTGGTCGCGGGAGATCTGCCGCTGCTCACCCGGGGCCAGCGTGGCGGTCGTGAGCTTGAACGTCTTGCCCGCGAGCCGTCCGTTGGCTTTCCGGTGGTGGACGATGTAGTCGACCGCGACGACGGCCGGCTCCGTCGCGGTGTTCGTCACGGTCGCGGTGAAGTGCACGGTGCCGCCGAACGGGACCTCGACCTCTGCGAGCGTCGGCCCGACGACGTCGAGTGTGGCTTTCGGGGTGAATCCCAGCAGCGCGAGCGCGCCCGGATGCCCCTTCTTCACGAGCGTCCGGAGGGCGTGCCGCACCAGCCGACCGGTGTTCGCGTCGGGCGCTGCGAGCCAGGCCGTCGCGGTCTCGACGACGAGGTCCGGATGCTGGCGGCTCACGTCGTTCAGGTGGTTGGCGACCGAGCGGCGGACGTACTCGCTCTCGTCGCGGTAGAGCGCCGTCAGGACCGGCAGCGTCGCCCGCGGCCTCGCCAGGATCGCCGGCACCCGTTTCGTCCAGGGCAGGAACGGCCGCGTGCCTTCCGACGCCAGCCGCCGCACGTGCTCGTCGGGGGACGCCGTCCACGAGTGGATGACCGGCAGCGCTCGGTCTAGGTCGTGCGCCAGCAGCGCGCGGATCGCGAACTCACTGGTCAACTGCGGTGTGAGCTCGGCGAGCAGCGCGAGTGCGTCGTCGAAGGCCGCGCCGTCCTCGGCTAGTGCCCTGGCCACCACCGCCGTGGTCACCGGCCAGATCAGCCAGCCGGTGAACGGTAGCGCGCCGTGCCGAGCCGCCCGAATCGTGGCCGCGAACGCCTCGTAATCGCCCGGTAGGTCGGCGAGCAGCGCGTCGCGGATCAGGTCGCTGCGCTCCCGCAAGGGCAGGCCGCCCAGGTCGACCGCACGGAGCGCGGCGAGCGGGTTGCCCGGCACCACCGCCGCCAGGGCGTCGGTCAGCGCGGCGAGAGCGGGCTCGCCCAGTAGTTCGTCGGCGAAAGGCATCGCGGTTCTCCCGATTCCGAGGCACCGCGATCCTGACCTAGGGGTGCGACAATTCCGGCTCGGGATCAGGCTCAGACTCTGGCGGAGGCTCGGCCGAGACACGGACCGACTGCCAGATCCGGTCCGGCAGTACCCGGATCGCCTCGTCGAGATCGAGCCCGGGAACGCCGGCCAGATACCGCCGCGCGGTCTCGGCGACCGGGCCGATGATCAGCATCTCCAGCAACGCTTCGGGCAGGTCGACGATGCGTCCGGCGCGGACGTGCGGCCGGGCCCACTCGAAGATCGGCTCGATCGCGGGCTTCTTCGCGGTGGCGACGGTCTCCGCGTGCGCGGCCAGGTAGCCGGAGGCCGACGACGCGTGGATGAAGCGCGCCGCGGCCGGTTGCTCCGCGACGAACGTCAGGTAGGCCGCCGCGATCGCCCGAACCCCCGCCCGTGCCGTGCGAGCCGTCACCAACGGCGCGGCGACCGCCTCCAGCAGCGCGACCATGCAGCGGGAGTAGAGCGCCGCGGCCAGGCCGTCGGCGCTCCCGAAGTGGTGGTACAGGCTGCCCAGGCTGACCCCGCTCGCCGCACTGATCGCCTGCACGGTGAACTGCTCGGAGCCACCCTCTTCGTGCACGGCCAGCGCCGCGTCCAGCAACCGCTGTGCGGTCTCGGCGCCGCGCTGCTGCTTGGGTGACACCGTCAGTTCGCCTCGGAGGCCGAATCCGGGAGTAGCGGTGCGCAGCCGGTCAGTGCGGCGGCCTGCGCCCAGACCCGCTCGGCCAGCGCCCGGTCGGCGGCCGGCCCCGCGAGCGGCGTCAGCTCGTCGAGGACGTAGTACCCGCCGGTGCCCACCGGCTCCGTCACGAGGCGGACGATCGGCCGCGCGCCCTCCTCGGGGGACGCCCACCGCCGCTTCGCCAGCCTCAGCACCAGGCCGAGGGGGCCGGAGCGCGCGCCGAGCCCGGTGCGGATCACTCCGGGATGGACCGCGTTGATCGTCACGCCCCGGTCAGCCCACCGCTGGGCGAAGAGCGGCAGCGTGAGGACGTTGCAGAGCTTGGTGTCTGCGTAGGTACGGAAGCCGCTGAAGTCGGCGCCGACCGGCGTGCGCTCGAGATCGACGCGTCCCTTGACGTAGATCCCGGCGCTGACCTGCACGACGCGGGCCCGGGCCGCCGCCAGCTCCGCCTCCAGCAGGTGGTTGAGCAGGAACGGCGCCAGGTGGTTGACCGCGAACGACTCCTCGACGCCGTCCGGGGTCAGCACCCGCCGGGACGGCCAGAGACCCGCGTTGTGCACCAGGACGTCCAGTCGCGGACAGGCGTCCCGGATCGCGTCCGCAGCCGCCCGGACGCCGTCCAGCGTGCCGAGGTCACCGACCACTGCCACCGGCAGCGGACCGGCAGCCACGCGAGTCAGTGCCGCCACCGCAGCGGCACCGCTCGCGGCTCCGCGGGTGACCAGCACCACGCGGTAGCCACGGCGTACGAGTTCTTCGCTGACGGCGTACCCGATCCCCCGGTTGGCTCCGGTGATCGCCACCGTCGGGACATCGCCGGCTGACAGAGCGTCCTCGACCATGAGGGGACCGTACGCGGGAACAGAAAAAGTTTCTAGAAAATCTTTCCGATCTCCCCCGACTCCCCGGCCAGGGGACGGATCTCGATCGCCGCGAAGCGGGCGTCGGGGATGCCGGACACGATCTCCGACGCCCGCTCCGGGCTCTCACAGTCCACGACCACGTACCCGGCGAGGTGCTCCTTGGTCTCGGCGTACGGCCCATCGGTCACCAGCCGGACGCCGGCGCGCACCCGGACCGTACGAGCGCTCGCCGGAGCGTCCAGCGCAGCACCGCCGAGGAGTTCCCCCGACTCGACGATCTCTCGCCCGAACACGTCAGCGCGCTCGGCGACCTCCGCACGCTCGTGCGCAGGCAGCGCCCGGAACCGTGGGTCGCGCAGGTAGGCCGGATGCCCCCAGGGCTCCGGGTTGCTGTAGATCAGCACCAGGTATTTCATGGATCCCCTCGCCGGGCTCCTACGCCGTCGGGCCCGCGACGCCGACCAGGTTGCCTTCGGGGTCGGTGAAACGCCCGACCGTGAAGTCTCCCCGAGCCGGCTCCGGGCCGAGGACGCGGGTGCCGCCGAGTCGCTCGGCCTCGCGCAGCGCCGCCTCGACGTCCGGGACCGCTACGTAGAACAGCACCGCCGGTCGGTGGCCCGGGCCACCGCCGACCCCGCCGTTGATCCCGGCACCGTCGCCGGTCGTGCTGCCGTCCACGAAGCCGTACTCCCCCGGCGCCGACACCTTCTCCGTGGTCGCATCGCCGACCCCGAACTCCCAGTCGAACAGCTTTCCGTAGTAGTCCCGGAGTGTCGCCGGGTCGGTGCCGAGGATCTCGAAGTGCACTACCGCGCGTCCCATGCTGGTCCTCTCCGCGCCGTCGCATCGGCGCTCTGCCGCGGCGCCGGATGGCGCCTCGACCGGGAGTCGGAGCCGAGGCGCCGTTCTCGACATCCCGGGACCGCGAGTTGTCAGAGCCGCGGCGCCCCAGGCTTCACCGCGACGAGGCGCAGGCGGCGGTAGTCGGCCCACCAGGCGCCGTTGCGCCAGAGCGTGTCGCGCACGCGGTCCTCCAGCGCCGGGAGGAACGTCGCCTCGTCGACGCCGTCCAACAGGAACGACGCGAACATCCGCAGCCAGTTCGCCAGCCCGGCGCTGCCGTCCAGAACCGTGGGACGGTCGAACAGCCAGGCGGAGCGCACCTCCAGGCCAGCACCTTCGACGACCGTCGCGTACTCGCCGACCGTCGGGTAGTACCAGGGCAGCGGCGCGGCGGGCAGCCCGGCTTCGGCCCGGACCTCCTGGGCGGCCCGGATGATCGTTCCGACGTTCCCGGCGCCGCCGAACTCGGCGACGAACCGCCCACCGGGACGCAGCGCCCTGGCCACCGAAGCCGCGACCCGCTCCGGCTCGGGCACCCAGTGCAGTACGGCGTTGGAGAACACCGCGTCGTAGTGGTCTTCGGCGGTCAACTCGCGGGCGTCGGCCACCGCGAAGTACGGGAAGTCGGGGTACTTGTCGGTGGCTCGCGCGATCATCTCCGCGCTGGCGTCGACGCCGTCGGCGACGACCCGCCGCGACCGCAGCAGCGCGACGTGGTCGCCGGTGCCGCAGCCGAGGTCGAGCACGCGCTCCCCCGGCAGCGCAGCCAGCAGCTCCAGCAGGTCCTGCCCGTAGGAGGCGACGAAGCCGTGGTGGCGGTCGTACAGCGCGGCGTCCCAGGTCTGCGTGCTCATGCCTCCGACCTTAGTCCCCGTCTCACGATACAGGAAGGTCTTCCCACTATGTGGATGAGGCGAGGTGGCCGAGAACGCGGCTGAGCAGCGCCGCGACCCCGGGCACACTGATGATCACGCCGAGCACGGCCAACACCGTGAACGCCGGCACCAGCACCGTGCGCTCGACGGTGCCACCGGCCCGGACCGCGATCCGGTCGGGCATACCGATCTCGCGCCAGCGCTCGCCGCGGATCGGCACCGGCCAGAGCACCGGACACCCGGCCTTGGTGATCATGTCGCCGAACGTGTGCACCACGCACCCGATGCCGACCGAGAGCCCGAGCAGCGGGTACCCCCGGCCGGCCGGCAGCGTGTCGATCGCCACGTAGGCGGCCGTCGCCGACAACGCGGTGACCAGAATCCACCCGGACGCCTTCGCCGCGTCGGCCATCAACCCCCGGATACCGAGCCCGAAGAGGAAGAACAGCGCGATGGCCACGGCCGTCTTGCCGTAGCTCTCGGCCAGGTAACCGACGCCGGCGCCGAGCGCTCCCGCGAACAGCCAGGTGTGGGTGAACGTCCGGTGGCCGTTGGATCGCTTGCCGTCCCGTTTGGACCGCGTCAGCTTGTAGATACCGAGTGACAGCTTCTCCACGCACTCCGCGAGGAACAGCGAGACGACACCGAACGTGCGGGCGACGGTCGCACCGCCCTTGTTGCGGGTCACCTTGCCGGACGTGTCCAGGTCGGGCAGTAACGCGGCCCCCGCGCAGGCGACCGTGTAGGTCGTCAACTCGATCGGAGACTGCATGTACCCGCCGAGCTGGGCCGCCACCGCGGAGCCGACCAGCCAGGCGGCGGCTCCGGAGATGGCATGGGTGGGCCCCATGACCATGCGCACTCACTTTCCACTGTGCACTACCTAGACCCACGGTAGATCCTGGGCGAAACCCGCACAGTGAAGCACGCAGCGTTCAACGAACCGGACAGCGACACACTGTTCTTCGCCGGAAAGGCACCCGGGGCGGTTCGTCAGCCGCGGCCATCGGCCTCGTGATCGAGCAGCCAGCGCTTGATCTGGACGCCCCATCGGAACCCGCCGAGGCTCCCGTCCGACCGCAGGACGCGGTGGCACGGAACGAACAACGCGGCCGCGTTGCGTGCACACGCCGACGCGGCGGCCCGCACCGCCAACGGATTCCCGGCGAGCTCGGCGTACTCGGTGTAGGTCACCGGCTCGCCCGGCTGGACCCGCCGCAGGACGTCCCAGGCAACGAGCAGGAACGGCCCGGACAGCTGCCGGACGGGGATCGGGTCGATCGCGGTGACGTCGCCCTCGTGGTACCGCAGCACCGCCTTGGTGACGTCGCCCAGCTCGCTGCGGGGCGACGGATCGAGCGGCCGGAGCGTGGGGTGGATGACACCCATCAGGTCGTCGATCGTGCTCGTCCAGCCGCTGGCGAGCACGGTGCCACCGGACTCGATCGCGGTGAACGGGCCGATCGGGGTGTCGACCGTGGCGTAGTAGGTCGGCGTGGACATCAGGTCAGTCCTTTCAGGAGGAGAGAGCATCGGACTCGGACCGCCACAGGTGCAGGACGGCGTAGGACCGCCAGGGACGCCAGCGGTTCGCCCACTCGTCGAGTCCGCGGGGGGAATCCGGCAGGCCCAGGTGAGCGGCGGCGCGCCGCACGCCCAGGTCGCCGGAGAGGAACACGTCCGGAGCGCCGGTGGCACGCAGGGCGATGTAGCCGGCGGTCCACGGCCCGATGCCGGGCAACTCCTGCAGCGCGGCCATCGCGTCCTCCGGATCCGTGCCGGCGTCGAGCACCAGGTCGCCGTCGGCCAACGCGGTGCAGAGCGCGATCAGCGTCGTGGCCCGGCTGGTCGGCATCGGCAGCGCCGCCGGGGTCAGCTCGGCGAGCGCGTCGACGCTCGGGAACACCCGCGCTCCGGCCGGCCCGTCGTGCCCGTCGAGCAGCGCCGGTTCGCCGTAGGCCTCGGCCAGGCGCCCGGCGATCGTGCGCGCGGCGGCCACCGAGACCTGCTGCCCGAGGACGGCGCGGACCGCGATCTCCGCTCCGTCCACCGCGCCGGGCACCCGGAGGCCCGGATGGTCGGCGACCAGCGGACCGAGCACCGGATCGGCGCCGAGCGCGGCGTCGACCGCCATCGGGTCGGCGTCCAGGTCGAGCAGGCGGCGGCAGCGCTGCACAGCGGTGCCGAGGTCGCGAAGGTCGGCCAGCGTCAGGTCGGCGCGGACGTGCCCGGCGGCCGGCGTCAGGGCGACCGTGCCGACACCGTGCGGTAGCCGCAGCGTCCGCCGGTACGTGTCGCCCTCCACCTCCTCGACGTGGGGCACCGCCCGCGCGCCGAGGAACGCCCAGAGCGCCGCCGCGTCGAACGGCTCCCGGTAGGCCAGCCGCAGCGTGATGGTGCCCGGCCCACCGCCGGACGCGACCTGGCTGCCTGTCGAGCGGCGCTTGGCGCGCAGCGCACTGGGCGTCGCCGCGAACACCTCCCGGATCGTGTCGTTGAACTGCCGGATGCTGTTGAACCCGGCGGCGAACGCCACCTCGGCGAACGGCAACGTCGTGGTCTCGATCAGCGTGCGGGCGATCTGCGCCCGCCGGGCCCGCGCCAGCGCCAGCGGGCCGACGCCGAGCTCCGCGATGAGCTGGCGGTGGAGGTGGCGGGCCGAGTAGCCGAGTCGCTCCGCCAGCCCGGTGACGCCGTCGCGCTCGATCACTCCGTCGCCGACCAGACGCATCGCGCGCCCGACCAGGTCGGCCCGGAGGTTCCAGTCGGGTGAGCCGGGCGCCGCGTCGGGGAGGCAGCGCAAGCAGGCACGGAAGCCGGCCCCCTGCGCCGTCGCCGGGGTCGGGTAGAAGCGCACGTTGGCACGCTTCGGGGTCATCGCAGGGCAGCTCGGGCGACAGTAGATGCCGGTAGACGTCACCGCCAGCACGAACTGCCCGTCGAACCGTGCGTCGCGGCTACGGGCGACGCGGTAGCAGAAGTCGGGATCCAGTAGAGCGGTCACGAGTCCGATCCTGCCCCTCGGACGCCCCGCTAGCTGGCGGGAATCGGACCTGTTGATAACCGCGGGTTGCGCGGGCTGCGATCCTGAGCGACGTGACACAGGCGGCATTCGAGTTCCACAGCGACGGGTTGGCCCTGGCCGGCGTGCTCCGGGTCCCCTCCGGCGCGGCACCGGACGGCGGCTGGCCGGCGCTGGTGTTCACCGGCCCGCTCTCCGGTGTGAAGGAGCAGGTCGTCGGCGGCTACGCCGAGCGGCTGACCGCTGCGGGTTACGTCACGCTCGCGTTCGACCACCGCAACTTCGGTGGCAGCGAGGGCGAGCCCCGCCAGCACGAGGATTCGGCGGGCAAGCTGGCCGACCTGCGCGACGCGGTGAGCGCGCTGACCATCCACCCCGCGGTGGACGCCGACCGGATCGGCGCGATGGGCATCTGCCTCGGCGGTGGGTACGCGCTCCGGTTCGCCGCGTTCGACCCGCGCGTCCGGGCGGTCGCCTGCGTCGCCGGTGGGTACAACGACCCGGCCGCGATGCGGGCCGCGATGGGCGCCGACGGGTACCGGGCCCAGCTCACGCGCTTCGCCGAGGTCGCCGGTGAGCAGTACCGCACCGGGCAGGTCCAGTACCTCGCCGCGGTCTCCTCGGACGAGACCGAACCGGCGGTGATGGCCGGCGCGGAGCCGTTCGCGTACTACGGCACCGAGCGGTCGGCCAGCCCGGGCTGGGCGAACCGGCTGACCGTGCTGACCGTGCGCGAGTTGATCACGGTGGACCTCGCGGTGGGCGCCGACTTCCTCGGACCGACACCGCTGCTCGTCGTCCACGGCACGACCGACGCGTTCTGCTCCCCGGACGGAGCGCGCGCCGTGTTCGAGCGGGCTACCGGACCGTCCGAGATCCTCTGGCTGGACACCACCAACCACATCGACCTCTACGACCGCCCGGAGTACGTCGATCCGGCGGTCGATCGCGCCGCCGAGTTCTTCGCGGCGCATTTGTAGACGAGTCGGGTGAGTTCCCCCTACGGCTGTGACGATTGTCCGCCAGATGGCTGACAGCATTCAGCTGTCAGGGGCGGCACAATAAGAGTTGCCGGAACACTCAGGCAGGACCCAAATCCTGCATTCCTCCGGGGGGTGGGATCGACCATGACGCTGGCGAACGCATCTACCGCCGCTCTCGGCGTCCGACCCGGCGACCACGCCGGCCCGGTCGACCTCGACCTTCCCCCGATTCTCACGCGCGCTGTCGACTGGGCGAAGCAGCGCCGCCGCCGCCGGTACGTCGCCGCCGTGAAGCGCCGGCTGCGCCGCTACGACCCGCCCGCCGGTCGCTGACCCCGGCCCGTCAGCCGGGTCGGCCCTTCGCGCGTACCACCCCGAGGTCGTAGGCGAGGATCGTCGCGCGCACCCGGTCACGGACACCGAGCTTCGTCAGTACCGCATTGACGTGCGTCTTGACGGTGCCGACGCCCACCCCGAGCTGCTCGGCCAGTTCCGCGTTCGACAACCCGGACGCCAGCAGCACGAACACCTCTCGTTCGCGGCTCGTCAACCCGGCCAGCGTCGCCTCGGCCTCCGGGCCGGGCGGCGGACCACCGTCCGCGAACGTGGCGATCAGTCGCCGGGTCACGGTCGGCGCGAGCATCGCCTCCCCACCGGCGACCAGCCGGACCGCCGCCAGCAGCTCCTCGGGCTCGGCGTCTTTGAGCAGGTACCCGGCGGCACCGGCCCGGAGTGCCTCGTAGACGTAGGCGTCCAGGTCGAACGTGGTGAGGACGACGACCGCGGGCGCGTCCGGACGGGCGGTCAGCAGCCGGGTCGCGGTGAGGCCGTCCATGCCGGGCATCCGGATGTCCACCACGACGACGTCCGGCGCGAGCGACGCGGCGAGTTCGACCGCGGTCGCCCCGTCCCCCGCCTGCCCGACGACGCTCAGGTCCGGCTCCGCCTCCAGGATCGCGACGAAGCCCGCCCGAAGGACCGGCTGGTCCTCCACCACCAGAACCCGGATCACGCCGGCACCGCCGTGGAGGCTCCCGCCGACGCCTGCCCGATCGGGACCCGGACCGCCTGGCCGACGCCGCCCGGCGGATCGAGCGTGGTCAGCAGCGTCCGCATCGCGCCCAGCGCGGCCCGGGCAGCGGCCAGCACCTCGTCCGGATCCCCTTCCTCGGCGGCGGCCACCACCCGCTCGGTGTGCTGCAGCACCTGACGTCGCAAACCGGCGACCAGCCGGGCCCGCTCGGCCCTCGCCTCGCTCTCGGCGGCGGCGACCGCTGCGGTGACCGCCGAGTGCTCGCGGCGCACCACGCCGTCGCGCCGCAACCGGACCGCGAAGCCCACCGCCCAGACCAGGGCGACCGGCAGCGCCAGCAATCCGCCGAGGAGCACGGTGACCACGAGCACGGCGGCCGGATCGGCGCGCTCCCCGTCCACCGTCCAGCCGTCGTCGGCCGCGATCCCGGCCATCGCCGCCACGGTCAGCACCGCGCAGCTCGCCGGGACCACGAGCAGGCTCGGCCATCGGTGCCGGGCGTGGGCGGCCACCGCGTAGATCGCAACGACCTCGGCGCAGAGCGCGAACACCATCGCGGCCGCGAGCTTGTCGGGCACCCCGCCGCCGGTCACCCACAGCGGCCAGAGTCCGCACGTCGCGAACACGGCGGCCCAGGTCAGCCAGGGTGCGTGACGGCGCCAGAGCAGAGGTAGCGCGTGGACGACCAGCAGGAGGGCCGGCCAGGTCCACAGGGCGGCGGGGTCGGCCGCCCAGGACTCTTCGTCGGGCATGACGAGCGCGCCGAGGGTGAGCGCCAGCAGCAGAACGACGACGGAGACGTCGACCAGCGGAGTGCGGTGTGCGCTCCACCAGCGTGCACCGGCCGGACCAGCTCCTCCCGCGGTCGGCAGCGTCGCGGCGACCCGCCAGCCGCCGTCCGCGCCCGCCCCGGCGGTCAGGCTGCCGCCGAGCGCGGTGGCCCGCCGCCGCAGGCCGATCAGCCCACGGCCGGACCCGATCCCGCCGGCCACCCCCGCGGCACCCGCCGCCCCGGCGGCGCCGTTCTCGACCACGATGCCCAGCTGCGGAGCGTCCCCCGGAGAAGAAGTAAGGGTCAGCCGGACGCTGACCGCGGCACCGGGCGCGTAGCGCATCGTGTTGGTCAGGGCCTCGCGAACGATCGCGTACGCCGCCTCGGCGACCGCCGGAGGCAGACCGTCGAGGTCCGGAGCTTCCACCGTCACGCGCTGCCCGAGCTGGGTGAACGCGTCGGTGAGCTCGGCCAGGCGGTCGGTCAGCCGTCCGTCGGCCGGCACCGGGCCCGCCTCGGCGAGCAGTCCGCGCAGATCGGTCAACGCGTCGCGGCCGGTGTCCGCGGCCGTCGCGAGGCTCTCGGCGAGCAGCTCGGGCCGGCTGCTCGCCAGCCGCCGTGCCGCGTTCACCGTGACGACGATCGACGTCAGGTGATGCGCGCTGACGTCGTGCAGCTCGGCGGAGAGGCGGCGGCGCTCACCGTCACCGGCCTCCCGGCGGGCGGTCTCGGCCTGGCGCAGCGCGTCGGCCGCGGCCTGCCGCCCGGCCAGCCACTGCCGGCGGGCCAGCCCGAGACCGGCAGCCACCACGTACCCGACCACGGTGAGCCCGGACTCGACCGCCCACTCGCCGCCGACGCCGTACTCGGCGAAGCCGATCCCCACCTGCCAGCCGGCCAGCAACCCCAGCGCCGCCGACGTGAAGCGCGGCGCCCTCACGGCGACCGAGTAGAGCGCGATCAGGTCGGCGATCGCGATGAGCATCGGCGCGTCGGTGGGCGTCGCGATCACCGCCACCGTGATCCCGCCGACGACCCCGGCGAGCGCGGTCACCGGGCGGCGGCGCCGCAGACCGAGCGCCCCGGCGGCACCGAGCGTCGCCAGCACCCCGACGGTCGTCGCCACCGGACCGGCGACGGCCGGATCGCCCGGGAACACGCTCCCCGGCCACCAGGCGAACTGCGCGGTGGCCAACAGGATCGGGAGCAACCAGGTCTTCATCGGCACCGACGATAGGGGTTCCGGCCGACTCTATCGCTGGGTAGAGACGGGGATCCTGCTCGCAGCCGACGAGATTCCACCGCGCCGACCGGACGCTGGACGCATGCTGACACCCCCTCTTCCGCGGACGCCTTACGACCGCCTCGCGCGCACGGCGACGAACCGGTGGTGGAAGACGCTTCTCGGGTTCGTGCTGGTCCCGGTCGCCTACGCGCTGATCGTGCTCTTCGGCGCACTCGCGGTCGTCGTTCCGTTCGCGCTCGCCGGCCGGGAGGATCCGCCGGACGTCGGGCCGCTCGCCGAGTTCGCGTTACTGCTCGGCTCGATCGTGCTCCTCCTGCCGCTCGTCCTTCTCGCCGCCTGGTGGACGCAGGGCCGCCGACCGGGAACGCTCTCCTCGGTGCGTGGCCGGATGCGCTGGCGCTGGCTGCTGGGCTGCGCCCTGCTGGCGGTGCCCGCGACGCTGCTCTCGCTCGGGCTGGCGCTCGGTCTGTCCGCGCTGAGCGGCGTCGAGGGCGCCGAGGAGTACCGGTGGGTGGGCTGGGCGACGTTCGGCCCGGCGCTGCTCGTGGTGCTCGCGCTGGTGCCGCTGCAGGCCGCCGCCGAGGAGTACCTGTGCCGGGGCTGGCTGCTGCAGTCGGTCGGGGCGTTCGTCCAGTGGCGGTGGGTCGCGGTCGGCGTCCAGACGCTGGTCTTCGCCCTGCTGCACGGCGTCGGAACCCCCTGGGGCTTCGCCGACCTGGTGGTCTTCGGTGTGGTCACCGGCTGGCTGGCGATCCGGACCGGCGGCCTGGAGGCCGGCATCGCGCTGCACGTGGTCAACAACCTGCTGGCGTTCACCCTCACCGTGAGCGCGGTGGGTGGCCTGGCCGCCGACGAGACGGCGGCCGACTCCGGCTGGGAGCTGGCGGTGGCCGACATCGTGGTGGTGATCGGGTTCGGACTGCTGGTGCGGTGGCTGGCGACCCGCTTCCGGGTCGAGACCGTGGCCCGCGGTGAGGTGGAGCTGGCGACGCCGGTCGCGGTCTCGGGCCATCCGCGTGGCGTGGGTCCCGGCGCCGCCGCGTAACCTTGGTCGACGTGAGCCTTACGCTGGGTATCGTCGGTCTGCCGAACGTCGGCAAGTCGACCCTCTTCAACGCCCTGACCAAGAACGACGTCCTCGCGGCGAACTACCCGTTCGCGACGATCGAGCCGAACGTCGGCGTGGTCGGCGTGCCCGACGAGCGCCTCGGCGCGCTGGCGAAGATCTTCGACTCGCAGAAGATCGTCCCGGCCGCGGTGAGCTTCGTCGACATCGCCGGCCTGGTCCGTGGCGCCAGCACGGGTCAGGGCCGGGGCAACGCGTTCCTCGCCAACATCCGCGAGGCCAGCGCGATCTGCCAGGTCATCCGCGCGTTCAGCGATCCGAACGTCGTCCACGTCGACGGCAAGGTGAGCCCCGCCGACGACATGGAGACGATCAACACCGAGCTGATCCTGGCCGACCTGCAGACGCTGGAGAAGGCGATCCCGCGGCTGGAGAAGGAAGCCCGGATGAAGAAGGACCGGGTTGCGGTCCTGGAGGCCGCGCGCGCGGCCTCTTCCCTGCTGAACGAGGGAACGACCCTCTACGCGGGTGCGTCCGGCGCCGGCATCGACGTGGCCCTGCTCCGCGAGCTCAGCCTGCTGACCACCAAGCCGTTCCTCTACGTCTTCAACGTCGACGAGGACGAGCTGGGCAACGAGGCGTTCCTGGACGAGCTGCGGGCCCTGGTGGCGCCCGCCGAGGCGGTGTTCCTGGATGCCAAGATCGAGTCCGAGCTGATCGACCTCCCCGAGGACGAGGCGCGCGAGCTGCTGGAGTCGGTCGGGCAGAACGAGCCGGGCCTCAACCAGCTGAT
The DNA here is from genome assembly GCF_039536245.1 of Cryptosporangium minutisporangium. Classification (NCBI taxonomy): domain Bacteria; kingdom Bacillati; phylum Actinomycetota; class Actinomycetes; order Cryptosporangiales; family Cryptosporangiaceae; genus Cryptosporangium; species Cryptosporangium minutisporangium. The sequence goes on along the minus strand of NZ_BAAAYN010000012.1, from coordinate 198,782 downwards.
CCGGGTCGGCTTCCGCACGCTCGGCCTGCAGACGTACCTCACGGCCGGCCCGAAGGAGGCCCGCGCCTGGACGATCCCGATCGGAGCGACGGCGCCGGAAGCGGCGGGCGTGATCCACTCGGACTTCCAGCGGGGCTTCATCAAGGCCGAGGTGGTCTCGTTCGACGACCTGGTGGACGCGGGGTCGATGCAGGAGGCGCGGTCGCGGGGCCGGGTGCGCATGGAGGGCAAGGACTACGTCATGCACGACGGCGACGTGGTGGAGTTCCGCTTCAACGTGTAGTGGGGGTCGGCGGGCGCCGTTGGGCGCCCGAAAACCATTCCGTTACTCGGTGACCCCCCGCCTATCGTCGGGGAATGCGCGCCGACGTGGGGGTGGCTCGGCCGGCCGCTAAGCCCCTGAAAACGCTGTTCCGACTCCGGACGTTCGCCCGTCCGCATGCCCGGAGCCTGCTCACCATGCTCGCCTGCGCCGCCCTGGGCCAGGCCTTCATGATCGTCGCACCGCTGCTCACCCAGCGTCTGATCGACGGACCGGTCGGGCACGGCACCACCGACGGCCTGGTGCTCCTCGCCGGGCTGGCGCTGCTCGCCAGCGTCGGGGTGATGGTCAGCGATTACGCCGGCCGCCGGGCGCACGCGACCGGCTCGATCGGCGTCGAGACGGCGTTGCGCACCGCGCTCTACGCGCACCTGCAGCGGCTCCCGCTGGCGTTCCACGAACGCTGGCAGAGCGGCCAGTTGCTCTCCCGTGCGACGTCCGACCTGCGGGCGGTCGGCAGCTTCCTGGCGTTCGGCTCGGTCTTCATCGTGCTGCAGGCAGGCACCTTCCTCGGCGTCTCGACAATCCTGATGACGATCCACTGGCAGCTGGGGCTGCTGGTGACCGCGGGCATGCTCCCGGTGATGGCGCTGACCTACGGGCTCAGCCGCGCCTACATCCCGCTGTCCCGCCAGCTCCAGGACGACGTCGGCGACCTCACCAGCCTGGTCGAGGAGTCCGTTCTCGGGTTCCGCACGGTCCGGGCGTTCGGGCGGCACCGCTTCCTGAACCAGCGTTTCGAGGACGCCGCCCGCACGGTCCGGACCACCGGTCTCGCCCAGGGCCGGGTGATCGCCTGGTCCTGGCCCGCGATCGAGGCGGTCCCCGGGATCCTGATGGCCGCCGTGCTCCTCGGGGGCGCGTACGCGGTGGCCGGCGGCTCGATGACGATCGGCGAACTGGTCGCGTTCATCGGCCTGCTCACGTTCGCGATCTGGCCGCTGGACTCGCTGGGCTGGCTGCTCGGCGAAGCCCAGCAGGCGGCGACCGCGGCGCAGCGCGTCTACGAGATCTTGGACGCCGAGGTGACCGTCGTCGACCGGCCGGGTGCCCGCACCATCGAGAGTCCGGTGGGGCGCCTCCGGTTCGAGGGCGTCGGCTTCCGGTACCCGGCCGAGGACTCCCCCGTGCTGCACGACGTCGACCTGGAGGTCCGGCAAGGTGAGACGCTCGCGTTGGTCGGCGCCAGCGGCTCCGGCAAGTCCACGTTGACGCTGCTGGTCAACCGCCTCTACGACGTCACCGAGGGACGGATCACCCTGGACGGCGTCGACATCCGGGACGTGACGCTGGAGTCGCTGCGCACCCATGTCAGCGCCGCGTTCGAAGACCCGACGCTGTTCTCGGCCAGCGTCCGGGAGAACGTCACGCTCGGCCGGCCGGGCGCCACCGACGAGGAGGTGGCCGACGCTCTCCGGATCGCTCAGGCGGAGTTCGTCCACGATCTGCCGTGGGGCCTGGACACCCGGATCGGGGAGAAGGGACTGTCGCTCTCCGGCGGGCAGCGGCAGCGGCTGGCCCTGGCGCGGGCGGTGGTCGGCCGGCCGCGCGTGTTGGTCCTGGACGACCCGCTCTCGGCGCTGGACGTCCAGACCGAGGCTCTGGTCGAGCAGGCGCTGCGCACGGTGCTCGCCGGTACGACCGCGCTGCTCGTCGTCCACCGACCGTCGACGGTCGCGCTTGCCGACCGGGTCGCCCTGGTCGACGACGGCACGGTCGTGGCGGTCGGGACGCACGAGGAACTGCTCGCCACGGAGCCCACGTACCGCGATCTTCTCGACACCGGACTACAGGGAGTGTCTCAGTGAGTAGCACCGACGCCTGGCACGGCGTCGCTGCCGAGCAGGTGGACGAGGTGCCGGACGAGGCCGGTGTCCGGTTGCGGCGGCGGAGCCGGGCGCTGCTCGGCAGCCTGCTCCGGCCGTACCGGGGTCGGCTCGCGATCGCCTCGCTCCTGCTGATCGTGCAGAACATCAGCGGTCTGGCCGCCCCGTACCTGATCAGCGTCGGCATCGACGCCGGCCTGCCACCGCTGGTGGACGACGGCGACGGCAGCGTGATCCTCGCGGTCGCGGGCGCGCTGCTGGCCGCCACCCTGATCGAGTACGTCGCCCGGCGCATCTACCTGGAGTTCAGCGCGCGGATCACCCACGGCATCCTCTACGACCTGCGGCGACGTGCGTTCGCGCACCTGCAGCGGCTATCCCCGGCGTTCCACGAGCGCTACACGTCCGGCCGGGTGATCTCCCGGCTGACCTCGGACGTCGACGCGCTGACCGACCTGCTCGACGGCAGCCTCGACGACCTGGTCATGCAGGTCCTGAACGTGCTGGCGATCGGCGCCATCCTGATGGTCCTGGACTGGCGGATGGGCCTGCTGACGCTGGTCGCCTTCCCGTTCCTGGCGCTGGTCATCGGCTGGTTCCGCCGCCGCTCGGGCCCGGCGTACCGGCGCACCAGGGAGAGCGTCGCGCTGGTCATCGTCCACATCGTCGAGACGCTCGGCGGCATGCGAGCAGTGCAGGCGTACCGTCGGGAGCCGCGGAACGACGTCCTGTTCGGCGGCCTCGCCGGCGCCCTGGCCGACGCCGACCGCAAGGTGCTGCGGCTGCTGGCGGTCTTCGTCCCGAGCGTATACGGGGTGTCCGCCGCGACGACCGCGCTGGTGCTGGGCGTCGGCGGCTGGCTGGCGGTGAACGGGAGCCTGCAGGTCGGCGTGCTGGCCGCGATCCTGCTTTACGTCCGCCGGTTCTTCGATCCGATGGAGCAACTGTCGGTCTTCTACAACAGCCTGCAGGCCGCGACCGCCGCCCTGGAGAAGATCTCCGGTGTGCTCGAGGAGCAGTCCGAGCTCACCCCGCCCGCCGATCCGGTACCGCTGCCTGCGCGGAACGGCCGGGGCCGCGAGCTGGAGCTGCGGGACGTCCGGTTCGGCTACCGCGGGGACCGACTCGTGTTGCCGGGTCTGGACCTGACGATCCCCGCCGGGCAGACCGTCGCGATGCTGGGGGCGACCGGCGCGGGCAAGTCCACGATCGCCAGGCTGCTCGGCCGGTTCTACGACCCGCTCGCCGGGTCGGTCCGGTTGGACGGCGTCGACCTGCGAGAGGTGGACGAGGACGCGCTCCGCGCGGCGATCGTCACGGTGACCCAGGAGAACTTCCTGTTCCGCGGGTCGGTCGCCGACAACATCCAATTCGGACGCCCGGACGCGAGCCGCGCGGAGGTGGAGGCCGCGGCGGCGGAGGTCGGGGCGGAGCGCATGATCCGCGCGCTCCCGGCTGGCTTCGATACGCCGGTCGGGCAACGGGGCACGCGGCTGTCCGCGGGGCAGCGGCAGCTGGTCGCGTTCGCCCGGGCGGTGCTCGCCGACCCGGACGTGCTGATCCTGGACGAGGCCACATCCTCACTGGACATCCCGAGCGAACGCGCGGTGCAGCAGGCCCTGCGGACGCTGCTGGCCGACCGGACCGCCGTGATCATCGCCCATCGGCTCTCGACCGTGGAGATCGCCGACCGGGTGCTGGTGCTGGACGGCGGACGGATCGTCGAGGACGGCCCGCCGACGGACCTGCTCGCCGCGGAAGGCCGATACGCGGCGCTGCAGGAGCTCGCCACCCGCTGAGCGACCCGGCTCGCTCAGCGGGTCGGGTCACGGCGCGTCCAGCTCCGTGGCGAGGGCCTCCGCCTGCTCCATCCGGTACGCGCCCTCGGGGCCGAGCCGGTCGAGAACGCCGCCGGCGATGGCCTCCACCAGCGCGACCGCGGGCGTCAGGGCCCGCGGCGACGCGTCGCTGGGAAGCACCACCTCGGCGTGCGCGGCGGCCGGTGACAGCCCGGCGGCGGTGAACAGGACGACCTTGGCGTGCTGCCGGGCGCCGTAGCGGGCCAGCGCCGTCACGGCCGGCTCGTAGGGCGGCAGGTCGAACACGACCAACACGTCCCGGCCGGTCAAGTCGGTCAGCGTGGTCACCGGTGGGCTCCCCACCAGATGGACACCCGGCCGCACCGTCGCCAGCAGCTGGTGGAGGTACCCCGCCAGCAGCGACCCCCCGACGACGTACACCTGACGACGGCGGTCGGCCAGCAACTCGACCGCCTCCGCGACGTCGTACGGCGGCAGTCCGACCACCGAGCGCACCATCGCCCTGGCGGCCGCGTTCACCGACTCGAGCAGCGGCGTGTGCCGGTTGGTGGGTATCCGGTCGACGACGGTCGTCTCGGTGCGCAGTCCGCGCTGGAAGTCCGGAAACCCTTGGAAGCCCAGCCGGGTGGCGAAGCGCACGACGGTCGGCCCACTCACCCCCGCTCGGGTGGCCAGCCGGGCCACCGTCTCGAAGCCGGCGGCCGGGTAGTCCGCCAGCAGCACCCGGGCGACTTTTCGTTCCGCCGGGCTGCACTCGCCGAGCCGCTGTCGTATGACATCGGCCAGCGTTTCGTCCGTCACTGGTTGTTCGGTCACGACGCCTCCCCCGCGTCCGGTGATCGATCAGCCGTGGGTGTCCCCCGACAACCGTCGGCTGCACTGCCCCCGTCTCTCTCTGACGGACGAAGGATTCTTAACAGCATTTATCGGACGTTTGAGCGAGAATCTGTCGCTGGGAATGGCGTGCCGAACGCGGAACCACGGGGCCGATGAGTCACGATGCGCTCATGTCCACCGCCACGCTTCTCGGCTTGATCGTCGTCGCGCTGGTGTGCCTCGCTGCCGGCGCCGCCGCGGGTTGGTTCGCCGCCATGGCGCGGAACGCGGCGGAGGTCGCCGGACTACGCGCCACAGTGGAGGCATCGCGGGCGGGCGAGGAGCGGCTGGAGCAGGCGCTGCGGGCGGTGTCCACCGAGGCGATCGAGCGGAACAACGTCGCCTTCTCGCAGTTGGTGAATCCGATCCGGGAGAGCATCGCGAACGTCGAGCACACCGTGGTGGAGCTGGAGCGCGACCGCGCGGTCGCCCACGCGGCGCTGCGCGAACAGGTCAACGCGATGCAGCAGACCTCCGACAAGCTGCGGGTCGAGACCGGCCAACTCGTCTCGGCGCTGAAGGCACCGCAGGTCCGCGGACGCTGGGGCGAGCACCAGCTCAGGCGGATCGTCGAGGTGGCCGGGATGGTCGAGCACTGCGACTTCGTCGAGCAGGCCGTCTCCAGCACGGAAGACGGCGTGCTCCGCCCCGACCTGGTCGTGACGCTCGCCGGCGGCAAGAGCGTCGTCGTGGACGCGAAGGTGCCGTTCGCCGCCTATCTGGAGGCGATGGAGGCCCGGGACGAGCGGGACCGCTCCGCCCGGATGCAAGCGCACGCCCGGCACCTCCGGACGCACGTCGACCAATTGGCGGCGAAGGCGTACTGGCAACGGTTCGAGCCGACGCCGGAGTTCGTCGTGTTGTTCGTCCCCGCCGACACGTTCCTCGACGCCGCCCTCCAGCGGGAACCCAACCTGCTGGAGCACGCGTTCAGCCGGAACATCGTCGTGGCGACGCCGTCGACGCTGATCGCGCTGTTGCGGACGATCGCGTACACGTGGCGCCAGGAGGCACTGGCCGAGAACGCGGCCGCGGTGCACGCGCTGGGCCGGGACCTCTACCAGCGGTTGTCCACGATGGGCGGCCACGTGGACAAGCTGGGGACCGCGCTCTCCGCGGCGGTCGCCCGGTACAACGACACGGTCGGGTCGCTGGAGGCCCGAGTTCTGGTGAGCGCGCGGCGGTTCACCGATCTCCAGGTGGCCACGAGCGACATCACACCGCCGCGGCAGGTCGAGGCGGTCCCGCGCGCACTCCAGGCCCCCGAGCTGGTCGACTGACCGGCGCCTCGACCACTACCACTCGACCACTACCTACGGAAGCCCGCGACCAGACGCTCGAGCTCGGCCGCCATCCCGGCGAGCTCACCGGCGGACGAGCGCGAGCCGTCCGCCTGGCCGCTGATCGCGCCCGCGGTGTCGGCCACGCCGCGGATCGTGTCCGCGATGCTCATCGTGCCGGTCGCCGCCTCGGCGACGCTCCGGTTCATCTCGGTCACGGTCGCGCTCTGCTCTTCGACCGCGGCGGCGATCGTCGTCTGGAACTCGTTGATCTGACCGATGACCTCGGCGATCTCCGCGATCGCGGCCACCGCGCCCTCGGTGTCGGTCTGGATCGCCGCGACCCGCTGCGCGATGTCGTCGGTGGCCCGGGCGGTCTCCTGGGCGAGGTCCTTGACCTCGCCGGCCACCACTGCGAAGCCCTTGCCCAGGTCACCGGCTCTGGCCGCTTCGATCGTGGCGTTCAGCGCCAGCAGGTTCGTCTGCTCCGCGATCGACGTGATCACCCGGACGACTTCGCCGACCTGAGCGGAGGACGAGCCCAGCCGTTCGACGGTGTCCCGTGCGCCGGCCGCGCCCCGGACCGCCGACGAGGCCACGTCCGCGGCGCGGGCCGCGTTCTGCGCGATCTCCTGGATCGAGACACCCATCTGCTCGGAGCCGGCGGAGACCGCCTGCACGTGCGCGGACACCTCCTCCGCGCGGCCCGCGACCGATCCGGCGGCGGACGCCGCCGCGGAGGCGGACGCGCTGATCTGCTCCCCGGAACCGACCAGGTCCGACGACGAGGTGGACAACCGATCCGCGGAGGTGGCGATCGACGCGGCGATACTCGCGACGTTGCCGACGGCTCGGTCGAGTTCGGCGCCGAGCCGGCCGAACTCGTCGCGTCCGGTAAGCGCGGCCCGCCGGGTGAGATCACCACCGGCCATGCCGACGACGACGTGCTCGATCGCTCGTAGCCGTCCGACGACTGAGCGGATCAACGTCGCCGCGACCGCGAGCACGGTGAGGGTGAGGAGGATTCCGGTCACCGTGATCGCGATCAGCGCGGATCGCCGGGCGTCGTCCACGCGCTCGGCGTCCCGGTCCGCCTGCGCCTCGACGCCGTCGGCGACCTCCGGGAGCGCCTGCTCGACCTCGGTGAAGGCGGTGGTGAACGCGGGAAGCAGGGCCTGGGCTCCGGCTCGGCTGGTGCTCGCCGCGGCCAGCACGGCCTCGGCGCGCTCGGTGTACGTGTCGATCGCGGTCAGCGACCGTTCGGCGGCGGCGGTGACGGCCGCGGACACGTTCGCGTCCCGTACCTGCTCCACCAGGCTGCGGAGCTCCGCCGCGTGGTCGGCGAACTCGGTACGGACGTCGGCCAGGTTCGCCTGCGGGTCGACCAGCGCGAGCAGGACGTCACCGCGGATCGCGTCGTGGTCCATGTCCGCCTGGAGCGTGGCCCGGGTGAGCGCGTTGGCGGCCAGCACCCGCTCGGCCGAGTCGTGCGCCACCGAGAGGCCGTGCACACCGGCGATCCCGACGCCGATCGCGCCCACCACTGCGAGGGCACCGAACGCCGTCAGCTTCTGACCGACCGAACGATCCGCGAAGAAGGAACGCAGTGACATGCGAGCGGCCTTCCGAGGCGCGAGAGTGCGGTCACTCCACAATCGGCCACGGATCGATGCGTCTGAGCCGTTCCGGCCCAGCCGACCGAGCGCCGCTCGGAGACGGCTACGCCGTGGGGAGGCCGGCCGCCTTGAGGTCGCGGCGCAGTTCCTGCGGGAGCGAGAACGCCAGCCGCTCCTGCGCCGACAGGATCTCCTCGACCTCACCGTAGCCGCGCTCGGCGAGCCACCCGAGCACCTGGTCGACGAGCTCCTCGGGCACCGACGCGCCGGAGGTCAGCCCGACCGTGGTGACGCCCTCCAGCCACGCTTCGTCGATCTGGTGCGCGAAGTCGACCAGCCGGGCGTCGTTCGCGCCGGCCTGCTTGGCCACCTCGACCAGGCGGACCGAGTTCGACGAGTTCGTCGACCCGACGACCAGCACGAGTTCGCACTGCGCCGCGATGTCCTTGACGGCCTGCTGCCGGTTGGAGGTGGCGTAGCAGATGTCGTCGCTCGGGGGAGACTCCAGCAGCGGGAACCGGGTCTTCAGGCGATCGACGGTGGTCATCGTCTCGTCCACCGACAGCGTCGTCTGGGAGAGCCACACGACCTTCGACTCGTCACGCACAGTGACGCTCGCCACGTCCTCCGGCCCGTCGACGAGGTGGACGTGGTCGGGCGCCTCACCGCTGGTGCCGATGACCTCTTCGTGTCCCTCGTGGCCGATCAGCAGGATGTCGTAGTCCTCTGCGGCGAATCGACGCGCCTCGTGGTGCACCTTGGTCACCAGCGGGCAGGTGGCGTCGATCGACTTCAGGTTGCGCGCCGCGGCCTCCTGGTGGACCACCGGCGCGACGCCGTGTGCGGAGAAGATCACCGTGGCGCCTTCCGGCACCTCTTCGGTCTCTTCGACGAAAACAGCGCCGCGCTTCTCCAACTCGGCGACCACGTGCCGGTTGTGCACGATCTGCTTGCGCACATAAACGGGCGCACCGTACAGCTCGAGCGCTTTCTCCACCGTGACCACCGCCCGGTCGACACCGGCGCAATAGCCCCGGGGCTTGGCGAGCAGGACGCGCTTGGCGGTCGAAGTCATGACCCCATGGTAGGCAGCAATAAACAGTGCGACAGCAGAGCGCCCCGACCACCTCGTGAGGTGGCCGGGGCGACGCTGGCGCCGAACCCGGTCGGGCCGCCACCCGGGCGGGATCGGTCGCCTACTTCATCGACGCTGCGGTGACGCAGAATCAGTCCTCGACGTAGAGCGCCCAGACGCCGTACCGGTGACCCCAACGGTCCCAGTCGTGGCCCCAGTTGCCCCAGCGGTTGTGCCGGTCCCAGCCACGGCGCCACTCGTTGCTGCGCACGCAGACGTAGTCGTCGCCGCGGTCCCAGCGGGTCTGCCACCGGCCGGCGCGCTCGCAGCCCCACCGGCTGTTGTAAAGACCGCGGAACTCCCAGCGGTTGTCGTCCCAACCACCCCAGCGGTTTCCGTGACCACCGTGACCGTGATTGGCGTCGCGAACCGCCTGGTTCTGCTGCGTCGCGCCCTGCGTGGTGCCGGCTGCGGCCGGGTTCGCCATGCCGAGCACGGCGCCCGAGGCCAGCGTCAGTCCGGCCAGCATGACCGCGGTCCGGCGGATCGTGGTTGTCATGTCAGTGCCTCCCTTGGTTGTTGCGGCAGAACGGAGCTAATCAGACAAAAAGTACTTTCAGGGAGTTTTTGCGTGGTTTTCTCCAGCACTAAGGGCATTTCGGCAATGTTCCGCCTTTGAGGACTAATCACACTTAACCGTTCGGATGATGTCGCCCTATCCGGGTGGACATGGGCGTTTGAGGCGGACGGTGGAGGGCGGTAGCCCCGTAGGCTCGCGGCGTGACCGAAGCCATCACCCCTCGGAGCACGACCGCACCGCGCACGCCGCAGAGCTCCGCCGAGGCGCCGTGGCCGGTGCGCGTCGTCAGCATGAAGATCGGGCAGTGGGTCGCCCGGCTCGGCGACGTCTGGGTCGAAGGTCAGATCGCCCAGGTCTCCCGACGTCCCGGCGCACCCACGGTCTTCCTCACTCTGCGTGACCCTGCGGCGGACATCAGCGTCCCCGTCACATGCGCGCGCGTGGTGTACGACGCCGTCCAACCGCCGCTGACGGAGGGCGCCCGGGTCCTCGTCCACGCGAAGCCCGACTACTACCTGCAGCGGGGGTCGCTCTCCCTGCGCGCCACCGAGCTACGAGCGGTGGGCATCGGCGAGCTGCTCGCCCGGCTGGCGCGCCTCAAGGAGTTGTTGGCCGCCGAGGGGCTCTTCGCCACCGAGCGCAAGCGTCCGCTGCCGTTCCTGCCGGGAACGGTCGGGCTGATCACCGGCCGTGCGAGCGCGGCCGAACGCGACGTCCTGGAGAACGCACGACGTCGCTGGCCTGCGGTGCGGTTCGCAGTGCGTCCGGTCGCCGTACAGGGCACCCAGGCCGTTCCGCAGATCCTCGACGCTCTGCGCGAGCTGGACGCCGACCCGGAGGTGGACGTCATCGTGCTCGCACGCGGCGGCGGATCGGTGGAGGACCTGCTCCCGTTCAGCGACGAGACGCTGTGCCGGGCCGTCTTCGCCTGCCGGACGCCCGTGGTCAGCGCGATCGGCCACGAGCCCGACACGCCGCTCGTCGACTTCGTTGCGGATGTCCGCTGCTCGACGCCGACCGACGCCGCGAAGCGGGTGGTGCCCGACCTGACCGAGGAGCGACAGCGCATCGACGCCGCCCGGCAGCGGCTGCTGCGCTGCGTGGTCTCCCGGCTGGACAGCGGGCAGCAATGGCTCGACGGCATCCGGTCGCGGCCGGCGTTCGCGCAGCCGACCGTGCTGGTCGACCAGCGCGAGGCGGAGATCGACGAGCTGCGGGAGCGGACCAGGCGCACGCTCGGGCACCGGCTCGACGCGGCTGGGGCGGAGCTGAGCCAGGTACGGGCTCGCATCCGAGCACTCTCCCCGCAGGCGACGCTCGACCGCGGTTACGCGGTGGTCCAGCGGGCCGACGGCGCGGTGTTGCGCGACGCCGCGGACGCCGCACCCGGCGACGAGCTCCGGCTGCGACTGGCGTCCGGCGAACTGCCCGCGGTGGTCAAGGAGCACTGAGCCGCCGACGGCCGCGCGGCCCCGGCTGTCCGAGGCCGCGCGACCGGTCATGGCGCGCGTGTTCGCCGGACGGTCAGCGCTCGTGGAAGTCCACGCGCGCGACCGGCTGGCCGGTCCAGAACCAGCGGGTGCCGAGCGCGCGGTCGAGCAGTTGCTCGCCGTCGCGGGTCAGCCGGAGGACGACGTCACGGTCGTCGGCCGCAGGCACGGCACCGCCGGTACCGCCTTGCCGGGCCCCATCGCGGTCACCGTTCCGGCCCCGGTCACCGTCCCGGTCACCATCGCGGTCCCGGTCACCGTCCCGATCCCGGTCACCGTCCCGGCCCCGGTTCCGGTCGTCGATGCTGAGCAGCGTCACGCGGTCCCGGCCCACGCTGAAGCTGACCGTGTCCCGCCGCAGGTCCACCGCCGGCCGGGACAGGAACAGGTCGGGCCGACGCGCGGTGTCGAGCAGCACACCACCCCGGTGCTCGAGCACGTCCGGCCGCGAACTGCGCGCGACGCGGAACGTGATCCGCAGATCGTCGCCGCGACCGCGCTGCTCGGCGTCGACCGCCCGCACCCGCACACCGAGCCGGATGAGCTGGGCGACCACCGAGCGGTCGAACGTCACCTCGGTCCGCACGACTCGGTTCCGGGCAGCGGGCTCGCGGTCGAGCTGAGGTGCGGCGTCGGCCAGTGCCGCGCCCGTGGGTGCGGCACTGGCCGGTGCCGCGGTGCCCATCACCCCTCCGGCGCCCAGCACCGCGACCGCGGCGAGGCCGCCCGCGAGGGCGCGAGTTCGAGTACGCATGAAGACTCCTTCCCTCGGCCGGCGCCGACTTCCTCAGCCGCACCGGCCACGGATCGTCAGCGGCACACATCTTCGCGAAGGTGATGTCCGAGCCTTTATGACACATTCACGATGAAAGCACTTCATTTGGAAAACCATCCCTCGGGTCGAGGTACGCCGCCTGGTCGACGCTCTCGCCGAGCCCTACGCTTGCGGCCATGGCGGAACGGCTGAGCTACGAGGACGCCCGCGCACAGCTCGTCGAGGTCGTGCAACGCCTGGAGGCGGGCGGCACCACTCTCGAAGAGGCACTCGCGCTCTGGGAGCGCGGCGAACAGCTCGCCACCGTCTGCCAGGAGTGGCTCGACGGCGCTCGCGCCCGCCTGGAAGCGGCCCGCGCGACGGACTGAACTCTGCCGAGTTCGTCCACCGCAACTCTCACAGCTCGGCCACAGATTGGGCACAGCAGTCGCTCAGGGTGCCTGGTCATCGTTGCGGACATGACGACGAAGACGCTCCACGCGATCCGGTCGGGCACGGCGTCCGGCCGAGCGCGGCACGATGTCCTTGCCTGCCACTCCGCTACTCGCGTGTCAGGCTGGACAGCATGAGCGAGCGTCCCGGACAGCGTCGAGTCCTCGTCGTCGACGACGAGGAGAACGTGTCGCACCTGGTGTCCACCGCGCTCCGGCTGGACGGTTTCACCACCGTGGTGGCCGACACCGCGCCCGGTGCCCTCGCCGCCGTGGCGGAGCACGACCCGGACTTGGTGGTCCTCGACATCATGCTGGGCGACGCCGGCAGCATGGACGGCGTCGGTGTCCTCCGCCGGCTCCGGGAGGCCGGTGCCGACGTCCCGGTGATCTTCCTGACCGCTCGGGACGCCAGCGGCGACGTGGTCGCCGGACTGCGCGCCGGCGCCGACGACTACGTGGTCAAGCCGTTCCGGGTGGAGGAGTTGCTCGCTCGGGTGCACGCCGTCATGCGTCGCTCGGTCCCGGACCCGACCCGTTCCGCGACCCTGAAGGTCGCCGACCTCGAGTTGGACGAGGAGAGCCGGGAAGTCCATCGGGCCGGCCAGGAGGTGCACCTGACCGCCACCGAGTTCGAGTTGCTGCGATACCTGATGCGGAACGAGCGCGTCGTGGTGAGCAAAGCGCAGATCCTCGAGCGGGTGTGGCGCTACGACTTCGGCGGGCAGTCGAACATCGTCGAGCTGTACATCGGCTACCTGCGCAAGAAGATCGACAACGTCGAGCCGCGGCTGATCCACACCGTGCGCGGCGCCGGCTACGTGCTGAAGGCGCCTCGATGACTTCCCGACTGGTCGGTCCGGCCGGTCACCCACGACGAACATCCTGAGGCGGCACCGCCGCCGAACATCCTGAGGCGGCACCGCGCCGCGACGACGACCGGAGGCCGGCGATGACGCGATGGTCACTGCGCACCCGCCTGGTGGCGGTCGTCGTCGCGGTGACGATCTTCGCCCTCACCGCCGGCGGCGCCGCGACCTGGCTCGCACTCCGCGCGTACCTCTACAACCGCATGGACGACCAGGTCCACAGCGCTAGCCGCGGCTACGCCATGGCCATGGACAAGACGATCGCCAAGGGCATCCCCAGCAACAGCACACTCGACTTCCGAGACGACGGACCCGGCCCGGCCATGGGCCATCCCGGTTCGGCGATCCGCGTCTCCCTCCTTCAGCCGGACGGCTCACCAGTGTTCGCGGACATCACGTCCACCAGCGCGTTCGGCTCGACGCGGAGCATTCAGCTCTCGCTCTCCGCCGACGACGTGGCCGAGCTGGTCGATGTCGCCGAGACGACGGACGACACCCGAACACTTCAGACCACCGACGGTCAATCGATGCGGGCGATGGCCCAGCCCGTCAGCGACGACTACATCCTTCTCACCGGGCTCTCCACCAGCGAGACCGATGCCAGTCTGAACCGGCTGCTCTTCCTGGAGCTGGCCGTCGGCGGCGCCGCGGTCCTGGCGGCGATCGGGCTGGGCACGTACGGCGTCCGTCGCGAGTTGCAGCCGTTGACACGCGTGAGTCGCACCGCGCACGAGATCGCGGAGAACCTCAAGTCGCACGGCAGCGGCCTGGAGCGGCGCGTGCCGGCGAGTGACCCGCGTACCGAGGTCGGTCAGCTCACCGAGGCGGTCAACACGATGCTGACCGAGGCACAGGTCGCCTACGCCCAGCGCGTCGAGAACGAGAATCGGATGCGCCGCTTCCTCGCCGACGCCTCGCACGAACTCCGAACGCCGCTGACCTCGCTGCGCGGCTACGCCGAGCTGGAGCGGCTCCGCGCCGGGACCATCGGCGCCGAGGACCCGGCCGCGACCCAGGACGCCCTGCGCCGGATCGAGACCGAGGGCGACCGGATGGCCCGACTCGTCGACGACCTGCTCCTGCTCGCCCGCACGGACCAGGGCTCGGCCGCCCCGCAGCTCGGGCCGGTCAACGTCGACGAGCTGCTCGACGAGGCCGCCGACCGCGCCGGCGCCGCACACCCCAACCGTCCGTTCGTCGTGGACACGGCGAACACCGGCCTGGTGCTGGTCGGCGATCGCGAGGCGATGCTGCAGGTGCTCGGCAACCTGCTGCGGAACGCGGCGATCCACACGCCCGGGCCGCGTCCGATCCGGCTCGGCGCCCGGCCGGACGGCACCTCGGTGCTGCTGCTCGTCGCCGACGAGGGCCCCGGCATGACGCCCGACCAGGCCGCGCACGCGTTCGAGCGGTTCTGGCGGGCCGACTCCGGCCGGACCCGTGCCACCGGCGGCAGCGGACTGGGCTTGGCGATCGTCCACGCGCTGGTCACCGCCCAGCACGGCTCGGTCGGCATCACCAGTGACGTCGCCACCGGCACGACGGTGCTGGTCCGGATGCCGGGGCTGGTCGACGACGGTGGCCGCCTGGTGCGCCAGCCCGCCATCGACGCGTACCCCACGGACTACGGCCGCACCCCGTAATCGGCGGGCACACCGTCCTCGATCAGGTCGAACGCGCGCCGGTACGCCTCCGCGGCCCACTCCTGGACGGCGGCGAACGGCTCACCGTCGAGTAGCCGGCGGCGCGCCTCGCCGACCACTGCCTCTCGGCTGCCGACGACGAGGCCGGCCACGACCAGCGGCAACGGGTCGTCGGGCCCGGCGTCCGTCTCGGCCGCGAGCGTCCGCGCGAGCGCGGCCAGGCTGCGCTCCCCCAGCTCCCGTTCCCGGGACCGCAGCGAGGGCGCGGCGTCAACCAGCCGGAAGAAGTCCACCGCGCCGTCCCAGATGCCGGTCGTCCAGTCGTCGGACGCCACCCCCTCGACCATCGCCCGCCGCAGCGCGCCCACCGCGCTCTCGCCGGGCCGCCGGTTCCGCACGATCGCGGCGAGCAGGTCCTCCACCTCGGCCTGCCGGTCGAAGAACAGGTCTTCCTTGGTCGGGAAGTAGTTGAAGACGGTGTTGACCGAGACGTCCGCGGCCCGGGCGACCTCGGCGACCGTCACGCGGTCGAAGCCACGCTCGGCGAAGAGCCCCATCGCGATGTCGGCGATCAGCAACCGGGTCTGCGCCTTCTTGCGCTCACGCAGGGAGGAACCACCAGCGGCCATACGCAAACGATAGCAAGCCCATTTTTGGTGTGGTTGCAAAATTGGTGTCACTCTGTTTTTCTGGGTCGCGCGCCCGGCAGTCGGCCGGGCGCCCTCCAGACAGGGAGACGCGATGCTGACCGTCCGCGGTTTGCGCAAGGACTATCCGGGTCCGGTCACCGCCGTCCGGAACCTCGACCTGGACGTCGGAGCCGGCGAGATCGTCGGGCTGCTCGGGCCCAACGGCGCCGGCAAGACGACCACGATGCGGATGCTGACCACGTTGCTGCGCCCCACGTCCGGTACCGCGACGATCGCCGGGGTCGACCTGGTCACCGACCCGGCCGGCGTCCGACGCCGGATCGGTACGGTCGGCCAGGGCGGGAGCACGGATCCCACCTTCACGATCCGCGAAGAGCTGGAGCTGCAGGGCAGGTTGCACGGCCTCTCCGCCGCCACCGCTCGGGCCCGGGCCGACGAGCTGATCGAACGGTTCGACCTCGGCTCGTCCGACGGTGGGGACCGCCCGACCGGCCGGCTCAGCGGCGGCCAGCGCCGACGCCTGGACGTTGCCCTGGGCCTGGTCCACCGGCCGACGGTGCTCTTCCTCGACGAGCCGAGCACCGGTCTCGACCCCCGCAGCCGCGCGACGCTGTGGGACTCCGTCCGCGCGGTTCGCGACGAGGGCACGACCGTCGTCCTGACCACGCACTACCTCGCGGAGGCGGACGCCTGCTGCGACCGGGTCGTCGTCATCGACGCGGGCCGTGTCGTCGCGGACGGCACGCCCGCCGCACTGAAGAGCGAGGCCGGCGCGAACTCCACCCTGGACGACGTCTTCCTGGCCCTCACCAACCGCACGGAGGAGCTGGCATGACCGCGACCTGGCTGATCTTCCGGCGCCACCTGCGACAGACCATGCGCACGAAGATCGGCGTGCTGTTCGGGGTCCTCCAGCCGATGCTCTACCTGCTGTTCTTCGGCCCGCTGCTGGACGAGCTGGGCGGCGGTTCGTGGCAACTCGTCGTCCCAGGGCTACTGGTCCAGCTCGTACTGTTCTCAGCCGGTCTGGCGGGCTTCGGGATCGTGTTCGACGCGCGGTTCGGAGTCCTCGACCGGTTGCGCGCCACGCCGGCCAGCCGGTTGGCGCTGTTGCTCGGCCGTGTCCTGCGGGACGTCGTGGTGCTGCTCGTCCAGGCCGCGCTGATCGTCCTGGTCGGACTGGTCCTGGGCTTGCGCGCTCCGGTGGGAGGGGTACTTCTCGGGCTGTTGCTGCTCGTTCCGCTGGCCGTGGGCGCCGCGGCCGCCTCGTACGCGGTCGCGCTCCTGCCGGACGCCACCGAGCTGTTCGCACCGCTGATGACGACGGCCGTGGTCCCGCTGGTCCTGCTGTCCGGCGCGTTCCTGCCGATGACGCTCGGCCCGCGGTGGCTGGACGTCCTGTCCCGACTCGACCCCTTCCGCTACGCGGTGGACGCCCTGCGGGACCTGTTCGCCGGCCGGTACCTCACCGGCCCGGTCCTGCTCGGCACCGCGGTGACGCTGGGGCTCGCCGCTGCGGCGACCGCGCTCGGCGTCCGCGCGTTCCAGCGGGACGCAGTCTGACCAGCGGCTGGGAATCCCGTCGAGAATTGTCGGGGTTCGTGCATACCGTGTAGCCGTGTCCCAGAGCGAGAGCGATCCCCCCGCGATCGAATTGGCCGGTGTCGTCAAACGATTCGGGGCGGTGACCGCGGTGAACGGTCTCGATCTGACGGTGCCTGCCGGGATCTGTCTCGGCCTGCTCGGCCCCAACGGTGCTGGAAAATCCACGACGATGCGAATGCTCACCGGCCAGGCCAGGCCCGACGCCGGTGACATCCGCGTCCTCGGTTACCGAGTGCCCGCCGAGTCCAAACACGCCCGCGCGCTGATGGGCGTCGTCCCGCAGCTCGACAACCTCGACACCGAACTGACCGCCCGGGAGAACCTCTCGGTGTTCGCCCGGCTCTACCGGGTGCCCGGGGTTGAACGGCGGGTCGCGGTCGACGCCGCGCTCGCCCTCGGGCAGCTCGTCGACCGGGCCGACACCAAGGTCGACGAACTCTCCGGCGGCATGCGGCGGCGGTTACTGATCGCACGTGGCCTGGTCCACCGGCCGCGGCTGGTCCTGCTCGACGAGCCCACGGTCGGGCTGGATCCGCAGGTCCGGCAGGAACTCTGGGGGCTGATCGACCGGCTCCGCCGGGACGGCACGACCGTACTGATGTCGACGCACTACATCGAGGAAGCCGAGCGGCTCGCCGACGCGGTCGCGGTGATGAGCGCCGGCCGGGTCATCGCGCAGGGCTCACCGGCGGACCTGCTCGCCGGCCACGCCGGGCGGTCGGCGGTGGAGTACAACGGGCCGCCCGACCGACTCAGCGAGATCGAGCGGATCGCGGCCGCGGCCGGCATGCCGACGCGCCGCACCGGGCCGAGCGTCTCCGTTCTCCGCGCGGAGGAGATGCCGCCGTCGGTCGCGGCCGCTCTCGGCCCCGGCACCCCGCGGCCGGCGAACCTCGAAGATGTCTTCGTCACGCTGACCGGGGAGTTCGTCGCATGACCACCCCACCACCCCAGCAGCGGTTGCGGTTCATCGAACCGGCGGCCCTGATCGGCGTCCTGGTGCACGACCTCGCGGTCTTCCGCCGCTACTGGCTGTCCACCACGTTCTCCTCGGTCGTGGAGCCGACGATCTACCTGCTCGCGTTCGGCTTCGGCTTCGGTTCGCTGGTCTCGGTCGTCGGCGGCTACCGGTACCTCGACTTCCTGGGCACCGGGGTGGTCGGCACGGCGGTGCTGTTCACGTCGGCATTCGCCGGGATGTTCCAGACGTTCGTCCGCCGAACGTTCCAGCACACCTACGACGCCGTGCTCGCCACCCCGGTCGACGTGCACGAACTCGTCTCCGGGGAGGCGCTGTGGATCGGTGCGAAGGCGGCGGTCTACGGCTGCGCCCCGCTCGGCGTCGCGGTGTTGTTCGGGCTCCGGCCTTCGCCGACGGTCGTGCTGGTCCCGGCCATCGGGTTCGTCACCGGGCTGGGCTTCGGCCTGTTCGGGATGTGGATGTCGGCGCTGGTGCCGAACATCGACAGCTTCAACTACATCATCTCGGCGGTGCTCACGCCGCTCTTCCTGGTGGCTGGCACGTTCTTCCCGCTGAACACCTTGCCGCCCTGGGCCCACACCGCCAGCCAGCTCAACCCGCTGTACCACTGCGTCGAACTCGTGCGTCACGCGGTGTTCAATCGACTCAGCCTCAATGACGTCGGGCACCTGGCCGCATTGGCGTTTTTCGCCGCGGCCATGTGGGTAGGGGCTGTCGTATTTCTCCGTCGAAAGCTGATCGACTAAAACAATTCATCGCGATTACCACTCGCCTCCCGACCCAAACGTCAGGCAATTCTCCGGCAGGTCACAATCTGGAGTAGGTCGGTTCTCGATCTCGTTCCATTCATGACCGACTCGGCGCCGGGGGGGCACAGCACGGAACGCGGCTGGGGCCGCTCCCCCGAGGGGGAGCGGCCCCAGCCGCATTCAGATGGTGAGTCGCTGAGGTCAGCGAACCAGCGGGCGACGACGACCGCTGCTCCGACCGTAGAAGCCGGCGACCAGGGCGACACCCACGGCGGCCAGCACAACCTGAACGGCCAGCTCACGCCAGTCGATGCCGCTCGTGGCAGTCGGGATGCCGATCGCCCGGGCGAGGGCGGTGCCGAGGAACGCCGCGATGATGCCGACGAGGATCGTCAGCCAGATCGGCATGGCCTGCTTACCGGGAACGACGAGCCGGCCCAGCACGCCGACGATGGCACCGATAATCAGCGCGGTGATGATGCCGGTGATGGTCATGGCTACTCCCTTTACTCCCTGGAGGTTTTCGCTCCCTGTCGGGTTGGCGTTGACCATCTGATGCCCGGGGGGCCGACTTCTCACACACGCGACCCAAGAAATTTTTGTGCGGAGGCTCTGATCGGAATTGCGGTAGGACCCTTTTCCCTGGTTGCGCGGGAGTGCCGCGCGACCGGCAGTTGCCGTGGGCAACAGTAAGGGTCGCGACGACCATTCGGGCAAATAACCGACAATCGTCGCAAATAACACCTACTGCAGGGAGCGGATCATCGTCCGAGCGGTGTCCAGCGACGCGTCACCCACGACGACCACCGTGACGTCCGGCTCGATCAACACGAGGGCGTTCTCCTTGCCCTCCCGGGCCGTGTACCGGGTCCAGCTCTCGCCCTCGATCTGCTCGACCCCAGCCGGCGCACCCCGGTCGATGATGCCGGTGATCAGCGTGTCGGCCGCCGCATTGCTCTGGACGAGCTGCACGTAGCGATCGTCCGGGGTCGAGTAGCTCACTCGGATCGTGAACCGCCCACCGGCGGCCGGGTTGTAGGCGGCGGCGGTCGGCCGCCAGTCGGAGAGCCCCTGCGGCTCGCGGACCCGGAAGGCCTTCTGCTCCCGCGCGGTCTCGTAGACCCGGCTCGGGTCGACGGTCGGCGAGTCCGACGCCTTGGGCTGGCAGAGCGCGACGAGCGTCACCAGCGGGATGACCAGGATCCCGAGGGCGATGGCGAGGTTGCGGACGGTGGCGTCCGCCCGGGTCGCCTTCGGCGGCGGCACGCTCGACCCCGCGTCGCTGCTCATCCCGACCGTGACATGGGTGGGCTCGGGAGCCGAGTCCACGATGTCGGCCATCCCACGGTCATTCCCCGCGCCGCCACTGCTCATATGCCTATGGTCGTACACCCGGTCCGAACCGCCACCCCCGGCACCCGACGGACCGTCTGAATCGAAACATTCGTGCGTTGTTCGTGGCCTACACCACCCCAAGCCCGATACGTCCCGGTGGTGTCACCTCGTTCTGCCAGGATGAGGGCCCACTACCGGGCGTCCGAGCGAGGAGCACCCATGTCGGTTGAACTCGGAAAGCAGCCTCAGAGCCCGAACCCGCAGGCGCCGGACCGGAACCTCGCACTCGAGCTGGTCCGTGTCACCGAGGCCGCGGCGATGGCCGCCGGCCGCTGGGTCGGCCGCGGCGACAAAAACGGCGGCGACGGCGCCGCGGTCGACGCGATGCGCCAACTGATCAACAGCGTCTCGATGCGGGGCGTCGTCGTCATCGGCGAGGGCGAGAAGGACAACGCCCCCATGCTCTACAACGGCGAGGAGGTCGGCGACGGCACCGGCCCCGAGGTCGACGTCGCGGTGGACCCGATCGACGGCACCACGCTGATGGCCAAGGGCATGCCGAACTCGATCGCGGTACTCGCGGTGGCCGAGCGCGGCGCGATGTTCGACCCGTCCGCCGTCTTCTACATGGAGAAGATCGCGGTCGGCCCGGACGCGGTCGGCGTCGTGGACATCAACGCGCCGATCAGTGAGAACATCCGCCGGGTCGCCAAGGCGAAGCGGACCGGCGTCCGGGACGTCACGGTCTGCATCCTCGACCGCCCACGCCACGAGAAGCTCGTGCACGAGATCCGGCAGACCGGTGCCCGGATCCAGTTCATCTCCGACGGCGACGTGGCCGGCGCGATCTCCGCCGCCCGTGAGCAGACCGGCGTCGACCTGCTGGTCGGCATCGGCGGTACGCCGGAGGGCATCATCGCGGCCTGCGCGATGAAATGCCTCGGCGGGGAGATCCAGGGCAAGCTCTGGCCCCGTGACGACGAAGAGCGCCAGCGGGCGATCGACGCCGGCCACGACCTCGACCGGGTTCTCACCACCGACGATCTGGTGCGCGGCGACAACGTCTTCTTCTGCGCCACCGGCGTCACCGACGGGGAGCTGCTGCGCGGCGTCCACTACCGGCGCGGCGGCGCGTCGACCGAGTCGCTGGTGATGCGGTCGCGCAGTGGCACGATCCGGACCGTGGGAAGCTGGCACTCGCTGACCAAATTGCGGGCATACTCGCTCATCGACTTCGGACATCGCAGCGACGACGAGGACGAGTGACGACAAACGCACCCGGCCGACTGACTCCACTCACAGTGGTCATCGGCGAGAACATCGTCGACCTGGTTCCGGACCAGGCTGACGGCGAAGACATTCCGTACCGCGCGCGGGCGGGCGGCAGCCCGGCCAACATCGCGGTCTCACTGGCGAAGCTCGGCTCCCGGGCGGCCCTGGCCGCCCGGGTGAGTCGGGACGTGTTCGGCGCGCGCATCCGCGCCCGGCTGGCCGATGCGGGCGTCGACGCTCGCTACCTGGTCGACGCCGTCGAACCGTCCTCGCTCGCCGTCGTGACGTTCGACGCCGAGCGCCGGGCCAGCTACGACTTCTGGCTCAACGGCACGGCCGACTGGCAATGGCGCGACCGCGACCTGCCCAACCCTCTCGACGACGAGGTCGGCGCCCTGCACATCGGGTCGCTCGCGGCCTACCTGTCGCCGGGCGCCGAGGTGATCGAGAAGCTGGTCGCGCGGGAGGGCTACCGGGGCCGCGTCACGTTGAGCTTCGACCCGAACATCCGCCCGACGATCGTCGCCGCGCCCGACGGCTCGCTGGACGCCGCCAGGGCCCGCACCGAGCGGCTGGTGCGGCTCGTCGACGTGGTCAAGGTCAGCGACGAGGACCTGGGGTGGCTCTACCCCGACGTACCGGCCGAGGATGCCGCGGCCGAGTGGGCGGAGATCGGCCCGGCTCTGGTGGTCGTGACCCGCGGCTCGGAGGGTGCGCTCGCGATCGGTCGGGCGGCCACCGTGACGGTCCCGGCGCCGGCGGTCACGGTCGCGGACACGATCGGGGCCGGTGACTCGTTCGCCGGCGCCCTGCTGCACGCGCTCGACGTCCGCGGCCTGTTGGGCCCGGGAGGTGCGGACCGGATCGCCGGGCTCGACGCCGACACCCTCGCCGCGGTGATCCGCACGGCAGCGACGGCTGCGGCCCTGACCTGCACGCGGGTCGGAGCCGTGCCGCCGACGGCCGAGGAGCTGGAAGCCGCCCTCAAGGAGTTCAGCGGCTGACCCATTCAGGGCTGACCGGGGCCCCGCCCTTCGGCGGGGCCCCGTGCCTCCTCAGCCCTTCACGCAGACCACCTGCTTGAGGTGGGCGACGACGTCGACGAGGTCGGTCTGCTGCGCCAGGACCGCCTCGACGTCCTTGTAGGCGCCGGGGATCTCGTCGACGACGCCGGCGTCCTTACGGCACTCGACGCCCGCGGTCTGGGCGGCCAGGTCCGCAGTCGTGAACATCTTCTTCGCCTTGTTCCGGCTCATCCGCCGGCCGGCACCGTGCGACGCGGAGTTGAACGCCTCGGCGTTACCCCGGCCGCGGACGACGTACGAGCCGGTGCCCATCGAGCCCGGGATGATGCCCAGGTCACCGGAGCCGGCCCGGATCGCGCCCTTCCGCGTCACCAGCAGGTCCACGTCGCCGTACCGCTCCTCGGCCACGTAGTTGTGGTGGCACGAGATCGGCTCGTCGAAGCTGACCTGCGGGAACGTCTTCCGGACCACCTGCTCGAACAGTCCGAGCATCAGCGCCCGGTTGCGCCGCGCGTACTCCTGCGCCCAGTACAGGTCACGCCGGTAGGCCTCCATCTCCGGCGTGTTCGCGAGGAACACCGCGAGGTCCCGGTCCGGCAGGTCGGCGTTGTGCGGCAGCTTGCGGGCGATCGCGATGTGCCGCTCCGCCAGCTCCTTGCCGATGTTCCGCGACCCCGAGTGCAGCATCAGCCAGACCCGACCGTCGGTGTCCAGGCAGACCTCGAGGAAGTGGTTCCCGCCGCCCAGCGTGCCGAGCTGCTTCCCGGCTCGTGTCCGCAGCTGCGACACCCCGACGTGCAGGTCGTCGAAGCCCTTCCAGAACGCGTCCAGGCCCTTCGTGTCGACGCCGCGGACCCGCCGCGGGTCGACCTGGTCGTCGTGCGTGTGGAAACCGACCGGGATCGCGTCCTCGATCGCCCGGCGCAGCGGACCCAGGTCGTCCGGCAGATCCTCGGCGGTCAGCGAAGTCCGCACCGCGGACATCCCGCAACCGATGTCGACGCCGACCGCGGCCGGCGAAACGGCCTGCCGCATCGCGATGACCGAACCGACCGTCGCGCCCTTACCGAAGTGCACGTCCGGCATGACCGCGACGCCCTCGACCCACGGCAGCGCACCGATGTTCCGAAGCTGCTTCGCAGCCTCCGGCTCGATCGTGTTCGGGTCCGTCCAGACCTTGACCGGCGCCCGCGTACCGGGCAGCAACGTGTACATGATTTCTCCTCTGCAGGTCGCGGGTTCCCCGCGGGTTACGACTTATGCGGACGCCACGGAGCCGGCCATCGGCGCGTCAGCGCCTGGCCGCCCGTCGGCGAGGGATGTCAGCGAGTGGGTTGGGAGTACCTGCCGAGCAGCGGGCAGCCGACGGTGCGGGCGTACTCGCCTCGCCAACCGTTCGGCATTCGCATCGCGCTGCTCCTCGTCAGGTCTTTCGCCGCGGTCCTGCGGCGGGAGTGCCCAGTGTGAGTGCCCAGTGTGAGTCGTCGGGCTGGCTCGGCGCGAGCGCTTTTCGGGTGGCGCAGTTCACTGCCCGGCACTCCCAGCGCCGGGGCGCGAGAAATTAACCTTGCGGCAACTCCCCAACGCCGCGAGGTTCCCGATGCCTGACTTCCGCTACTCGGATCTGCTCCCGCTCGGCCCGGACGAAACCACGTACCGGCTGCTCACCCGGGAAGGAGTGGAGCAGATCGACGTCGCAGGCGAGCCGTTCCTCCGAGTGGCGCCGGAAGCGCTGAGCACCCTGACCAAGGCCGCGATGCGGGACATCGCGCACTTGCTGCGCCCGGCCCACCTCCAGCAGCTGCGGAACATCCTGGAGGACCCGGAGGCCTCCGGGAACGACCGTTTCGTGGCGCTGGACCTGCTGAAGAACGCGAACATCGCGGCCGGTGGCATCCTGCCGATGTGCCAGGACACCGGCACCGCGATCGTCATGGGCAAGAAGGGCGAGCGCGTCCTCACCGGCGGCGGACCGATCGACGGCGAGGCGATCAGCCGGGGCGTCTACGACGCGTACACCGAGCTGAACCTGCGGTACTCGCAGCTCGCTCCGCTGACGATGTGGGACGAGAAGAACACCGGATCGAACCTGCCCGCGCAGATCGAGCTGTACGCCGACGGCAAGCCGAACGAGTACAAGTTCCTGTTCATGGCGAAGGGCGGCGGTTCGGCCAACAAGAGCTTCCTGTACCAGGAGACCAAGGCCGTCCTGAACCCGACGCGGATGATGCAGTTCCTGGAGGAGAAGCTCCGCTCGCTGGGCACCGCGGCCTGCCCGCCGTACCACCTGGCGATCGTCGTCGGCGGCACCAGCGCCGAGTACGCGCTGAAGACCGCGAAGTACGCCAGCGCGAAGTACCTCGACTCCCTGCCCACGTCCGGGTCCCTGTCTGCGCACGGCTTCCGCGACCTGGAACTCGAGTGGCAGGTGCTGGAGCTGACCCGGAAGTTCGGCATCGGCGCGCAGTTCGGCGGCAAGTACTTCTGCCACGACGTCCGCGTCGTGCGCCTCCCCCGCCACGGTGCCTCCTGCCCGGTCGCGATCGCGGTCTCCTGCTCGGCCGACCGGCAGGCGCTGGGCAAGATCACCGCCGAGGGCGTGTTCCTCGAGCAGCTGGAGACCGACCCGGCGCAGTACCTGCCCGAGACCACCCACGACGACCTGGACTCCGAGGTCGTGCAGATCGACCTCAACCGCCCGATGGCCGAGATCCGTGCGGAGCTCTCCCGGTACCCGGTGAAGACCCGGCTCTCGCTCACCGGCCCGCTGGTCGTCGCCCGCGACATCGCCCACGCGAAGATCGCCGAGCGCCTCGACGCCGGCGAGCCGATGCCGGAGTACCTGCGGAACCACGCGGTGTACTACGCCGGCCCGGCGAAGACGCCCGACGGCTACGCGTCCGGATCGTTCGGGCCGACCACCGCGGGCCGGATGGACTCCTACGTCGAGAAGTTCCAGGCGGCCGGCGGGTCGCTGGTCATGCTCGCCAAGGGCAACCGGTCGAAGCAGGTCACCGACGCGTGCAAGACGTACGGCGGGTTCTACCTCGGCTCGATCGGCGGTCCGGCCGCGCGGCTCGCGCAGGACTGCATCACCCACGTCGAGGTCCTCGAGTACGCCGAGCTCGGCATGGAGGCCGTCTGGAAGATCGAGGTCCGCGACTTCCCGGCGTTCATCGTGGTGGACGACAAGGGTGAGGACTTCTTCGCCGACACCACGAAGCCGGTGCTGACCATCGGACCTCGGGTCTGAGCGCGGGGCCCTGGACGTGGCTGACCTGAGCCGTCTCCGCGCCGAGTCGCAGTTACTCGGCGCGGAGCGGGCCACTGACACCGCGGGCGTCGTCGCGCGTCTGGGGGCACTGCAGGCCCAGGACTTGGCGGCGACCGCGCTCGCCGTCCGGGCGCGCACGTCCGGGCTGACCGCTGACCAGGTCGACCTGGACGGCGAAGGGTTCGTCCGGACGTGGCTGATGCGCGGGACGCTGCACGCGGTCGCCGCGGACGACGCCGGTTGGATGCTCGACCTACTGGGGCCGGTGAACCGAGCGAAGGGCGCACGGCGCCGGACCCAGCTGGGCCTGGACGACGAGCTGTGCGAGCGGGCGGTCGAGGTGCTGCCTGCGGTACTCGCGGACGGGCCGCTCGGGCGCGCGGAGGTGGTCTCCCGGCTCGCGTCGCACGGCGTCGAGATCAGCCCGGACGGCCAGGCCGCGCCGCACTTGCTGGGATACGCGGCGTCCCGCGGGGTGCTCTGCCTCGGACCGGAGCTGGGGCGCGGCAAGGCGACGTACCGGTTGCTCGAAGCGTCCTCCGAGCTGTCGCGGGAGGAAGCGCTGGCCGAGCTCGCCCGCCGCTATCTGCGCGGCCACCAGCCCGCCGGGCCGGCCGACTTCGCCGCCTGGTCGGGACTGAGCGCCCGCGACGCGAAGGCCGCGTTCGCGTCGCTCGACTCCGAGATCGTCCCGCTCGGGCCGTTCTGGACCCTCGGTGCGGCGGCCGAGGTGCCGTCTCCGGGCTCGATCCGCTTGGTCGGTCATTTCGACCCGTACCTGCTCGGCTACGCCGACAAGACCGCTGTCGTGCCGTCGGAGTACGTCGCCCGGGTGCGGACCGGCGGAGGCTTCGTGACGCCGACCGTGCTGGTCGACGGTGAGGCCGTCGCGATCTGGCGTCAGAAGGGTGCGGCTCTGACCGTGGAACCGTTCGAGCCGTTGGCGGACGACGTCCGAGCCGCCGTCGAAGCCGAGGTGACCGACATCGGCCGGTTCCTCGACACACCCGTCCGCCTGCAGATGGGGCACGGGCACCTGGGTGACGCGAACTAGGCGTCCGGATCGATGAGGTCCGCCAGGTCGACCGAGAACGGAAACGGCTCGGTCACGTCGATCCGCGGCCCGCGGGAGACCTCGACATAGGCGCCGTCCTCCAAGCGGTGGACGACCGCGATCAGCTCAGGCTCCAGCTCGATCCGCCAGTAGTACGGGATCTTGTAGTCGGCGTAGGGGATCGGCTTGAGCCTCCGGTCGTTCGCGCCGCTGGTCGGTGACTCGATCTCGATCGCCGCCGCGAGATCGTCGGCGAGATAGAGGCGGCGCTCGCTCGAGACCCCTGCGCGGACGATCAGGACGTCCGGGATACCGGTGGTCTGCTCACTGAGCTGGACGTCGACGGCCTGGTTGATCGTGTAGCCGTTGGCGCGTGCACTGGAGAGGCGGCTGATCAGCATTCCAGCAAGGGACTGGTGCCAGCGTGAGGCAGAGGGCGACACGGTCAGTGCTCCGTCGGTCAGCTCGATCCGGTAGGGGGTACTCCGGCATCGCGAGCAGATCCGCAACGGTAAAGCCGCCCGGGGGCATCTGGATGCTGAGGACGGGCTGGCCCTCCCCAGTTTCATCCTGCGTCAACACGGCCTCATCGTTGCACGCGGCGGGACGACGACGTCCTCCGTGCCTTCGCGTGCCTTGGTCTAACGCGGTGGTGCTCATCGGGTCAGCCCTTCCTGGTCGGGTTCAGTGCTCGCGCTTGGCCCGGTCGCGCTTGGCCCGGTCGCGCTTGGCCCGGTCGCGATTGGCCCAGTGGGGTAGGAGAGCAGCCAGCTCCAGGCGGAACGGGAACGGCTCCCGGACGTCGATCTGGCCTCCTCGGTAGGTCTCGGCGAACGTGCCGCCCTCGAGCCGATGGATCACTGCGACGAGTTCGTCGTCGCCCTCCACCTCGATGCGCCAGTAGTGCGGGATCCCGTAGCGCGCGTAGAGCGCCGGGCGGGTGATGCGCTCCTCGACGTGAGTCCCCGGCGACTCGATCTCGACGGCGAGCACGACGTTGCCCGGCGAGAACCAGCGTCGATCCGGCGCCGGCGTCCGCAGTACGACGACGTCGGGGATCCGGGTCAGCGAGGCGTCCAACCGAATCTCCGTGCCCCAGGTCGCACCGATCCCCGGTGGCGCCGCCTGGTCCAACCGCAGGCAGAGGGCACCGGCGAGGTACTGATGCAGCCCGGTCGGCATCGGACTGATGCTCAGCGTCCCGTCGGTGAGCTCCACCCGGACCAGCCCTTCGGGCATGCCATCGAGGTCGTCCAGCGAGAAGCCGCCCTCCGGCATGACCGGAAACGATGCCAACATTCCTGTTCCTCCCCCGCTCGACCAACTCATTGGCACGAGTGTTCCAGCTCAGCGCTCCCCGGGCAAGGACGACCGCCAAAGAGCACGCCGAATGCCGGGCCCACGTGCTGCTGTGTGGGCCCGGCCGACGCCCGTGCCGCTCAGAACGGCGGCAGGTCCTCCGCGCCCGGCGCGACCCCGACCGGCGCACCGTCGAGGCCCAGCAGGTCCGGGGTCAACGGCAGGTCCGGGGTCAACGGCAGGTCCGGGGTCAACGGCAGGTCCGGGGTCAACGGCAGGTCCGGGGTCAACGGCAGGTCCGGGGTCAACGGCAGGTCCGGGGTCAACGGCAGGTCCGGGGTCAACGGCAGGTCCGGGGTCAACGGCAGGTCCGGGGTCAACGGCAGGTCCGGGGTCAACGGCAGGTCCGGGGTCAACGGCAGGTCCGGGGTCAACGGCAGGTCCGGGGTCAACGGCAGGTCCGGGGTCAACGGCAGGTCCGGGGTCAACGGCAGGTCCGGGGTCAACGGCAGGTCCGGGGTCAACGGCAGGTCCGGGGTCAACGGCAGGTCCGGGGTCAACGGCAGGTCCGGGGTCAACGGCAGGTCCGGGGTCAACGGCAGGTCCGGGGTCAACGGCAGGTCCGGGGTCAACGGCAGGTCCGGGGTCAACGGCAGGTCCGGGGCCAACGGCAGGTCCGGGGTCAACGGCAGGTCCGGGGTCAACGGCAGGTCCGGGGCCAACGGCAGGTCCGGGGTCAACGGCAGGTCCGGGGCGCTCTGGGTCGTCTCATGCCGTGGTGCCTCGACGGTGTACCCGTGTCCGGCCGGGCTCGTCCAGGTGCAGGTCCCGGTCTCGCTGTCGTGCCGGAGCTGCCAGCCACCTTCGTCCTTCGCGCGGTGATGCCGGCGGCACAGCGGAACCAGATTGGCCGCGCTGGTGGGACCCCCGTCGATTCGGCGGACGTTGTGGTCGAGGTCGCAGCGGTACGAGGGCTGCGAACAGCCCGGGAACATGCAGGTGGGATAGGTCGCGCGCACCAGGTCGGCGAGTTCGGCGGACGGTCGGTACGTCGCACGCCCGAGGTCGGTGACGACGCCCCGGTGGTCGGTGAGCCACTTCTCCCAGCGTCCCGTGGCGGCCAACTCCCGGACG
The DNA here is from genome assembly GCF_039536245.1 of Cryptosporangium minutisporangium. Lineage (NCBI taxonomy): Bacteria > Bacillati > Actinomycetota > Actinomycetes > Cryptosporangiales > Cryptosporangiaceae > Cryptosporangium > Cryptosporangium minutisporangium. Next base: position 169,800 of record NZ_BAAAYN010000012.1, on the reverse strand, counting down.
ATCGCCGGCGGCACCGGGCCGTAGCCGGTGAGGTCGCCGGGTAGGTCGGTCGCGCCGAGCACCGTCGAGAGCGGCGCGACGAGCGCGACCCGGGGTGGCGCGGCACGCCTTCCGCTCAGCAGCGCGGCCCGAAGCTCGTCGGGATCGCGCTTCCGGTCCTGCGACCCGAACCCCGCATCAGACGGCCCGGGGCCAGCTGCGCAGGCATCGGCTGTGCCGGGGTCGGCTGCGCTGGGAGCGCCGGGGTCGGCGTCGGCGAGGTCGGCGTTCCCGGCCGCGGGGGTCACGGGAGTCGGGCTGTCCGTGGGAAGCAGGCCGGTCGTGACCGTGAAGATCCCCAGTTCACCGAGGGCCACCAGCGCGTCCGCCCGGCGTTGATCGATCGTGCGCTCGTCACCGCGGACCGCGGTGCGGCCGGCGATCCGGTCCAGCGCGACGCGTACCTGCGCGGCCCCGTCCGCCGGGAGGAACGCACGCAGCTCCGCCATCGCGTCCGGCAGCGGCGTGAACTCGACCCGGCGCCCGGCGCGGGCCTTACGGTGCCGTCGGTCGGCGCCGTCGGGGTCGGCCTTGATCACTTCCTTACGCGCGCGACGGGCCACTTGTGCTGCGGTCTTGTCCTCAGCAGCCGTCAGGAGCCGCGTCTCCGCGTCGGTCGCGTGATCGTCGTCCAGAGGCTCGAGACCCTTCACGATCTCCGCGGCGTGCCGGTAGGTGATCCGACCCTCGGCCAATGCCTGACGGGTGCGGAACAACCGCGTGTTCAGTACGCGGGCGACGTCGATACGTTCGGCCGCCGCCTGATTGGACCAGCGCAGTGCCGCCGCGACCTCCTCCCGACCCCAGTCCTCCTCCTCTCCCGGAGCGAGCCGCGAACCGGCCACCGCGAGGACCGCGGCGTTCAGCCGGGAATCGACCCAGGCGGCGACCCGCTGCCAGGCCTTCACGACGAGCACCTGCTCGGACGCGTCGGGCAGGATCTCCGGAACGCCCACCGCGTCCACCCGTCGGCGTGGCTCCGGCTGTAACGCGGCCAGGACCGCGACCAGCTCCGGCCCGACCGGAACTCCGTTGAGCTGCGAAAACACCCCGTGATCGGTCATGCCGAAACTCTGAACCCCGCCTACGACAAAACCCGCGCCGCCGGAGCCGTCCTGGGGACAAACGCGATTCACACCGGTCCACTGCGGCGCACCGGGCCCGAAAGGCGTAGGTATGACGTATGAGCGAGAGCGAATACCGGATCGAACACGACACGATGGGCGAGGTCCGGGTCCCGGCCGCGGCGAAGTGGCGGGCCCAGACCCAGCGGGCGGTGGAGAACTTCCCGATCTCCGGCGCGCCGCTGGAGCCGGCGTTGATCGCCGCGCTCGGCCGGATCAAGGCGTCGGCCGCGCGGGTCAACGCGCAGCTGGGCGTGATCGACGCGGACCTCGCCGAGGCCATCGCCGCCGCGGCCGAAGAGGTCGCAACCGGGCGCTGGAACGCGGAGTTCCCGGTCGACGTGTTCCAGACCGGCTCGGGCACCTCGAGCAACATGAACACCAACGAGGTGATCGCCACCCTGGCCACCGAGCGGCTGGGGAAGCCGGTCCACCCCAACGACCACGTGAACGCGTCCCAGTCGTCGAACGACGTGTTCCCGTCGTCGATCCACCTGGCCGCCACCGGCGCGGTGTCGGACGACCTGATTCCCGCGCTGGAGCACCTGGTCGCGTCGCTGCGGCGCAAGCAGGTGGAGTTCGCGGAGGTGGTCAAATCCGGCCGCACCCACCTGATGGACGCCACGCCCGTCACGCTCGGCCAGGAGTTCGGCGGCTACGCCACTCAGGTGGAGCTGGGCGTCGAACGGCTCCGGTCCGCGCTGCCCCGGCTGGCCGAGCTGCCGCTGGGCGGCACCGCCGTCGGCACCGGCATCAACACTCCGCCCGGGTTCGCCACCCAGGTGATCGCCGACCTCGCCACCCGGACCGGCCTGCCGGTCACCGAGGCGCGTGACCACTTCGAGGCACAGGGCGCCCGGGACGCGCTGGTGGAGGCCTCCGGCCAGCTCCGGACGATCGCGGTCGGCCTGGTGAAGATCGCCAACGACCTGCGCTGGATGGGCTCGGGACCGCGTGCGGGTCTCGCCGAGATCGCGCTCCCCGACCTGCAGCCGGGCTCGTCGATCATGCCCGGCAAGGTCAACCCGGTCATCCCCGAGGCGGTCGCGCAGGTCGCCGCCCAGGTGATCGGCAACGACGCGACGGTGACGTTCGCCGGTGCGTCCGGATCGTTCGAGCTCAACGTGATGCTGCCGGTACTGGCGCGGAACGTCCTGGAGTCGGTGCGCCTGCTCGCGAACGTGTCGCGGGTGCTCGCCGACCGCTGCGTGGACGGCATCGTGGCGAACGTCGAGCGGTGCCGGGAGTACGCCGAGTCGTCACCGTCGATCGTGACGCCGCTCAACCGGTACCTCGGCTACGAGGAAGCCGCCGCGATCGCGAAGCAGGCGCTGAAGGAGCGCAAGACGATTCGGGAGGTCGTCGTCGAGCGTGGCCATGTCGAGTCGGGCAAGGTCAGCGAGAAGGAGCTGGACGCCGCCCTCGACGTCCTGGCGATGACCCGGCCCTGATCAGCCGGGAGCCCCGCCTCGCAGTGCGAGGCGGGGCTCCGAGGCCGAGGCGGGGCTCCGAGAACCGTGCTCAGTACCAGCCGTTGGCCTGCGAGTGCGACCACGCGCCGCACGGCGTGCCGTACCGGTCCTTGATGTAGCCCAAGCCCCACCGGATCTGGGTGGCCGGGTTGGTCCGCCAGTCACTGGCGACCGTGGCCATCTTGTTGCCCGGCAGCGACTGCGGGATGCCATACGCCCCGGAGGACGGGTTCTCGGCGGTGGTCCGCCAGCCGCTCTCCTTCATCCAGAGCTTGTCCAGGCAGCTCATCTGGCTGGTGGAGAAGCCGTACTCGGAGAGCAGCGCACAGCCGGTCTTCTTGTTGCCGCTGTAGTTGTTGCAGTCCACCGGAGCGCTCGGCACCGGGTCGCCCGACGAGCCGGTCGACTCGGACTCGTCGTCCGACGCGGCGCTACGTTCCGCGCTGCGGGACGCACGCTCGTCCTCGGCCCGCTCGGCGTCCTCGGCGGCCTTCTTCTGCGCCGCTTCCGCCTTGTCCGCCGCGCGCGACCGGGCGGCGTCCAGGGCCTGCTGCTGCGCCTGCTTCTGCTGGATCTCGGCGCCCACCGGCTTGTCCTGCTCGGTGCCGGTGTCCGGGGGCGGCGTCGCCACCGTTACCGGGACGTCCGCCTTGAGCTCCTCCTTGACCTGGACCGTGTCCGGGTCGGTGTCCCGGAGGACCGTCACCGCCACCCCGATCGCCGCCGAGAAGACGAGCACCATCACCGCGGCGATCCGCAGGATCAGGTGCTTGCGCGGTAACGATCGCTTGGGGTCGGCCGGAGGCGCGATCGGCACCTCGGCGTCTGCGGCCGCCTGGAGGCGCTCGGCGCCCCTGAACTCGGTGTCGGCGTCCGGCCCGTACCCGGCCGGACGACGCTGGCCGGGGATCCCGTAGGCGGGCGGCACCGGCGGGAGCGCACTGGTGCGCGCCGGGGGGAGCTGCGCGGTGTCGTCGGCGTCCCGGCTGGACTCCCGGTAGGGCACGCCGGCCGCGGCCCGGAGCGCGTCCGCGTCCCAGGCGCTGCCTTCCGCGCCTCGGCCCACGCCCCACGGCTTCGCGTCCCAGGACGGTGTCTCGTCCTTCGGGCTCTCGAAGTTCCGGCCGCCGAAGGACGGTTCCTCGTAGTTGCGCCCGCCGTAGTTCGCGCGGTCGTAGTTGACGCCGCCGTACCCGTCGTAGGACTCGGCCGACCGGTCGTCCTGACGCGGCGGCGCGTAGCCGTCGACGGTCTCCTGCTCTCGCCAGGAGAAGCTGCGTGCCGCGGCGCCGTCCCGGCTGTCGGTCTCGCTCGACCGGCCCCACCAGTCGACCGACGGGGCCGGGTTCGCCGACATCGAATTCGGGGGCGTCTGGATCGGCGCACCGGCGGCCGGCGTCGCCGCGGTCGGCTCGTCGAACGAGTCGGCGTACCGGCGCCGAGCGCGCGGAGCCCAGTCGTCCGGGCGCTGGTAGGTGTACTGCTCCGAACCGGCGTAGTCGCTGGAGTGGGACCCAGAGCGTGGCGCTCCCGGCCGACGCCGGCCGGGTAAGTCGTCGCCCTGATCGCCGGAGGTGTCCTCCGGACCGTCCCATCCCCCTGCGCCGTACTCCTGATCGTCACGGAGGCGGTAGGTCATCGGCGCTGGCCCGTCCCCCGGTCCTCCGGTGCCTCGCACCGGAGGTCGTCACCGTCCAGGTGGCCGACGACTCCGGCCCTCCCGGCACCGGCCAGTAGGGAAAGTCCTGGCGCTGTCAACTGGGCGGGCAGTAAGCCCGTGCCCGGCAGCGCTGCATTCATGAGCACCTCTCGCGTCAGGTCGCGCCTCGAACCCCATCTGTCCGAGAGCTCGTCCGTCGCCCCTTGCACACTTCGAGCGAACGTACCGGACCTGGAGCCACGCGATCCTCGGCTGTGGCCACCTCTATACGTCTCTTACTGCTGCCTTAACAGTCCGTGGCGAGATGGTGTCGGCTATGCGAGATGCGGGGTGATTTCTCCCCCTGGTCGCGGCCATCCGGTGACCTGCCTCACCGAGGTCACCGGGGACTGGATCGAAACAGCGCCGCGCGGCCCCCACCGTAGGGAGCCACGCGGCGCGAAAGCCTTCAGACGAACGGTCAGTCCTTCGGACCGCCCGCGACGTAGATGACCTGACCGGAGACGAACGACGCGTCGTCGCTGACGAGGAACGACACCACGCCGGCGATGTCCTCCGGCACGCCGGGACGGCCGACCGGGATCATCGACGTCGCCGCCTTGATGAAGTCCTCGAACGGGACGCCGACCCGGGCTGCCGTCGCCGCGGTCATGTCGGTCTGGATGAAGCCCGGCGCGATCGCGTTCGCGGTGACGCCGTACTTGCCGAGCTCGATCGCGAGGGTCTTGGTGAAGCCCTGGAGGCCGGCCTTCGCGGTCGAGTAGTTCGCCTGGCCGCGGTTGCCGAGCGCCGACGTGCTCGACAGGTTGACGATCCGGCCCCACTTCTGCTCGACCTGGAACTTCTGCACGGCCCGGGTCATCAGGAACGCACCACGCAGGTGGACGTTCATGACCGCGTCCCAGTCGCTGTCGGACATCTTGAACAGCAGGTTGTCCCGGAGGATGCCGGCGTTGTTCACCAGGACGGTCGGCGCTCCGAGGCCGTCGACGACTTGCTGGATGCCGACCGCGACCTGCTCCGAATCGCTGACGTCGGCACCGACCGCGAGGGCCTTGCCACCGGCGGTCGTGATGGCGTCGACCGTGTCCTTGCACGCGTCCGCGTCGAGGTCGACAACGCCGACCGCGAAGCCGTCGCGGGCCAGGCGGATCGCGGTTGCGGCACCGATCCCCCGTGCTGCGCCCGTCACGATCGCTACCCGCTGCTCTGCGCTCACGCTTCCTCCTCAGTGCTGATCAGTGGCGATGCTGGCCAGTAGCCGAGACCGACCAGTACCAGTCAGGCCTGACCGCCACCTTACCGACGAGTCGGTCACTTACGGCCGTGACGGTGACCACCGCGGCCCGTGAACAACAAATGGGGGTCTCAGCCGCAGCCGAGACCCCCATTTGTTGTCATGTCAGTGCGGCAATTCCTCGAGCATCTCGGTGACGAGGGCCGCGATCGGGCTGCGCTCCGAGCGGGTCAGCGTCACGTGCGCGAAGAGCGGGTGCCCCTTGAGCGTCTCCACCACGGCCGCGACGCCGTCGTGGCGTCCCACCCGCAGGTTGTCGCGCTGGGCGACGTCGTGCGTGAGCACGACCCGGGAGTTGGCGCCCACCCGGGACAGCACGGTGAGCAATACGCCGCGCTCCAGCGACTGCGCCTCGTCGACGATCACGAACGCGTCGTGCAGCGAACGACCGCGGATGTGCGTCAGCGGCAGCACCTCGAGCAGACCGCGGCCCAGCACCTCCTCCACCACCGCGTCGCTGACCAACGCACCGAGGGTGTCGAAGACCGCCTGGCCCCAGGGGCTCATCTTCTCGGCCTCGCTGCCCGGCAAGTAGCCGAGTTCCTGGCCGCCGACCGCGTAGAGCGGGCGGAACACCACGACCTTCTTGTGTGCGCGGCGCTCCATCACCTGCTCCAGGCCGGCGCAGAGCGCGAGCGCCGACTTGCCGGTCCCGGCCCGGCCGCCGAGCGAGACGATCCCGACCTCGTCGTCGAGCAGCAGGTCGAGGGCGACCCGCTGCTCGGCCGAGCGGCCGTGCAGGCCGAACGCGTCCCGGTCGCCGCGGACGAGACGCACGGTCTTGTCCGGCCGGACGCGAGCCAGCGCCGAGCCGCGGCCGGAGTGCAGAACCAGGCCGGTGTGGCACGGAAGGCCCTGCGCCCCGGCCAGGTCGATCGTCTCCTCGCCGTAGAGGCGCGCCATCTCGTCGTCGCTGATGTCGAGGTCGACCATGCCGGTCCAGGGCCGCTCGGCGACCGACACCATCTCGGCGCGGTACTCGTCGGCGTTCAGGCCGACCGCACCCGCCTTGACCCGGAGCGGCACGTCCTTGGTCACCAGGACGACGTCCGCGCCCTCGGCGGCGAGGTTCAAGGCTACCGCGAGGATCCGGGTGTCGTTGGTCTCGGCCCGGAAGCCTTGCGGCAGGTTCTCGGTCGACGCGTGGTTCAGCTCGACGCGCAGCATGCCGCCCGCCTCGTTCACCGGCACCGGGACGTCGAGCCGGCCGTGCTTGACCCGCAGGTCGTCGAGCATGCGGAGCGTCTGCCTGGCGAACCAGCCCAACTCCGGGTGGTGCCGCTTGCCTTCCAATTCGGTGATGACGACGAGCGGAAGGACTACCTCGTGCTCAGCGAACCGCCCCAGCGCACCGGGGTCGGAGAGGAGAACGGAGGTGTCCAGGACGTAGACCTTGTCGCCGACGACGTCGGCTGGGTGTTCCTCCGTACGGGACGTCCGCTCGCGGGTGCGACGGGTCGGAACTGCGCCGTCCGATGCGGACGGTGCCGCCACGGGCGCGGTGACCTCCGTTGGAGCGGGGTCGCTCAGTGAGGTCTCTGGGGTACGACGATCGGACATGAAGTGCTCCTGGTCCCGCGGGCGCGCACCCGTGCGCCCACTGGCTCGCCGGGTCCGGTACCCGCCCTACGGGGCCGGGTGCCGGCCCCGCGACGAAGACAACCGATCGAAGGTTTCAACGCCTGGGCCTCCCGGGTGGGGATCGAGAGCCCCACCGGGACGAACGCTACGCCGTCGGACGGGGTTCCGGGTCCGTAACGCCCAGATCTGCCGTACCAGCATGTGAACATCCCGTAACAGGACAGGTACTCAACCGGTCAGACCAGGGTCAGGCGGGCACCGCTTGCTTGCTGAGTAATTGGTGACCACGGAGTGCCATCTCGAACTCCAGCCGGACCAATGGATCGCGCAGGCGGTCACCGAACAGGCTCTCCGCGCGCCGGAGTCGGTACCGGACGGTCTGCGGGTGCAGGTTCAGTATCCGCGCGACGGCCGGTGCGCCGTTCCGGCAGCTGAGCGACGCCAGCAGTGTCTCGACCATGCGGTGCTGCTGACGGGGCGTCAGCTGGCGCAGCGGACCGAGGTGCCGGTCGATCAGCATCTGCACGAACGCTTCGTTCTCCAACAGGACGACGCTGGCCAAATGCGACTCCGCGCGGACGACGCCCTGCTCCGGTTGCTCGACGATGCCGCGGTCGACCAGGTCCAGGCACCGGCGGGCGAGCTGGAGCGAGTTGCGGGCGGACCCGAGCGGCACCGCGGGGCCGGCCACGACCAGGCATCCCGCAGCGAACCAGCGATGGGCCTGGTCCAACCACGAACTGGCCGCGGGCAGCAGCAGGAACGGCCGCCCACCGCCGCTGCCGACGAGGATCTCGCGCGGAACGTCGGCGCCGACCCGCACCGGGCCCTGCGCGATCACGGCGACCACCTCCCCGGGCAACGGCCAGCGCGCCGCTCGCGCTGCCTCCGCGAGCGCCTCCGGCTTGGTGCCCGGCGTCAGCAAGAGCTTCAGCAGGCGGCCTCGGCGCCGGTCGTCGGGGGCCGAGGCGGCGGCGTACCCCTCCGTGGCGTGTTCGGCCAACTCGTCGATGTGGGCGAAGACCGCGTCCGCGATCCGGTAGATCTGTGCGGGCGGCACACCCGCGATGCTGCTCAGCTCCGCCCACCGCCGCCAGGACAGTCGAGCACCCACCCGGTACGCCGAATGCAGCGCGTCGAGGCTTCGACCGGCCCGACGCTCGGCCCGGCCGATCGCGCGATGGACCTCTGCGGCGGTCTCCAGGTCGCCGTCTCCCCGGCTCACCCGGCCGACGAACTCCTGCAGTGCCTGCTCGACGCCGCGCTGGATCGTGTGCCGGTAGTCCGCGTCACCAGGCCGGTCGTACTCCGGGACCTGGTGGGAGATCTCGCGGACCATCTCCGCGGCCAGGTCGGGGATCTCCCGGCGCATCAGCGGCGCCATGTCGCTCGGCAGGGTCGGCCACGGACTGGACAGATCCGGCCGGCTCGGAAGGGCCTGCTTCATCGCACACCTCACCATGCAGATCGCGCCGCTTCGCGCCCGGCAATAGGCGACACAGTTCACGACGAGAGTGAGCCCACGGTATCCACGCCGGGGTGATTTCACCGCTCCGAGGGCGCAGCTTTGTGCGGTCGCCCAGCCGGGCCAGGCACCACGAACGGCGGGCCCCGTCGGCTCTGCCGGTCCAGCCGGCTCAGCGGCTCCGCCGGTCCAGCCGGCTCAGACTCCGAAGCGACGATTGCGCTTCGCGTAGTCGCGGAGCGCACGGAGGAAGTCGGTCCGGCGGAAGTCCGGCCAGTGCGCGTCGCAGAAGTAGAACTCCGAGTGCGCGCTCTGCCAGAGCAGGAACCCGGACAGCCGCTGCTCTCCGGAGGTCCGGATGACCAGATCGGGGTCGGGTTGGCCCTTCGTGTAGAGGTGCTCGGCGATGTGGTCGACGTCGAGGACCTCGGCCAGCTGCTCGATCGGCGTCCCGAGGCTGGCGTGTTCGTGCAGCAGCGACCGCACCGCGTCGGCGATCTCCCGGCGGCCCCCGTACCCGACCGCGATGTTCACCGAGGTGCCCGTCTTCGAGTGGGTGCGCTCGGCGGCGTCCTTGAGGATCCGCGAGGTCTCCGCGGGCAACAGGTCGAGCGCGCCCACCATCCGGAGACGCCAGGGCTGGTCGTCAGCGGCGAGGTCGGTCGCGACGCCCTCGATGATCCGCAGCAGCGGCGCCAGCTCGCTCTCCGGGCGCGACAGGTTATCGGTGGAGAGCAGCCACAGCGTCACGACCTCGACGCCTTGGTCGGTGCACCAGCCGAGCACCTGCTCGATCTTCCGTGCGCCGACGTGATGACCCTCGTTGGGGTCGTCGAACCCGGCTTCCCGCGCCCAGCGCCGGTTGCCGTCGAGGATCACCCCGACGTGCCGAGGGCGCGGTGCGCCGGTCAGCTTGCGGACGAGCCGCCGCTCGTAGAGGGAGTAGAGGACATCCCGAACAGCCACCTCGGCAGGGTACGCCCCCGAACCGGGCACTCGGAACGACATGTCGGTTACCGATGCGCTACCGATCGTCGACGGCGCTCGGCCCGGTCAGCGGGAAACACTGACCGGGCCGGTTGCTCGAGCTAGTTCTTACTGCACGCCCAGCTTGCTCTTCAGGACGTCGAGCTCCGCCCACAGCACACCGGGCAGCTTGTCGCCGAACTTCTCGAACCACTCGGTGACCTGCGGGATCTCCGCGCGCCACTCGTCGGCGTCGACGGCGAGGGCGGCGGCGACCTGCTCGGAGGTCATGTCGAGCCCGGAGACGTCCAGCGCACCCGGCGCCGGCACGTGACCGATCGGGGTGTCGACGGCGTCCGCCTTGCCCTGGATGCGCTCGACGACCCACTTCAGCACGCGGCTGTTCTCGCCGAAGCCGGGCCAGAGGAACTTGCCCTCGTCGTCCCGACGGAACCAGTTGACGTAGAAGATCTTCGGCAGCTTCGACGCGTCGCCGGTCGGACCGCCCTTGCCCATCTCGATCCAGTGCCGGAAGTAGTCGCCGCCGTGGTAACCGATGAACGGCAGCATCGCCATCGGGTCACGCCGCACGACGCCGACCGCACCGGCCGCCGCCGCCGTGGTCTCCGACGACAGGGTCGCGCCGAGGTACACGCCGTGGTTCCAGTCGCGCGCCTCGCTGACCAGCGGGATCGTCGTCTTCCGGCGACCGCCGAACAGGATCGCCGAGATCGGCACGCCGTTCGGGTCCTCCCACTCCGGCGCGATGATCGGGCACTGCCCGGCCGGGGTGCAGAACCGCGAGTTCGGGTGCGACGACGGCTCGGACGACTCCGGAGTCCAGTCCCGACCCTTCCAGTCGGTCAGGTGCGCCGGCGGCTCGTCGGTCATGCCCTCCCACCAGATGTCCCCGTCGTCGGTCAGGGCGACGTTGGTGAAGAGCGAGTTGCCGCGCTCGATCGTCCGCATGGCGTTGGCGTTGGTGTCCCAGCCGGTGCCGGGCGCGACGCCGAAGAACCCGAACTCGGGGTTGAGCGCGTAGAGCCGACCGTCCTCGCCGAAGCGCATCCAGGCGATGTCGTCGCCGAGCACCTCGACCTTCCAGCCCGGGATCGTCGGCTCGAGCATCGCGAGGTTGGTCTTGCCGCAGGCCGACGGGAACGCGGCCGCGATGTAGTTGACCTCGCCCTGCGGGTCGGTGAGCTTCAGGATCAGCATGTGCTCGGCGAGCCAGCCCTCGTCGCGCGCCATGACGCTGGCGATCCGCAGGGAGAAGCACTTCTTGCCGAGCAGCGAGTTACCGCCGTAGCCGGAGCCGTAGCTCCAGATCTTCCGCTCCTCCGGGAACTGGACGATGTACTTCTCCGGATTGCACGGCCAGGCGACGTCCTGCTGGCCGGGCTCGAGCGGCGCACCGATGGAGTGCAGCGCCGGCACGAACTTGGCGTCCGAGCCCATCTTGGCCAGCACGTCCGAACCCATCCGGGTCATGATCCGCATGCTGGTGACGACGTAGGCGGAGTCGGTGATCTCGACGCCGAACATCGGCTCGGCCGCGGTGAGCGGACCCATGCAGAACGGGATGACGTACATCGTGCGGCCACGCATGCAACCCCGGTAGAGGTCGGTCATGACGGCCTTCATCTCGGCCGGGTCCATCCAGTTGTTGGTCGGGCCCGCGTCGGCCGGATCCACCGAGCAGATGAACGTCCGCTCCTCGACCCGGGCGACGTCGGACGGATCAGTCCGGGCCCAGAACGAGTTCGGTTTTTTCTCCGGATTCAGGCGGACCAGGGTGCCGGCTTCGACCAGTTCGTCGGTGAGCCGAACCCATTCTTCTTCCGAACCATCGACCCAGACGACGCGGTCGGGGGTGGTGAGCTCTGCGGTCTCCCGGACCCAGGCGAGCAGCTCCGCGTGGGTCGTCGGGGCCTCGGCCAAGCCGGGGATCGCGGTGGGGGCTGACATCGATCACTCCTCGGGTGGGCGCACACTGACCGGTTTCCCGTCCGTGGGGAACGCCAGAAGACCCGCTTGGGTGGCGGGGTTCAGGCGGGTGTGCCAGTCAGCGTAGACCCGACAGAACGGACTGTCGGCCGTCCGCATTGTGAGAACTTGCATAGGCATCGATTCAGTACAGGCGTTCGCTCACCAGCCCTGTGAGCAGTCCGTTCACCCCTCCGCGGGCGAGGTTTCATCAGCTTTGACGCATGCACAGCGCGCGCTCACAGCGGCCTAACCTACGGTGGCGTAACCTCGAACTCGTGCGAAGTGATGACGTGACGACCGAGGGTCTGACGACCGACAACCTGGCGGCCGGCGGCGTGACGATCGACGACGTCGCAGCGGAGGCTGCGGACGGCTCTCCGGTCCTGCTGAGCCGCTCCAGTTCACTCAAGCGGGGGCCTGACCCCCTGGGTCGGCCGCGAATGCGCGGCTGGCTGCACGTGTACGCCGTCGGCGTCGCCGCGGTGTGCGGAATCGTGCTGTGCAGCATCGCTGCGAGCCGTCCCGGCTGGAACTACTTCTACGGCTGTCTGGTGTACAGCCTGACCGTGTGCGGCCTGTTCGGCACCAGCGCGCTGTACCACCGGCGGATCTGGGGTCCACGGGGCTACGCCACGATGAAGCGCCTCGACCACTCGATGATCTTCGTGTTCATCGCCGGGACCTACACGCCGTTCTGTTTGTTCTTGCTCGAACCACCGAAGGCCGACTGGCTGCTGCTCGTGGTCTGGGTCGGAGCCGCGATGGGCGTTGCCCTGAAGATGGCCTGGCCGTCGGCGCCCAAGTGGCTGGGCACGCCGCTCTACATCGGGCTCGGCTGGATCGCCGTCCTCGTCCTGCCCGAGATCGGGCAGGCCAGCCTGACCGCACTGGTTCTCCTCGCCGTGGGCGGCGTGATCTACTCGGTGGGCGCGATCTTCTACGCGACCGGCTGGCCCAACCCGTGGCCGACCACGTTCGGGCATCACGAGTTCTTCCACGCCTGCACGCTGGTGGCGGCCCTCTGCCACCACATCGCGATCTACTTCGCGTTGTTCACGTAACTTCTGTCTAGATCGAACAGAAGGCCGACCCCTTCCGGGGGTCGGCCTTCTGTGTTCGGTGCGGGGCGGGCGCTTCCGAGCCTTCAAGCTAAGTCTTCGGACGCTTCGCCGCGCCGCTCCGCAGCACCGGTCCGCAGACGGCGTGAGTTTGCCCTCAGCCCGTGGCCTCCGCGCCGCCGTCCGCACCTGCAGCGTCCGCACCTGCAGCGTCGGGGCCGGCAGCGTCGGGGCCGGCGGCTCGGACCCGGTCGACCTCGCTCATCGCCGCGCGCAGCTGGTCGAGCCACTCGTCGGCGTTGCGCCCGACCAGGCGGACGCACCACGCCAACGCGTCCGAGCGGGAACGGGCCACTCCGGCGTCGACGAGAGTGTCGAGCACCTGCCGCTCGGGCTGCCGCAGGCGGGTCATCACCGGAGCGGAGTGCGTGGTGAACAGCTCCCGGGTGCTGCCGGCGACCGCGCCCCACGACACCTTGCGGCCGTAGCGGTGCTCTCCTTCGCGGGCGACCCGGATGCGGGCGTCGCGCGTCTCCTCCCGGAAGCGGGCGATCAGCCCTGCCTCGTGCGCCGCCCGGTCGGCGTCCGACGCGTCGGCAGCATGCTCGACCGGCAGCGTGCCCACCACCAGGATCTCGTCGCGGTCGACCGCCACCTCTGGTGGGCCGACGAACCACCCGTTGGGCAGCCGCCCGGCGAACCAAGCGTGAGCGTCCTCGGCCGGCGGAAGGTCAGCCTGCTGCCAGCCGCCGGATCGCCCGAAACCGCGTCCCTGTCCGCGCATGACGCCCTCCTTACCAACACCGTTACACCGATTACATGATTACAAGACCATGATTACACCCTTGCGCCACCGAGCGCCAGCAGCAGAACGGCCCCACCCGATGGGTGGGGCCGTTCTACGAGCCGAGGGTCTCGGCCGCCGCGGGAGAGGCGGGCGACGCCTTAGCCGACGCGCACCGCGACCGCGAGCGGCGTCTGCTCGCTGCCTTGGCCGAGGGGGTTGTCTCCGAACAGGTTCTCGAAGAACTCCTCCGGACGGTCGGCGTCGCTGCCGAGCACGTTCCGCCCGATGTCGTTGGCGTCGATCACGACGACTCCGGCGAGCGTCTGCGCCAGCTGCGGCAGCCCTGCGTCGGTGAGCGACGCGACGATCGTCGCCTTGAGCTTGGCAGAAACCCGGTCGGGGTGAGCAGGCGCGAGCTTCGCGGACACGTTCGCCGGGTATACCGAGTACTCCGTAGGGCCGTCGATCGCCCGGACCGAGTGGCCCGCCACCTGGTAGAACAGCCCGCGCTTGCCGACTGCCTTACCGGCCGCGCTGATGCCGGCCGCGAAGAGGATCCGCGGCAACCCGGCCTCCCGGATCGCGAGTTCCATCGTCCACGGGCTGCCGAGCCCGATGCCGTACGGCGTCTTCACGACGAACTTGGCCAGCGTCCGCGCCCACCAGGAGGGCTCGATGTCCCAGATGAAGTACGAGCGACCCTGCGAGATCGCGATGATCTTCTCGCTGACCAGCAGGTACCACGGGCCGTTGAACGCGGACAGGTACGTCCCGTCGGCCCGGACGTGGTTGACGAACTCCGCGACGTACGAGGTGATCCGGCGCGTGTAGTCGTCCCCGGAGGTGAACAGGTCGGTGCGGATCGGGAACCGCAGCCAGCGCTCACCGTCCACGGTGATCTCGAGCTGCTTGTTCGCGTTCGCCTCGAGCGGGCCCTTGATCCGAACCGGCTCCTTCTCCTCCGGCTTCGGGTCGAGGAACTCCTGCGCCCAGATCTCGACGCACCAGATCCGCCAGAACAGGTCGGCGTCGTGGTTGCGTCCCTTGATGAAGTCCTCGAACGCGACCAGGACGTTCTGCTGGTGGAACCACGGCCGGTTGACGAACGACTCGGCGAGGAACGTGCCGTAGATCCGGTTCTTCAGCCGGAGCAGCCAGTCGCGAACCGGCGCCGAGTTCCGGACGTCCCCGGGCGCACCGGAGGGCAGCGCGGCCCGCAGGGAGGCCCCGCCCTGACCGGCGTCGGCGACCGGGTTGGCGAACGGCGTGTGGATCCGGATCCCCAGCCGGGCCGCCGAGCGGTCGGCGGAGCGGCGTGCCTCGGCCAGCCGCGCCGCGCCCGACGCCGCCGGGCTGGGCGTTCCGTCCGGGGTGGTCGAGGCGGAACCCGTGGCCAGCAGCGTCGTCGGCGCCACCTCACGACGCGCCTTCTTGCCGGTGGCCTCCACCGTCAGGCCGTAGGCGGCGATCGCCCCGACCGGGTCGAGCAGCGCGTCGGCACCGCCCTCCTTGGCCGTCTTCGCGACCGCGTACTGCACGTACTCGCCGAGGTCGGCGACCGGCTCGCCCTGGACGCGGAGGAACTCCGGAAGGTCGGCCGCGAGCGTGTCCGCGTTCACCCGGACCGAGTGGACGGTGACGCCGAGCGCCGCGCCGACGGCGCCGGAGTAGAGGTCTTCGGTGGTGTCCATCGGCGCGAAGCTCGACGAGAAGAACGCCGACGCCGGGAGGTCCGGAGTGTTCTTGGCGGTCGCGGCCAGAGCGGCACCGGGCAGGCCGAGGCCGAGCCGGACCGCGGGCCGCTGGCTGCCTGCGAGCGCGCGCCGGGCCGCGGCCAGGCCGTCGACCGGCGGGGTGACCGCGTCGATCGACCGCGCGACCGCGCCGCTGGAGTCGACGACCAGCGCCTGCCCGACGGGCAACCGGCGGATCCCGGCGAAGAACGTCGCTTCGCCGTCCTCGCCGCCACCGGTGAGGACGAACTCCACCACCCGCTCGGTGTCCGGCGCGGAGGAGACCAGGCCGGCCTCGACGAGCGCGGCCGGTTCGGAGGCGAACGCCAACCCGTCCACGCCCGCCGCCGCGGGGGCGTAGTAGAGCGGCGCCCCGGCCGCGACGAGAACGAGCGCCTCCCGCGCGGGGTCGAGCAGCGCCGCGGTCCACGGCGTCGGCAGCGTCGCCAGCAGCTCGACGCCCCCGGCCGCGTACCGATCGGCGACGGCGGCCGGGTCGATCCCGGCGGCCACGACGACGGTGCCGTCCCGGCCGGTGAAGCTTGCTCCGGGCGCCCCGGCGCGCACGGCCAGGCCGATCCGCCCACGCTCGTGGCGCTCCTCCGCGCCGCCGCGATGGGCGAGAGCGCTGCCCAGAGCAGTGAGGGCGGCCTCCCGCCCCGCACCGTGGGGCGCACCGTAGTACCCCGCGATGCCGCCCGGCTGGTGGTCGGCCATCGGCGCTCCCGCCTGAGACCGTGCCGCGTCGCCGTCCGTCTCCGTCACGCCCATGAAAGCCGCCCACTCCAGCTGAAGCACAGTTCCCGTCTCGGCTGACCCCCGCGGAGGTCTCGCCGATCCTAGCGAGCCGGTTCGACCCGTCCCGCGCGACGGCGGGCGGGCTACCGCACCTGGGTGGCGAGGACCGCGGGATCGGTGGTGGGACGGTCGCACACGAAGCCGTGGCAGACGTAGGCCGCCGGCGCACCGCCGACGAGCGGACGGTCGGCGAGCAGCGGTACGCCCTCGGCGTCCGGCTCCCCGGCGACGACCACGGCACCCGGGGACGTCGCCCGCCAGGCGGTCCGCCGCAGCGCGTCCGCATCGGGGCCGGTACCGACGACCGCGACCTGCAGCGGTCCGGCGACCGCGGCCTCCCCGACCGCGCAGGCCCAGCCCGCGAAGCGGGCGAACCGCTCGGCGACCGGAGCCATCTTCGCCAGCGCGCCCTCGGCCGCCTCGCGGTGCCGGATCGACGCGGTGAGCGCGGCGTAGCTGAGCAGCGCACCGGCCACTGCGGAGGACCCGGACGGAGTCGCGTTGTCGGTGGGGTCCTGCGGGCGGCGGATCAGCGCCTCGGCGTCGTCTGCGGTGTCGAAGAAGCCGCCGGAGCCGTCGGCGAACCGGGTGAGCGCGGTCTCCAGCAGCCCACCGGCCGCCTCGAGCCAGCGAGCCTCGCCGGTGACCTGGTGCAGTGCCAGCAAGCCCTCGGCGACGTCGCCGTAGTCCTCCAGCACACCGGCGTGCTCACCGACCCGCCCGTCGCGGGAGGTACGCCGGAGTCGGCCGCCCACCAGGTGCACCCGCAGCAGCAGGTCGGCCGCTTGTGCGGCGGCGTCGACGGTTCGCTGGTCGTCGGTGAGCTCGCCGTACTCGGCGAGCGCCGCGATCGCCAGACCGTTCCAGGCCGCGACGACCTTGTCGTCGCGCGCGGGCTGCGGGCGCTTCGCGCGCGCCGCCAGCAGTCGCTCGCGGATCGCGGCCCAGCGCGCCGGATCGTCGGGATCCCGCCGGAGCTGCAGGACGCTCGTCCCGTGCTCGAACGTGCCTTCCGACGTGACGCCGAGCAGCTCCGTGGCCCAGGCGCCGTCCTCCTCACCGAGTACCTCGACCAGCTGGACGCGGGTCCAGGCGTAGGTCAGGCCCTCGACGCCGTCGGTGTCGGCGTCCAGTGCGGACGCGAAGCCGCCCTCCGGCGTGCGCAGGTCGCGCAGCAGGAACTCGGCGGTCTCGCCGGCGACCCGGCGGGCCAGCGGATCATCGGTCGCGCGCCAGAGGTGCAGGTAGACGCGGAGCAGCAGCGCGTTGTCGTAGAGCATCTTCTCGAAGTGCGGCACGGTCCAGGTCGCGTCGACCGCGTACCGGGCGAACCCACCGCCGAGCTGGTCGTACATCCCGCCGCGGGCCATCGCGTCGCAGGTTTCGCGGACCATGCGCAGCGAGTCGGCGCTTCCGGTGCGGGCATGGTGGCGGAGCAGGAACTCCAACCCCATCGACGGCGGGAACTTGGGCGCGCCGCCGAAGCCCTTGTGGACCGTGTCGAAGTCACGCTGGAACGTCGTGGCCGCGGTGTCGAGTTTCTTCACGTCCAGCGGCTGGCCCGGACCGAGGCTGCCGCCGGTCAGCGCCTCGACGACGTTGCGGCCCTGCGCCACCGCGTCTTCCCGCTTGGTGGCCCACGCCTCCGCCACCGCGACGACGAGCCGCTGGAAGTGCGGCTTCGGGAAGTAGGTGCCGCAGAAGAACGGCTCGCCGTCCGGCGTGCAGAACACGGTCATCGGCCAGCCGCCCTGACCGGTCATGGCCTGAGTGGCCTCCATGTAGACCGCGTCGACGTCCGGACGCTCCTCGCGGTCGACCTTGATCGGCACCGTGTACTGGTTGACCAGCGCGGCGGTCTCGTCGTCCTCGAACGACTCGTGCGCCATCACGTGGCACCAGTGGCAGGCCGCGTAGCCGACCGAGAGCAACACCGGGACGTCGCGGCGCTTGGCCTCGGCGAATGCTTCGGCCGACCAGGGCCACCAGTCGACCGGATTGGTCGCGTGCTGGACGAGATAGGGCGAGGTCGCGTCACCGAGCCGGTTCATGTCCGTAGCCTGCCACGCCCGATCGACACGAAACCCCGCGTCGCCCACCCGCCGCTCGATCACCCGGTGGAGGGCCGACCGAGCCGGGCACCGATCGCCCGCCGGGCCCGCTCGTGGGCCGTCGGGTCGTCCAGCAGGAGCGCCGCCGAGTTGGCCGCCGCCGCGACGGCGTCCACCTCGAACGCGACCTGCGCCGGATCGGTCTCCGGCGGCAACTCGCCCAGTTGGACGGCGTCCCGGATCGTCCCGGCCAGGAGCTGCAGCCAGTTCCGGCGAGCGGTGGAGAGTGCGTCGCGGACCGGGCCCGGCCGGGCGTCGAACTCCGCACCCACGTGCAGGAAGAAGCAGCCGCCCGGAAACAGACGGCGCTCGGAGTAGACGAGCCAGCCGTCGGTCAGCGCCTCGACCCGACCCAGCCCTGGCCGTACGGCGAGGGCCGGTTCCACCACCCGCGCGCGGAACAGGTCGACGGCCGCCTCGACGACCGCCAGATGCAGCCGCTCGGTGGAGCTGAAGTGCGCGAAGACCGCGCTCTTGCTCAATCCGAGGTCGGTCGCGAGCCGGCCGAGCGACAGCCCGGTGAGCCCGTCGACCGAGGCCACCCGGGCGGCGTGGTCGAGGATCTCCCGGCGGGTGGCCGCCCCGCGAGCGATCCGCCCGTCGCCGGACTTCGGTCGCCTTCGTTCCGCAATCACGGTGCCAGGGTAGGCGCCCGTGCGGCACACTAATTGCACGACCGTGCGATTAGTTCGGCCAACGCCCCGGAGGACGCCGTGGACATCGCCGCCCGCTTCACCGCCGTGAACGAGGCCTGGACCGGCCAACAGTGGGACGCGTGGCGCGCCACCTGCGCGCCCGCGTACACGTTCCGGCCGCTGCCCGGCTGGCAGCTCGACGTTCCGGAGACGCTGGCGTGGAGCCGGGCGGTGTTCACCGCGTACCCGGACTACCGGGAGACCGTGCGGCACCTGCACGTCGCCGGGGACACCGCGATCGCCGAGGTGGCCGGCACCGCGACGCATACCGGCCCGTTGCGCCTCTTCGACGGACCGGAGCTACCGCCGACCGGTCGCCCGCTGCGGCACGAGTACGTCAAGGTGCTGGT
The DNA here is from genome assembly GCF_039536245.1 of Cryptosporangium minutisporangium. Lineage (NCBI taxonomy): Bacteria > Bacillati > Actinomycetota > Actinomycetes > Cryptosporangiales > Cryptosporangiaceae > Cryptosporangium > Cryptosporangium minutisporangium. The sequence goes on along the minus strand of NZ_BAAAYN010000012.1, from coordinate 150,675 downwards.
CTTCGACGACGCCGGGCTGGTCACCGAGGATCGTCAGTACCTCGACCTCGCGGCGTTCCTCGGCTAGGCGTCGGTAGTCCGGCGTCAGTAGTCCGGCGTCAGCAGGCCCTGGAAGCCGACGATGATCGCGATCAGGCCGAACACCGCCAGCAGCAGCGCGGCACCGGTGGGCGCCTGCACGACCGGCTCGGTGCGGGTCGCACCGGGCGGCTCCGGGCTCGGTGCCGCCCCGGCGCGGGAGGTAGCTCGCCCACGCAGCCGGTCCCAGAGCAGCGCGACCCCCACCCCCAGTCCGACGATCTCGAAGTGGAAGACGCGTGGCCCGTCGGTCAGGTGGACGAGCAGGTAGTAGCCCGCGGTGACCAGCGCCACGAGGCCGACGATCCAGCCGTAGGGCGCCGCTGCCCTGGCCGCCAGTCCGAGGTCGGGACCGACCTTCGGCAGGCGCTGCAGGAGGACGGCGGCCAAGAGCAGCCCGCCCGCGATCATGGCGAAGTCGAGCAGGAGCGCCATCACCATCGTCGGAGTCCTTTCGTCGTACCCGCGTGAGGAAGACGAGCCTCACCAGGAAGAACGAGCGACGCCCCGCGGTCGCCCAATCCCGGCCCGAACTCCGGTGAACGTAGCCTCTTGGCATGCCTCCGACCTGGGCCGCGGCCGACCCGCGCCGCGCGCGGCCGTGGGTCACGGCGGCGATCGCCGCAGCCGGGTTCCTCGCGATCACGATCGGCGTGGACAGCGGGCTGCTGATCGGATTCGACCGGTGGATGGCCGACGGCGACGCCGAGCGTCAGGGCTCAGCGCTCTACTGGCCGGCCCGCGCCGGGTTCTCGCTGGGGCAGAACTGGGTGTTCCCGGCGGCGTCCGCGGTCACGGCGGTGGTGCTCGGGATTCGCCGACGGTCGCTGCGGCCACTGCTGGGCGTGGTGGGAGTCTGGCTCGTCCACACGCTGGTCGTCGGCCTGGCGAAGCTCTGGGCCGGCCGCCCGCCGCCCGGGACCGGCGACCCACACCTGCACGCGGACGCCGCCGAGCTGAGCCTGCGGATGAGCTATCCGTCCGGCCACGCCGCGAACATCGTCGTGTTCAGCGCGACACTGGCCGTCCTGGTCGCCGCCCTGACCGAGGACCCCCGCTGGGTCAACCGCCTGCTGGCCGTCGGCGCGGTGAGCGCCGCGCTCTGCTGGGTCTGCATGGTCTACCTGGGTTACCACTGGGCCACCGACGGGTTCGCCGGCATCGCGTTGGGCGCCGTGGTGAGCGCGCTGCTCGTCCCGCTCCTCGCGTGCTTGACCGTGACCCTGCCGGAGCGTGATCTCGCGTGCGACAATGGGTAGTACATCAGTTCGGACGCGCGGCGGCTGCGAGGTGTGCCATGAAGGGCGACCGAGTCGAGATCGTCATCGATGCCGGCGAATCCACCCGCACCTACGAGGTCGTGGCGACCAGAGCCGGTCGGCGCGTCGACGTGACGCACGGCCGGGGCATCGTCGAGGTGACCGAGGTGACGCGGGGCGGAACGGCGGTCCGCACGGCCCGCTTCATGGCCGCCCGAGTCCTCGCCCTGGTCGAGCATCCGGCTCCTCGGGGCGCGCGGGCCGACGACGAACAGTCACCCTCCGCCCGGGTGTCGGCGGCCTGAGCTGAACGCTTTTGTCACTCTGCCGTAGTTAGTGCGCCACGCCACGTAGTTCCTCGTCATGAGTTTGTCGAATGGCGTTCGGGACGGCGTAACGAGGGAGCAAGCTCGTCTCACTGCACAGTGTTGTGCCGGGTGCGCTTGGCTTCCGACGGCACGGGGGGCAGGGTCGTACCCGGTTCCTCCGCGTCGCTCGGGCTCTCCGCATCCGGGCGGCGGGAGGAGACACGTGTATCCATCCGATGCTCTCGGAGTACCCATCGGCTACAGACCGGCGCGGGCGAACGCCCGCCCGATGGCCGGTCCGCGTGTGGAACAGCAGGTCGACGCGGTCACCCGGCGCCCGACCGGACGGGGTCTCCCCGCCGCCGGTCTGCTCTTGAGCACTGCGACCTGGTACACGCTCTTCCTGTTCGCCTCGGGCGCGCCCGCCATCCTCGGGCCGCTGTTCTTCACCCGGTACGGGGGCGCCACCGGGAACCTGTTCGCGCTGGCCACCGCCGGGGTCGCGTTCCTGGCCCGCCCGATCGGCGCGTTGATTTTCGGTCGGCTGGGTGACACCGTCGGACGGCGGCCCGCGCTGCTCTCCTCACTCGCGCTCGCCGGGACGAGCATCGTCCTGATCGGTGCGCTGCCGGTCGCGGACAGCATCGGCTCGCTGGCCCCGCTGCTGCTCGTCGCGCTGATGCTCGTGCACGGCGTCGCGATCGGCGGGATCTGGAGCGGGATGGCGCTGAGCCTCACCGAGGCCGCTCCCCCGCGCCGACGCGGGCTGGTGGGCGGTTTCGTGCAGGGCGGGGTGTCCTGCGGCGCGATCCTCGCGAACGTCGCGATCTACGCGGCGATCTCGGCCTTCGACGAGGAGACGTTCGAGAGCTGGGGCTGGCGAGTGCCGTTCCTCGCCGGCGGGGTGCTCCTCGCCGCCGTCGTCGTGATCGCGCTGCGCCCCCGCGACCCGAACCAGCAGCCGGAGCCGGTCGCGCATCCCCGGCCGATCCTCCACGTGCTGCGTCGACCCGGTCGCCTGCTGCTCGCCGCCGGCCTGTTGTTCGCCGCCAACGCCGCGTTCTACGTGACGATCACCGGCACGGTGGAGTACGGCGTCACCGAGCTGAGGCTGGCCCGCGCGGATCTTGTCGGCGGCGCGTTCGTCGCCGCGGTCGTGGGTGTCCTCGGCGCGCTCGGCGGCGGGGCGCTCGCCGACCGGATGGGCCGTCGCCCGGTCGTGATCCTCGGGGCGGTGGCCACCGGCCTCTGGGCCTTCCCGTTCTTCTGGTTGGTCAACACCGCCGCCGTCGAGCTGATCACGTTCGCGATGGCGGTCAGCGGACTCGCGTCCGCGCTGGGGTACGGCGCGGTCGCCGCGTACCTGACCGAGTTGTTCGACCGGCGGTCGCGCTACACGGGCACTGCGCTCGCCTATCACCTCGGCGCCGCGGTCGCCGGCGGCGCGGCCCAGGTGGCCGTGCTGAAACTTCCCACCTATGTGGAGAGCGGGGTGTCGTGGTTCCTGATCGGAGCGGCCACGCTCACCGTGCTCTGCGCACTCGCGCTGCCGGAGACCAAACCGCGCTCGGCCGAGCAGCAACGGTACGCGCGGCTGAAGGAGGGCTCCGGCGGCGGGCGCGGCTGACGCCGCGGCCCGCGCAGAAGGTCCCCGCTCGGAAGTACCTGGTCCTACGGCAGCGGCCAACCGGCGTAGTTCTCGGCGAGGTTCGTCGCGGCGGCCGTCGAGCTGACGATCTGGCGGAGCTGTGCGATCTGCAGGCGCTCCTGGAACTCCGCCTCCTGCGGGGAGGCGAACGACTCGGTGGGGAACTTGTGCAGCATCGACGTCATGAACCAGGAGAACCAGGTGCTGCGCCAGACCCGGGTGAGGCAGGTGTCGGAGTAGGCGTCGGCCAGGTCCGCCTTGCCCTCGACCAGCAGGCGGACCAGGGCGTCGGCGAGCACCTTGACGTCGGCGACCGCGAGGTTCAGCCCCTTGGCGCCGGTCGGCGGCACGATGTGCGCGGCGTCGCCGGCCAGGAACAGGCGGCCGTGGCGCATCGGCTCCGCGACGAAGCTCCGCATCGGCGTGATGCTCTTCTCGGTGATCGGCCCCTCGGACAGTGTCCAGCCGGGGTGCCCGAGGCGGAGCTGCAGCTGCTCCCAGATCCGCTCGTCGGACCAGTCCTCGATCTTCTCGTCCGGATCGACCTGGATGTAGAGGCGGCTCACCTCGGTGGAGCGCATGCTGTGCATCGCGAAGCCCTGCGGGGAGTGCGCGTAGATCAGCTCGTCGGTCGAGGGCGGGACCGTCGCCAGAATGCCCAGCCAGGCGAACGGATAGGTGCGCTCGGAGACGCGCAGGGAGGGGATCGCCGGCCGGGAGACGCCGTGGAAGCCGTCGCACCCGGCGATCGCGTCGCACTCGATCTCGTGGGTTACGCCGTCCGCGTCGACGAACGAGAGCACCGGGCGCTCGGTGTCGACGTCGCGGACCGCGGTCTCCGTCACCTCGAAGTGCAGCTGGTGGCCGGCCTCGAGGCCGGCGGCGATCAAGTCCTTGACGACCTCGGTCTGCGCGTAGACGGTCAGCGTCCGGCCGCCGGTCAGCGACGGGAAGTCGACGTGGTGGCGCTCACCGGCGAACTGCAGGTAGATGCCGCTGTGGGTGAGCCCTTCGCGCACCATCCGGTCACCCAGGCCGATCTCCTTCAGCAGCTCGACGCTGCCGTGCTCCAGGACGCCCGCGCGCTGGCGCTTCTCGCAGTACTCGCGGCTGCGGTTCTCCACCAGAACGGACTCGACGCCCTGCTGGGCGAGCAGATGCTGCAGGAGCAGACCGGCCGGCCCGGCGCCGATGATGCCTACTTGGGTGCGGGTACGCATCGCACGCTCCACTCGATTCGTTGGGGCGTTCAGGATTACGGGCGGATTGCCGATGCATGACCCGGCTCTTCCGTTAGCCGGAAGAGCAATCCCGCGGCCCGGTGTGCCGTCACTAGCGTGAGGTAACTCCGTACGAAACCCGACCGCAAGGGGACGCCCACGTGGCTCTGCTAGCCAACTGCAGCGACGCCATCGCTCCGCCGGCGCCCGCCCTCGAAGGAAGGCCTCCGCATGGCTGAGCTGATGACTCTCGCGGAAGCGGTGCGGAACCTCGTCCGTGACGGGGACACCGTCGCGCTGGAGGGGTTCACCCACCTGATTCCGGTCGCTGCCGGCCAGGAGATCATCCGGCAGGGTCGGCGCGACCTGACGCTCGTCCGGATGACCCCGGACATCGTCTACGACCAGCTGATCGGCGCCGGCTGCGCGCGCAAGCTGATCTTCTCCTGGGGCGGTAACCCCGGCGTCGGCTCTCTGCACCGGTTCCGGGACGCCGTCGAGCACGCCTGGCCGGCACCGCTGGAGATCGAGGAGCACAGCCACGCCGGCATGGCGAACCGGTACGTGGCCGGCGCGTCCGGGCTGCCGTTCGCGGTCCTGCGCGGCTACGTCGGTACCGACCTCGTCGACCAGACCGACACGATCAAGCCGATCACCTGCCCGTTCACCGGCGAGAAGCTGACCGCGGTGCCCGCGATCAACCCGGACGTCACGGTGATCCACGCCCAACGCGCCGACCGCGCGGGCAACGTCCAGGTCTGGGGCCTGCTCGGCGTCCAGAAGGAGGCCGTGCTGGCCGCCAAGCGGTCGCTGGTCACGGTCGAGGAGATCGTCGACGAACTGGCGCCGGTGCCGGGCGCGATCACGCTGCCGACCTGGGCGGTGACTGCGGTCGCCGAGGTCCCCGGAGGGGCGCACCCGAGCTACGCGCAGGACTACTCCGAGCGCGACAACGACTACTACCAGGCCTGGGACGAGATCAGCCGGGACCGGGAGCGGTTCACGCAGTGGCTCGAGCAGAACGTGCTGGACACCGCCGGGAGCGCACGATGAGCGACAGCTACACCTCGGACGAGATGATGACGGTCGCCGCCGCCGGGACGCTGCGCGAGGGCGCGGTCTGCTTCGTCGGCATCGGACTGCCGAGTACCGCGGCGAACCTCGCGCGACGGCTGCACGCGCCGAACCTCGTCCTGATCTACGAGGCCGGAGCGGTCGGCGCCAAGCCCGATCGGCTGCCGCTCTCGATCGGCGACGGCGTCCTCGGCGAGACCGCCGACGCGGTGGTCAGCGTGCCGGAGATCTTCAACTACTGGCTGCAGCCGGGCCGGATCGACGTCGGCTTCCTCGGTGCCGCGCAGATCGACAAGTTCGGCAACATCAACACGACCGTCGTCGGTGACTACGCGGACCCGAAAGTCCGGCTGCCCGGCGCCGGCGGGGCGCCGGAGATCGCCGCGTCGGCCAAAGAGGTGCTGGTGATCGTCCGGCAGAACCGGCGCGCGTTCGTGGAGAAGGTCGACTTCGTGACCTCGGTCGGGTACGGGGACGGTGCTGGATTCCGGGAGCGGCTCGGCCTGCCCGGCAAGGGGCCGGTGAAGGTGATCACGGACCTGGGCATCCTGGAGCCGGACCCGGAGACGCGGGAACTGACCCTCACTGCGGTGCACCCGGGGGTGACGCTGGACCAGGTGAAGGAGGCCACCGGGTGGGACCTCGCAGTGGCTCCGGACCTGGTCACGACCGAAGCACCCACTGACGAGCAACTGCGTGCCCTACGTGCTTTGAAGGAGGCTCGATGACCGACGCGTTCATTCTCGACGCCGTGCGGACGCCGTTCGGGAACAGCGACGGAGTCGCGCTGACCGGCGCCACCCGACAAGGAGGGCTGCGCTAATGGCCGACGCGTTCATTCTCGACGCCGTGCGGACGCCGTTCGGGAAGTACGGCGGTGCGCTGTCCGGCGTCCGCCCGGATGACCTGGCCGCGCACGTCGTCCGCAGCCTGGTCGACCGCTCGCCGGACCTCGACCCCGCGACCATCGACGACGTCCTGTTCGGCGACGCCAACGGTGCCGGCGAGGACAACCGGGACGTCGCCCGGATGGCCGTCCTGCTCGCCGGCCTCCCGACGTCGGTACCGGGCGCCACCGTCAACCGGCTCTGCGGCTCCGGGATGGAGGCCGCGATCGAGGCCAGCCGCGCGGTCGAGACCGGCGACGCGAACCTGCTGATCGCGGGCGGCGTCGAGTCGATGAGCCGGGCGCCCTGGGTGCTGCTCAAGCCTTCCCGGCCCTACCCCAGCTCGCACGAGACCTTGCACTCGACGACGCTCGGCTGGCGCATGGTCAACCCTCGGATGAACGACGAGTGGACCGTGTCGCTCGGTGAGGCCACCGAGCAGCTGGCCGACAAGTACGGCATCACCCGGGAGGCCCAGGACGCGTTCGCGGTCAGCAGCCACCAGCGCGCCGCCGCCGCATGGGACGCCGGGACGTTCACCGACGAGGTCGTCGCCGTTCCCGACACCGACCTCGACCGGGACGAGGGCATCCGCCCCGATTCGAGCATCGAGAAGCTGGCCCGGCTCAAGCCCGCGTTCCGCCCGGACGGCACGATCACCGCGGGCAACGCGTCGCCGCTCAACGACGGCGCCGCCGCGACGCTGATCGGTTCCGCGGAGACGGCCGCTCGTCTCGGCCGGACGCCGCTGGCCCGGATCGCGGGCCGGGGCGTCGCCGCGGTCGAGCCGCAGTACTTCGGAATCGGACCGGTTCAGGCCGCCGAGCGCGCGCTGCGCCGCGCCGGCATCGGCTGGGGCGACCTGAACGTCGTCGAGCTGAACGAGGCGTTCGCGGCCCAGTCGCTGGCCTGCCTCGCCGACTGGCCGGAGCTCGACCCGGAGATCGTCAACGTGAACGGTGGCGCGATCGCGATCGGCCACCCGCTGGGCGCCTCGGGCGTCCGTGTACTGGGCAGCCTCGCCCACGAACTACGCCGTCGCGGTGGCGGCTGGGGACTCGCCGCCATCTGTATCGGCGTCGGCCAAGGCCTCGCCGTCGTGCTGGAAGCCTGAGGAGGCTCCATGACCGAGACATCCGCGAACGCGGTCGAGAACCCCACCGACCGGCTGGCCTTGCCACGCTACCTGCGCGACGCCGAGGTGCACCCGCATCTGGACTTCGAGGGCTACAAGTCGACGGCGCTGCGCCACCCGAAGCAGCCGCTGGTCGCCCTACCGCACGCGTTCACCGAGATCACCGGGCCGCTGCTCGGTGAGGGGCGCCTCGGCGAACTGGACAACGACCTCACCCGGCAGCACGCCGAGGAGCCCCAGGGCCAGCGCATCATCGTGCACGGCCGGGTGCTCGACAGCGACGGCCGCCCGGTGCCGCAGACGCTGATCGAGATCTGGCAGGCGAACGCCGGCGGCCGCTACCGGCACGTCGTGGACAACTGGCCGGCGCCGCTCGACCCGAACTTCACCGGGCTGGGCCGGACGCTCACCGACGACCAGGGGCGCTACACGTTCACCACGGTCAAGCCCGGCGCTTACCCGTGGAAGAACCACCACAACGCCTGGCGGCCGGCCCACATCCACTTCTCGCTGTTCGGGCGCGCCTTCACCCAGCGGCTGGTCACTCAGATGTACTTCCCGGACGACCCGCTGTTCCCCTACGACCCGATCTTCAACTCGGTGCCGGACGAGAAGGCCCGGCAGCGCATGGTCTCGCGCTTCGACCTGGCCACGACCCAGCCGGACTGGGCGCTGGCGTTCGAGTTCGACATCGTGCTCCGCGGTTCGGAGCAGACCCCGTTCGAGGACGCACACGACGAGGACGAGGAATGACGCAGCTCGGCACTACGCCTTCGCAGACCGTCGGGCCCTACCTATCGATCGGCCTCACCTGGGACGACGGCGTGTTCGTCGCCCCCAAGGGCACGCCCGGCGGCTTCTGGATCCGGGGTCGGCTGACCGACGGCAATCGCGACACCGTCCCGGACGGCCTGATCGAGACGTGGCAGGCCGACCCCGAGGGCCGCTTCAACCACCCGGACGACCCGCGCGGTGCGGTGGCGCCGAGCGTCGAGGGTTTCCGCGGTTTCGGGCGCTCGGCGACCGACGCGAACGGCGAGTGGGCCGTCCACACGGTCAAGCCGGGCCGGGTGCCGGGTGTCGACGGTGCACTGCAGGCTCCGCACGTCGACGTCTCGGTGTTCGCCCGCGGCATGCTGCAGCGGGTTGTCACCCGGATCTACTTCGCCGACGAGGAGGCCGCGAACGCGTCGGACTCGGTGCTCGCGTCGGTGCCCGCAGCCGCCCGCGAGACGCTGCTGGCGACGCCGACCGAGGACGGCTACCGCTTCGACATCCGCCTCCAGGGTGACGGGGAGACCGCCTTCTTTGCGCTCTGACCTGTTCGATCCGCTCTTCGCCGACCCGGAAGTGTCCGCGCGGGTCGGCGATGACGCCGTGGTCCGCGCGATGCTCGACGTCGAGGCGGCGCTGGCCCGCGCGGAAGCGTCCGTCGGGGTGATCCCGGCGGACGCCGCGGACGCGATCACCGCGGCGTGCGGCGGGACGTTCGACGCCGCTGCGCTGGGCCGGGCCGCCCAGTCCTCGGGGAACCCCGTGGTGCCGCTGGTCCGCGCGCTGGAGAAGGTGCTGCCGGAGTCCGCGCGGCCCTGGGTGCATCACGGGGCCACCAGCCAGGACATCCTGGACACCGCGCTGATGCTCGTCGCCCACCGGGCGAGCGGGCGAATCCTGGACGCGCTGCGGACCGGCACCGACGCGCTGGCCTCGCTCGCGTCGGACCACCGGCGAACGCTGATGGTCGGTCGGACACTCGGCCAGCAGGCGCTGCCGACGACGTTCGGGCTCAAGGCCGCCGGCTGGCTGGTCGCGCTCGACACGGCGGCGAGTCGGCTCCGTACGGTGCGGGAGACGCGCCTCGCCGTGCAGTTCGGCGGCGCGGCGGGCACGTTGGCGGCCCTGCTCGACCGCGGCCTGACCGTCGGAACGGCGCTCGCCGCAGAGCTGGAACTGGCGGAGGCGGTGGTGCCATGGCACACCGACCGGCAGCGCGTCCTGGAACTCGGGTCGGCGCTGGCCGGCGTCGGTGCGGCGCTGGGCAAGCTCGCGCTCGACCTGACGCTGCTGGCCTCCTCCGAGGTGGCCGAGGTCTCCGAAGGCGGAGGCGGCGGTGGCTCGTCGGCGATGCCGCACAAGCGCAATCCGGCCGGGTCGATCCTGATCCGTTCGGCCTCGATCCGGACGCCCGGCCTGCTGGCGACGCTGCACACCGCCGCCGCGCAGCAGGAGCACGAGCGGGCGACGGGTGGGTGGCACGCCGAGTGGGAGCCGCTGCGCGACCTGTTCGACGTCGTCGGCGGGGCCGCGGCACGCACCGCCCGGATCCTGCCCGACCTGCGGGTGGACGCCGATCGCATGCGGGCCACGCTCGACGCGACCGGCGGCGTCCTGCTCAGCGAGAACGTCAGCGGCGCCCTCGCGCCCGAACTCGGCCGCAGCGGAGCGCATGATCTGGTGAAGAGTGCGGTAGCCAAGTCAGCGGAGTCCGGACGGCCGCTGCGCGCCGTCCTGCTGGACGAAGCGGACGGACGGATCGACGCCGACCGGCTGGACGCGGCGCTCGACCCGACTCGGTACCTCGGCAGCGCCGAGGCACTGGTCGACCGGGCGCTGGCCGCTCATGCCGACGTATGGAGAGGACCCGCGGGGTGACTGCTCGACTGGCCTGTACCTGGTACGGCCTCGACGACGTGCCGGTGGACGCCCCGGTCTTGGTGCTGGGGAACTCGATCGGCACCAACCAGGGCATGTGGGCGCCGCTGATCCCCGAGCTCGCCGGTCGGTTCCGGGTGCTGGCGGTGGAGACCCGGGGGCACGCCGGCTCCGAGGTGCTTCCGGGGCCGTACTCGCTCGACGAGTTGGGCCAGGATTTCCTGGCGCTCTTCGACGAGCTGCACCTCGGAACCGTGCGCTACGCCGGGCTGTCGCTCGGCGGCATGATCGGCATGTGGCTGGCGGCGCACGCGCCCGAGCGGGTCGAGCGGATGGCACTGATCTGCACGTCGGCCTACCTGCCGCCGGCCACGAACTGGATCGAGCGGGCCGAGACCGTCCGGGCCAAGGGCACCGGTTCCATCGCCGACGTGGCGGCCGGACGCTGGTTCACCGAGGGCTTCCGGGCGCGTGAGCCGGAGCGCGTCGCGGCCGCGGTGGCGATGCTGGAGGCCACCCCGGACGAGGGATACGCCGCGTGCTGCGAGGCGATCGCCGGCATGGATCTGCGCGGGGATCTGCCCCGGATCACCGCGGACACGCTGGTGATCGCCGGCGCCGACGACCCGGCCACACCGCCGTCGCACGCCGAGGCCATCGTCGGCTCGGTGCCCGGCGCACGGCTGCAGATCGTCCCGGACGCCGCCCATCTGGCCACACTGGAGCAGCCGGAGGCGATCGGTGCGCTGGTCGTCGCCCACCTGGGAGGAGCTCGGTGAACGACGAGCAACGCCACGCCGACGGCATGAAGGTGCGCCGGGAAGTGCTCGGGGACGCCCACGTCGACCGCGCGATCGCGAACACCACCGAGTTCACCGCCGACTTCCAGCACTTCATCACCCGCTACGCGTGGGGTGAGATCTGGACCAGGGAGGGGCTCGACCGCAAGACCCGCAGCTGTCTGACGCTGGCCCTGCTCACCGCGCTGCGTGCGGAGGGTGAGCTGCCGATGCACGTCCGGGCCGCGCGGCGCAACGGTCTGACGCCGGACGAGATCAAGGAAGTGTTCCTGCACACCGCGGTCTACGCGGGCGTTCCGGCCGCCAACGCCGCGTTCGCGATCGCCCAGAAGGTGCTCGCCGAGGAGGCGTGACGTCAGGTGGACCTATCCGGGGGCGCCGAAGGGTCCACTTGGTGTCAGAGTGCCGCGCCCAGAGCCCGGGAGATGCCGCGGGCGGCGGCGCGGACGGCGGGGACCAGCCCGAGCCGGTCGGCGCCGTCGCTCGGGACGACCACGGACAGGGCCGCCACCACGCCCACCGCTCCCGGCACCGCATCGGGCACGTCGTGCGCCGGACCGAGCACCGGCGCGGCCACCGAGAGCGTGCCCGGGTCGACCATTCGATCGCAGATCGCGATGCCACTCCGGCGCACCTCGGCGAGCACCTGGCGCAGCCGCTTCGGATCGGTGATCGTGTGCGGAGTGAACGGCTTGAGCGTCGTGGCCAGTACCTGGTCCTGGAACTCCGCCGGGGCGTAGGCGAGCAGCACCTGGCCGACCCCGGTCGCGTGCAGCGGCAGCCGCCCGCCCACCCGCGACACCACGCTGACCGCGTGCCGGCCGGAGATCCGTTCGACGTAGACCGCTTCGAACCCGTCCCGCACGGCGAGCTGGACGTTCTCGTGGGTGACCTCGTACAGGTCCTCGAGGAACGGCATCGCCCGCTCCCGGAGTCCGAGGCTGCGCGGCGCCAGCGACGCGACCTCCCACAGCCGCAGCCCGATCCGGTACCGCCCGGCGTCGTCGCGTTCCAGCGCACCCCACTCGGTCAGCTCCCCCACGAGCCGGTGCGCGGTGGTGAGCGGCAGGCCGGTCCGGCGGCCGATCTCGGACAGCGTCAGGCGTGGCTGCTGGGCGGTGAAGGCTGCGAGGATGCCCAGCGCCTTACTGGTGACCGACGGCGCCGCTTCCACGGCTCCAGGATCGCAGTCCGGCGCGCGGAACTCGTGGCCACCTCGAACATACGACAATCGATTGACGCTCGACACCGGCGAATATACGGTTTTCGCACCACGGCCCGGCACCTGACGAGGAGGTCAGCGTGGCCCGGATCCACCGCAGCCCGTACCCCCCGGTCGACATCCCCGACGTGTCCGTCAGCGACTACGTCCTGGCCGGCGCGGACGCGCGGGGCGGCCATCCGGCGCTGATCGACGGCGCCACCGGTGAGGAGATCGGCTTCTCCGACCTCGCCGACCGCGTGCGGTTCCTGGCCGCCGCGCTGGTGACGTCCGGTATCGGGCGGGGCGACGTCGTCGCGCTGGTCACCCACAACCAACCCCGGTACGCGGTCGCGTTCCACGCGGTGCTCGCGACCGGCGCCACCGTGACCCCGATCAACCCGCTCTGCACCGCCGAGGAGATCGCACGGCAGCTGGCCGCCTCGGGCGCGGTGCTCGCCTTCGCGGCGGCAGCAGTCGCCGATACGGTCCGGACCGCGGCCGCACGGCAGGCGACCGCCGACGGCGCGCGGTCCGACGTCCAGATGGATGTTGTGGTTTTGGAGGACGCCGCGTTCGACGAGTTGGTCGCCAACGGCGAGCGTGCCCTCACGAGCGGGGCGCGCCTGCCCCGGGTCGGGAGCGACGGAGTCGCGCTGCTGCCGTACTCCAGCGGCACCGGCGGAACCCCGAAAGGGGTGATGCTGACCCACCGCAACCTGGTCGCGACCCTCGCCCAGCACGCACCGCTGTACCGGCTGACCAGCGACGACGTGTGCGCCGCCGTGCTGCCGTACTACCACATCTACGGCACGACGATGATCCTCAACTACGCGCTGCGGGCGGGCGCCACCCAGGTGACGCTGCCCCGCTTCGGGCTGTCGGCGTACCTCGGGCTGGTGGCCCGGTACCGGGTGACCCGCGGTCACTTCGCCCCACCGCTGGTCCTGGCGCTGGCGAACGCACCCGAAGTGGACGCGTACGACCTGTCGTCGCTGCGGCTGGCGATGTCCGGCGCCGCACCGCTCGACGTGGAGGTCGCCGCCCGGGCCACCGCACGCACCGGCGTGCGGATCGGGCAGGGCTACGGGATGACCGAGGCCTCCCCCGGGCTCACGTTCGTCGCCGACGAGGAGGTCGGGGTCCTCTCGTCCGGGTGCGTCGGCCGCCTCGTCCCGAATACCGAGGCACGTCTGGTCGATCCGGCGACCGGCGAGGACTGCGACGCCGAGGACTGCGACGCCGAGGGCGAGCTGTGGGCCCGGGGTCCGCAGGTGATGGCCGGCTACCTGGGCAATCCGGCCGCCACCGCGGAGACGCTGGTCGAGGACGGGTGGCTCCGAACCGGCGACATCCTGCGCGTCGACTCCGACGGCGTCTGGTGGGTGGTCGATCGACTGAAGGAGCTGATCAAGTACAAGGGCCACCAGGTCGCTCCGGCCGAGCTGGAGGCGCTGCTGCTCACTCACCCGGACGTCCGGGACGCCGCGGTGATCGGTGTTCCGCACTCCGAGGGCGGCGAGGCACCCAAGGCGTTCGTCGTCGGGACGCCGGGCGAGGCCGAGCTCCTGTCCTGGGTCGCCGAGCGGGTGGCGCCGTACAAGCGGATCCGGGCCGTCGAGTTCGTCGACGCGATCCCCAAGTCTCCGGCGGGCAAGATCCTCCGCCGGGTTCTGCGTAACCGAGAGGGAGCCTGAATGCGCAAGCTCGACCGTGCGCCGTTAGCGGTCACCGCGGTACACGACCAGCCGATCCCGATGCGGGACGGCACGATCCTCCGGGCGGACGTCCACCGTCCCGCGGAGGGTGAGCCGGTGCCGACGCTGCTGGTCCGCAACCCGTACGGCGAGGGCCTGGGACGTGCCATGCCGGTGGTGCCGGCGCTGGAGGCCGGGTTCGCGGTCGTGATCCAGCACTGCCGCGGACGCGGGACCAGCGACGGGATGTTCGAGCCCTGGGCGGACGAGCCGTCCGACGGCGCGGACACGGTCCGGTGGGTCACCGCGCAGCCGTGGTCGAACGAGCTGGTCGTCGGCTGGGGCATCTCGTACGTCGCCGGCACCGCGCTGCAGACCGCGATCGAACGGCCCGAGGGTTACGTCGGCATCGTCGCGGCGCAGACACCCGCGGACTTCTACGACGACCTCACCTACATCGGCGGCGCGCTCGCACTCGGTTCGGCGCAGGGCTGGGCGGCGATGCAGGGGCTGCTCGGCGGCCAGCACGCGATGCTCGCCGGGGAGGACGCCGGGTCGCTGCTCGGCGCCGCGCTGCCCGCGATGTTCGACCCGGACGCCGCCCGCAGCGCGCTCCCGCTCCGGGACGCCCTCGGCCTGCCCGGCGCCTCGCCGTTCTGGGCCGACTGGCTGGACCACCCCAGCCGGGACGAGTACTGGACGAAGTTCGGCACCCCGCGGGACAACTACGCCGCGATCGACGTGCCGGTCTACCACGTCGCGAGCTGGTACGACCTGTTCCTCTCCGGGACGTTGGAGAACCACGCAGCGCTGGGTGGCCCGTTGGTCATCGGGCCATGGACGCACGGCGGTCTGCACGCGAACGGGGCGGGTGAGGCGTACTTCGGGCCCGGGTCACCGGCGATGATCCTGCAGTTGGAGGCCGATCAGCTCGGGTTCCTCCGGGAGGTCGTGACCGATGGGGAGCCGAACCCGGCGCGTCCGCCGGTGAAGATCTTCGTGATGGGCGAGAACGTCTGGCGGGACGAGCAGGAGTGGCCGCTCGCCCGTACGGTGTTCACTCCCTGGTACTTGCGAGCGGGGGGTTCGCTCGGACCGGCCACCTCGACCGGGACGTCGACGTTCGTCTCCGACCCGCGCGACCCGGTGCCGACGGTCGGGGGCAGCCTGCTCTTTCCGGAGTTCAACACCGCGGGACCGCACGACCAGCGCGTCCTCGACGGCCGGACGGACATCCTGCGGTTCGTCAGTCCGCCGCTCGACGCGGACCTGGAGGTGACCGGCCCGCTCACCGTCGTGCTGTACGCGGCCACCGACGCGGCCGACACCGACTGGACCGCCAAGCTGATCGACGTCCACCCGGACGGGACCGCGCTGAACGTCGCGGACGGCATCGTGCGGGCCCGGTACCGCAACGGGGTGGACGCCCCCGACCCGATCACTCCCGGGACGCCGTACGAGTACCGCATCGACCTGGTCGCCACCAGCCAGGTGTTCAAGGCGGGCCACTCGATCCGGGTCGACGTCGCGAGCTCCAACTTCCCCCGTTTCGACCGCAATCCCGGCAACGGAAAGCTGTCCGCGGAGGCGACCGAGGCCGATCTCACCATGCAGCACCAGACCGTGTTCCACGACGCGGAGCGGGCCTCGCACATCCTGTTGCCGGTCATCCCCCGGTGACGTCGTTCCCGCTCTCCGGAATCCACCCTCGCTCGGCATGGTTGGTTGGGGTAACCAAAGGGGGAACACCCTTACCGAGCAAGGAGCCACTCGATGTCCAGGCTGCAGATCATCGTCGCCAGCACCCGTCCGGGCCGGATCGGGCTGCCGGTCGGGCAGTGGGTGGAGACGGCGGCCGCGAAGCACGGCGGCTTCGACGAGATCGACCTCGCCGACCTGGGCGCGATCGACCTGCCGCTGCTGGACGAGCCAAAGCACCCGCGGCTCGGGCAGTACACCCACCAGCACACGAAAGACTGGGCAGCGCGGGTCGGCGCGGCGGACGCCTTCGTGTTCGTCCTCGCCGAGTACAACCACAGTTTCACCGCCGCGGTGAAGAACGCCGTGGACTACCTGCACACCGAGTGGCAGCACAAGCCGGCCGGGCTGGTCACCTACGGCGGTGTCTCCGGTGGCCTGCGCGCCGCCCAGGCGTTCAAGCCGGTTCTCCAAGCGCTCAAGGTCGTGACGCTGACCGAGGCCGTGACGATCCCGTTCGTGCAGCAGTTCGTCGAGGACGGACTGTTCACGCCGAACGAGTTGATCGAGGCGTCGGCCGGCACGATGCTTGACGAACTCGGCCGCTGGGGCAACACGCTAAGCCCGCTCCGCGCCTCCTGATCACCGCCTGTGGCGCGGGTTTTCGGGAAGACCACCTCGCCGCCGTCCCAGAGGTGGTCTTCCCGAAAATCGGCCAGCGCGAGCCCGTGGCGTGCGGGTGAGTGGGCGGAATGCTCCTTTTAGACTGAATCGTGACTAATCACGGGACGCCCGAGCGCGAAACTCCGTCGGGTGAGCTGACCCATCGGCAGATCGTCACGATCCTGATCGGGCTCATGCTCGGGATGTTCCTGAGCGCACTGGACCAGACCGTCGTGGCCACGGCGATCCGCACCATCGCGGACGACCTCAACGGCTTCGACCTGCAGGCGTGGGCGACGACCGCGTTCCTGATCACGTCGACGATCGTCACGCCGCTCTACGGCAAGCTGTCCGACATCTTCGGCCGCAGGCCCCTCCTGCTGGCCGCGATCGCGCTGTTCCTCGTCGGGTCGCTGCTCTGCGGGATCGCGTCGTCGATGTACGAGCTGGCGGCGTACCGGGCGATCCAGGGGATGGGGGCCGGCGGCCTGATGTCGCTGGCGTTCGCGGTCATCGGCGACATCGTCCCGCCCCGGGAACGCTCCAAGTACCAGGGCTACTTCATGGCGGTCTTCGGAACGTCCAGCGTGCTCGGGCCGGTCGTCGGCGGGTTCTTCGCCGGCGCCGACTCGTTCCTCGGCGCGGCCGGCTGGCGCTGGATCTTCTGGGTCAACCTGCCGATCGGTGCGGTCGCGCTGGTCGTCGTCTACCGGGTGCTGCACGTCCCGCACCGCCCCCGCGACCATCGGATCGACTGGCCCGGCGCGCTCGCGCTGGTGCTCGCGCTGGTGCCACTCCTGACCGTCGCCGAGCAGGGCCGGGAGTGGGGCTGGGGGTCCGGTCGGGCCGTGGGGTGCTATGCGGTCGGCGTTATCGGGATCGCGCTGTTCCTCCTCGCCGAGCAGCTCTACGGCGACGAGGCGCTGCTGCCGCTGCGGATGTTCCGGGAGCGGACGTACGCGGTGGGCTCGGCGGCCAGCCTGATCATCGGCATGGGCATGTTCGGGGCGATGGCGCTGCTCCCGCAGTACCTGCAGATCGTCAAGGGCTCGTCGCCGACGATGGGCGGCCTGCAGATGCTGCCGCTGGTGATCGGCATCATGGCCGCCGCCGGGGTCTCCGGCACGATCATCACGCGCACGGGGCGCTACCGGATCTTCCCGCTGACCGGCGGCATCCTGATGGCGCTCGCGCTGCTGCTGTTCTCCCGGATCGGCGCGGACACGCCGCTATGGGAGACGATGCTGATCATGGCCTTGTTCGGCGCCGGGCTCGGCGTCAACATGCAGCCGGTCATCCTCGCGGTGCAGAACGCGGTCGACCCGCGGGACATGGGGGTGGCGACCGCCGCGGTCACGTTCTTCCGCCAGATGGGCGGGACGCTCGGCACCGCGGTGTTCCTCTCGGTGCTGTTCTCCGGGCTGACCGGCGCGATCCGCGCGGCGCTCGCCGACGCCGAGAAGGACCCCGCGTTCCAGGCGGCGCTGGCCGACAACCCGAGCGAGGCGGCGACGCTGGAGATGGCCGACGGGTCGCTGTCGGACACGTCGTTTCTCGACACGTTGGACGACGTGGTCGCGCATCCGTTCAGAGTCGGCTTCTCGGACGCGATGAGCACGGTGTTCCTGATGGCCGCCGCGATCATGCTGGTCGGCGTCGCGATCCTGTGGCTGCTGCCGGAGCTTCCCCTGCGCCACCAAAGCGGGCTGCGGGCGCAGGAGGAGGCCGCGGCGGCTCGTGGGACGGAGCCCCCCGCCGGTCCGCCGGCCCCAGCGGCCACGGCCTCGGGAACTCCGGCGCCCGCTGCTGGCCCTAGCCCGTCGTGACGACGCCGCCCTTGGAGTGGGTCAGCCACTCGGTGAAGCTCAGCGACCATTCGCTGTACCCGTTGCCGAGCTCCACCCTCGTCTCGGTGTTCTTCACCGTGACCGGGTCACCGACCTGCAGCCGGTTGTAGAGCCAGACCGCGTTGTCCGGGCCGACGTTGAGGCAGCCGTGGGAGACGTTCCGCTTGCCCTGGTCGGCGACCGACCAGGGCGCGCTGTGGATGAACTCGCCGCCCCAGGTGAGGCGCATCGGGTACTCGACCTTGGTGCGGTAACCGTCCGGCGAGTCAACCGCCAGCCCGTACGTCGACGAGTCGAACATCGCCTCACGCCGCTTGTCGATGATCACCATCGTGCCGCTGCTGGAGGGGAACTTCGGCTTGCCCAGGCTGATCGGCATGCTCTTCACGACCTCGTCGTCCTCGAGCACCTTCATGGTGTGGGTCGCGGAGTCGGCGATCACCTCGCGCTTGGCGCCGATCTTGAAGTCGACGGTGAGGTCGGTCCGGCCCCAGACGCCGTCGGCGATCGCCCGGCCCGCGGTGTCCACCTCGACGTGCACCGTGCTGCCGGCTGCCCAGTACTCGGCCGGACGGAAATGCAGTTCGGTCGAGCTGATCCAGCCCCACGCACCGGTGGTCGTGGGGTTCGAGGTGACCTTGAGCATCTTCTCGAACTTGGCCCGGGCGGCGTCGCTCTTCACCGAGCGGCTGAGCTTCAGGATGATCGGCATTCCGACGCCGTAGGTCTTGCCGTCGCCCAGGATGCTCGACGTCCGTACCGAGCTGTCGCCGGACGGCGTCGGGACGGTGGAGAACTTCGAGGTGAGCGGCGTCGCCGACCCGGTCGTCGTCACCGAGACCGTGTAGGTCGCGCCGAAGGAGAGCTTGCCGGTGCTGGCCCAGCTGCGCTTGTCGGCGCCGACCGCGCCCTTCACCTCGTCGCCGTCGTCGGACTTCACCGAGACGGCGGTGATCGTGTCTTTGTCGATCGAGAGGCTGATCGGCGTCACCGGTGGGACCGCAGTGGCGTTGGCAGCCGGGGTGACGGTCAGCTTCGGTCCGGCGGGTGACGGGGAGGTGGTGGGGTCGCCGCCGCCGTTGCCTTCGTTGCCACCGCCGGACGAGGAACAGCCTGCTACCACCAGAGCGCTCGCCAGGAGCGCCACCAGCAGAGCCACACAGCGGCGCAGAGCCGAGGAGGAGGGGGACGCCGATGGCGGTGCGGGGGTGGTCACGAGCAACTCCGTGGGGAGACGTTGCGCCGCAGAACGGCGTCGGGGCGCGGTCAGCCGCTCCATCGTGCCTCAGCCGACCAAGTGCTCCACACGAGGCCCACCTCAACCAACCGAGTATTCCGGCAGGTGACGCCACGACGGAGCAAGATAAGGCGTAGTTAACGGTATTTGTCGATCCCGCTAAAGCTCAACCGTGGACGTTCGTGGGAACCGTCACCCACCGAACGTGCCGCGCCCAGCCAGCACGGATTTCGCCTCGTCCGGGTCGAGCGGCGGGTAGAAGAAGAAGCCCTGGGCGCCGTGGCATCCCAGCTTCATCAGCTCGGTGCGCTGCTGGGCCGTCTCCACGCCCTCGGCGATGGCCCGCAGCCCGAGCGTCTGCGCCAGGCCCACCGTCATGCGGACGACGGCCTCGGCCTGCCGGGAGCTGCCCATCGCGATGACGAACTGCCGGTCGATCTTGATCTCGTCGACGGTCACCCGCGCCACCGAAGTCAGCGACGAGAAACCGGTGCCGAAGTCGTCCAGCGAGAGCCGCACGCCCAGCGCCCGGAGCGCGCTGAGCACCTCGTCGACGACCTCCAGCTCGCTCATCATCGCGGTCTCGGTGATCTCGAGCACCAGCCGGTCGGGTGGCACGTCGAACTCGGTGAGCAGCCGGCCGACTTCCTCTGGCAGGTCCCGGTCCAGCAGCGAGCGGGCGGAGAGGTTGACCGCTACCGGGGCGTCCACGCCGTCGAGGAGCCAGGCGCGGTAGGTGCCGAGGGCGAGCTCGAACACCCTCCGCGTCAGCGGCGCGATCAGGTCCGTGTGCTCCAGGTCGGGGATGAACGCGGCGGGCGCCAGCATTCCCCGACGGGGGTGGCGCCAGCGCACCAGCACCTCGGCGCCGAGCGGGACACCATCCTCCAGGTCGACGCTCGGCTGCAGCTGGATGACGATCTGGTCGTCGGCGGCGAGCGCGGCCTGCATCTCCGATGCCAAGGCCAGGCGGTCGACGCTGGCCGTGTCGAGGGCCGCGTCGAACTCCAGCAGCTGCACGCCGCCCGCCTTCGCCCGGTACATCGCGGAGTCCGCCCGGCGGAGCAGCTCGACCATGTCGCATCCGCCGGTCTCGGCGGCCACGACACCGGCCGTCGCTTCGACCGAGAGCTCGACGCCGTCGACCACGAGCGGACCGCCCAGCGCGCCGAGCAACGCCTCGCCGCGCTCGTGCGCGTGCGCGGACGCCGCCGCCAGATCCGCCTGGCCGGGCATGAGCAGCGCGAACTCGTCGCCGTGCAGCCGGGCCAGCGTCTCCCCCGGCGACACGCGGGTGCCGAGCCGGTCGGCGACGACCCGGAGCAGCTCGTCCCCGGCTTCGTGGCCGAGGGTGTCGTTGACCTGGCGGAAGTGGTCGAGATCGAGCAGGAGCAGCGCGACCGTGCCGTGCCCGCTGGTGAGGACCGCGTTGCCCTCCGCCATCAGACAGGCCCGGTTTGCCAGGCCGGTCAGCGCGTCCTGCGTCGCCAGGTCGTGCAGCTGCTGGTGGACGTACGCGTTCTGCATGGTGCCGGCGAGTGCGCTGCCCAGTGACGCGAGGGCGAGCTGCTCGCGCTCGGGGAGCCGGACCTGCGAACGGAAGCACAGACGCAGTTCACCGAAGGACGGGCCGGACCCGTTCACCAGCGAGACGGGGTAGGCGCTCTGTTCGGGGCGGTAGACGCCGGGCTTGCCCTGCCAGATCTTGCCGGCAGCGTCACCGCGAGTGAGCACCGAGTCGCCGTTGGCCCGTTTCCACTCGACCTCGACGACGTCCGCGGAGAACAGCTTGGCTGATTCGACGATCGCGGTCCGCAATACCGCGTCGATGTCGAGGTGCCCCATCTCTCGGGTCGCCGCGGAAAGTCGCTGCCACATCCGGCGCTCGATCCGGGTTCGTACGCGACCGGCGAAGCCTTCGATCAACAACCAGGTGACCGGCGGCAGGACGACCAACAGGTACGGCGCGTACCGGGCGACCGCGAGAATCATCGCGCCGATCGCGAGATTCATCAGCAGGCCGAGCGTCCGGGTGCCGGCACCGTCGAAAACGACCGAACGGTAGGTGTCACCGCGGGAGAACGCGACCGCTCCCGCACAGGCCAGCTCGCTGACGACCGCCGAGATCGTCGCCATGACGGTGAGCGCCAAGGCACCACGCCAGCTGATCGGATCGGGCTGCGCGCCTGCGATCGCGATCATCACGGTCGCGGCGACGCTGACGCCGACGATCGTGGTGGCCACGTTGAACCAGGCCTTGACCGGGTCGAACCTCTTCCACGCCATGGCAACCGCGGTACCGAGCGCAGCGGTCAGCACGGTCCAGGCAGGCGGGAGCAGGACCAGGCCGACGATGAGGACCGCTTCTCCCCAGTCGACGAGAATGCCGCTGCCGCCGATGTACCGGCGCACGATCCAGAGGCGGCTGATCGCCACCATCACGGTGACCAGCGGGATGGCCCACCAGTCCGGGCCGGGCGCGGGCAATGTCAGCGCGACGCCGGCAATACAGACCGCCGCTAATACGGTCATACCTGTGATCAAGGCGCGAAGGCGACTGGGAAGCGACAATCGCTGGGCGCCGATAACCGCGTCCACGCCGCCTCCCTGGGTGCCGACCGCGTGACCGATACGGTCACGCCACGACGATCCTCTCCGACGGAGGGCGGGTGCGTCACGGGTTACGAGGCGATAGATGGGTGAGCTTTACCGACTCACGCGAAGGAAGCGCGATCATCCACGAATTTGTGAGCCGTGAATGACGGACTCACTACGCTGCGCAGTTTAGCCCCAGATGGCACCGCGACTCACGCAACTCCCTTCTACATGCACTTCCCGGCCCGGTTTCGGGTTCAGCCCCATGTCGCGCCACGCATGGCGATTCCCTCCATTCTCCGGAGTCACGAGATACCACTCTCGCCACAAACGGTGCGTTCAGCCCCACGTTGCGCCACGCACGACGTCCTCCTCACGCATCCCTAGGCACTCCACCGGCGTCCGTTCGGTTCAGCCCCACGTTGCGCCTCGCACTGCCAACACCTCCCGCCGATCTCGTCACCGAAGTCCACATCCGACTCTCAGCCCCACGTCGCGCCGCGCACGTCCTCACCTCCGTCGCCTCGGACCGAACAGACACATGCGGCCGAACTCAGCCCCAGGTAGCTCCACGCATCACTAAACACCTCCTGTCACACCGGTCCAACCATTCACACTGTTCCCTCAGGTTAATTTCAGCCCCACGTCGCGCCACGCATCGCCGGTACCCCCTCTCCGAGTTCCACCGCCGGCTGCCAACGACACCGATCCGTACACGTTCGGTTACGGAGGACGGATAACCCCCGTCCGCCGCGTTTCGCCATCCGAACGCCAGACAACGTAAGCCGAATTATCCGGTCGCAATTAGTTCGCTGTTTCCGACTCGACTCCCGAATAGCAGTACGCCGAGAGTAGTAGCGCTATCCCGATACGTGAAGTCGCATCAATGGTCAATCATTAATGTGCGTTCACCCGCTGGCACGAAAAGTGGCCGAACGCTAACGGCGTCCTTGCACGCGGCGTAATCTATTCATAGGCAAAGCGTTACCGGCCGGGCCTCCGCGGATGAACGACAGGTAAAAGACGCGGATTCGAATGCACCCGCGCGCTCTCAACCGAAGATTACTCTGCGTGCCCGAATAAGGGAAGTCGCCCAATTTCCGGCACAGGTGGAGACGCCATACGCGCAACGTCGGTTCGCCAATACGGCGAGTCACCGACGCGGGCGGCGGGCCGACCCTGCGTACAGGTCGTGTCACCGCCGAAGCGTCCGCCGAAATCAGGCCAGCGGGCCACGGAGGGGGCGATGCCCGGTCGGACGTACCTCTCGACCGGGACCGCCCCGTGCGTGGTCAGCGCTCGGTGGAACCGGCGTCGGCGCCGGTGGGATCCGCAGCAACGGCATCCGTGCGCGCCGCGGTCGTCTCGGTAGCCGCCTTCGCGGCTTTGTTCGTGCTCTCGGCCTCGTCCGGGGCTGTCTTCGGGTCTTCCGTGCGGTCGAACGACGCCGGCAACCGTTTGATCCGGGCGGTCATGTTCCGCCACAGCAGGATCGTCGCGATCGCCAGCAGGGCGACGACGGCGAGCGCCATCGGTCCCGCTCCGGCGCCCTCCCGCGTGTCACCGAAGTTGTTCGCCGCCTCGATGACGGTGGCCTGCGCTTCGACGATCATCGGGTCTTCACCGCCTCCCGTACTCCTGCGAACAAATCATCCTCCGGCAGCCCGCTCGCCACAGCCGACCGGGCCAGTTCGTAGTCTTCGGTCGGCCATACCCGCTGCTGGATCTCCAACGGCACGCCGAACCAGCGTCCGTTGGGGTCGACCTGCGTCGCGTGCGCCCGCAGCGCGTCGTCCCGCACCCCGAAGTACTCGCCGCAGTTGATCCGGGTGGTGACCCGCGACCCGGGGTCCGGCCGATCGTCCGGCCACTTCTCCAGCCACTCGGCGTACGGCGACTCGAGGCCTTCCGCCCGCATCGCGTCGTCGAGCGCGACGACCCGATCCTTGCTGAAACTCATGTGGTAATAGAGCTTCAACGGCTGCCAGGGCTCACCCTGCTCGACGTATCGGTCCGGATCACCGGCGGCCTCGAAGGCCTCGACCGAGACCTGGTGGCACATGATGTGGTCCGGGTGCGGGTAGCCGCCGTTCTCGTCGTAGGTGAGGATCACGTGCGGCCGGAACTCACGGACGAGCCGCACCAGCGGCGCGGCGGCCACCTCCAGCGGCTGCAGCGCGAAGCATCCTTCCGGGAGCGGGGGCAGCGGGTCGCCCTCCGGCAGTCCCGAGTCCACGAACCCCAGCCAGGCCTGGTCGACGCCGAGGATTTCGCGCGCCCGCTCCATCTCCACCCGGCGGATGTCGCTGAGGTTCGCCCAGACGTCGGGACGGTCCATCTGCGGGTTGAGCACCGAGCCCCGTTCGCCACCGGTGCAGGTCGCCACCAGCACCGAGACGCCGGCCTTGACGTATCGCGCCATCGTGGCGGCGCCCTTGCTCGACTCGTCGTCCGGATGAGCGTGCACAGCCATCAGCCGGAGTGAACTCTTTTCGACCGGCGACTGCTGCGGCCGCTCGACCTCAGCGACACCCGGGGGGTGAAAAGGGGTCATCTGCTCGGACACGCGCCGGTTCTCCCTCACCTCGGTGCTACCGCGCGGCGCACCGACCACCTCGTCCAAAGCAGGTCGGGATACGTTGCTGCGTAGCTGATAGATGAATTGTCCACGACCGGCGAGATCGCCGTGACAGCGGCTCGCCGACCCCTCTACCGGAGCGCTCGTGACCGCACCAGTATTTCCACCCGACCGGTACGGCCGGCGACGGTCACCACGCAGCTATCCCCGATGGCTGGTCCCAGCGCTGGTCGCGGTCGTGGTGATCGCCGGGATCGGCGTCGCCGGAAAGCTCTACACGACCTACGGCGACGACCACGTCGAGGCGCGGGTACTGCGCTACTCGGTGACGTCCGACCGTGCCGTGCGGATCGAGGTGGAGGTCTCCGGCGCACGCGAGACGCCGTTGCGGTGCGCGGTGCGCTCCCGGGCGGAGGACGGCTCCGAGGTCGGCCGGACGGAGATCTCGGTTCCGGCGGGCGACGCCGTCGTCAACCAGATCGTCACGCTCACCACGACGAAGCGGGCGATCAGCGGTGAGACGGCGGGCTGCAGGCCGGCGCAGTGAACCACGGAGGGCGCAGCGTCGTCGGGGTAGTGGAGGGGCGGGGGTGAACTGTGCCCGGAGGGCCATCCGTTCCCCCGAACGACGGACGGTCCCCTCGGGTAGCGGGATCGCATCGGGACAGCAGCCTCGCCGCTGACGATTTCCCGAGGTTACCTGGCTAGTGCGTGAGGGGGTCTTCCGCACGTAGCCGCCGGCTTTCGACGCTGACGGTTGTCACCACGACCGAGCGGAGACGTCACCCGTATGGCTGCTCGGCACTCCGCATCTCGTGATGGGGCGTCTCGTGATCGGGCGTCCCGTGATGGGGCGTCCCGGCAGGGGGCGTCTCGGCCCGGGGCGTCCCGGCACGGGGCGGAGACGGCCGACCCGCTCTACTGGGCCCGCGCCAGGGCCGCCGAACGCGACCGGGCCGACGCCGACGCTGCCGAACTCGACCGGGCCGGTTACGACGCCGCGCGGACCAGCGCGTACGACCAGCTCTCCGACGTCACCGAGGAATTTCCCGCAGTACCGCCGGAGTGGTCCGGGCGGTTGCCGTTGCCGCCTGTTCGGCCGCTCGGCGACGTCACGACCGACTCGCTCCCGGTGGTGCGCCGAGATCCGGACGACGCCACGACCGTCGACCTCCCCGCCGTGCCGTCCGCGGCCGAAACCGTCGACTACCGCGAGCACCCACTGGCCCTGGTCCCGCGCTCGGACCGGTCGGACGTGGCGCGGTACCCGGAGCGGTCGGGACGGGCCCGGCGCAGCTACACCGGACGGCACCGGCCACCCCAGTCCCCGGCACCGGCACGGCTCGGGCTCTCGACCGCCGGCATGACCGTCGCGGTCGGCGTCCTCGGCGTCACGCTGGCCATGCTGCACGCGCAGCCGAGCGACCGGGTCGACACCAGCGCACCGCCGTTCGCGGCGGTCTCCCCCAGCACCACCCCGGGACCGGACGGCGCACCGACCACGGGCACCCAGCCGACGCCCGGCCCGGACGGTCAGGTCGCTCCGCGCCCGACGACGACGGCGGGCACTCCGGGCGGGCCGGGTGCCACGCCGGGAGCCGCACGCCCCGGTGCTCCGGCGGCTCCACCCGCCGGCGACGACGGCGGACCCGACGAGGAGTCGGGCGCCGGGAACCCACCGACCCGCCCCGAGGCGCCCAGTCGGACCGGCCGACCCGGCCGCACCAGCCGTCCGGGCGCGGCCTCCCGCCCCACCCCGACCTGCGCGGCGGCCATGGCGGCCATGGCCGCCGACGCACCCGCAGCCGACGCACCCGCGTCCGCTACCGCGCGTCCCCTGGCCGACCCGACCGAGGAGCCGGACGAGACCACCGAGCCCAGCCCGGAGGAGTCGGCTGAGCAGCCCGCCCCCAGCGCTGAGTCCTGCCCCTGACCTGCGAAGCCCGAAACTTCGCCGTCCGCGTGGGCACTTCGGGGGGCGCCAATCGTTGAACGAAATGGCATGGGGATGTCATCCTGATCATCCGGTCGCCTGGGGGCGTCCTCCCGAGGCGGCGAGAGAGGTAGTCAGCGTGGTGAGACGCACGGCAGGCGATCACGCCAGGAGACGACGAAGGCTCGGTCCCTGGCGGGGTTGACGCGGTGCGCGCGGCCGAAAACGAATCGGCTGAGTAACCACGTGACTGCACTGGGCTTCCCCGAGCCCGGCCCGGAAGCGCTCTACCGGGCTATCCTATGAAGCTCCGTTCCACCCGATCTATCCGTTGACCCCCGAGGAGCACCCGTGTCTACGACCGATGAGGCGCGCGCAACCTGGCTCACCCAGGAGGCGTTCGACCGGCTGAAGGCCGAGCTCGAGGAGCTCAAGTCGAACCGCCCGGTGATCGCGGCGGAGATCAACGCGCGCCGCGAGGAAGGCGACCTCCGTGAGAACGGTGGCTACCACGCCGCCAAGGAGGAGCAGGGCAAGCAGGAAGGCCGGATCCGGCAGCTCGAGGACCTGCTCCGTAGCGCGCGCGTCGGCGAGGCGCCCACCACGGCGACCGTCGTCGTGCCCGGCACGGTGGTCACGGTCCAGTTCGACGACGACCCCGACGACACCGAGACGTTCCTGCTCGGTTCCCGGGAGATCTCGTCGACGACGGACCTGACCGTGTACTCCCCGGAGTCCGCGCTCGGCTCCGCGATCCTCGACCACAAGCCGGGCGACAAGGTGAGCTACGACGCCCCGAGCGGCGCCAAGATCAACGTCACGATCGCCAAGCTCGAGCCGTTCGGCGGCTGATTCCCGTTCACTGCGGGCCGCGGGTCACTCCACTGAGTAGCCTGCGGCCCGCAGTGCGTTGATCGTCCGGTGGGAGTGGTCGGGGCCGTCCGTCTCCAGCGTCAGCGACACCTCGACGTCGCCGACCCGCAGCGCGGCGTCGTGCCGCACGTGAGCGATGTCCAGAACGTTGGCCCGGTGCCGCGCCAGGACGCCGAGCAGCCCCGCCAACATGCCGGGACGGTCGGCGAACCGCACGGTCAGGTCGGCGTACCGGCCGGCGGCTGCCATGCCGTGCTCGATCACCCGGAGCAGCAGCAGCGGGTCGATGTTGCCGCCGGAGAGCACGACGACGACCGGCGCCTGGAAGGCTCCCGGGTCGGCCAGCACCGCGGCGAGCGCGGCCGCACCTGCGGGCTCCACCACCATCTTCGCCCGCTCCAGTCCGAACAGCAGCGCCTGCGAGAGCTGCTCCTCGGTGACCGTCCGCACCTCGGCGACCTGCGCGCTGATGTGGGCGAGGGTCAGCTCGCCGGGGCGTCCGACGGCGATGCCGTCGGCCATCGTCCGCATCTCGGCCAGCGCGACCGGGTGTCCGGCCGCCAGCGACGGCGGTACCGCGGCGGCACCCGCCGCTTGCACGCCGATCAGCCGGATGTCCGGACGCTCGGTGGTGACCACCGACGCGATCCCGGCGACCAGCCCGCCACCGCCGGTCGGCACGACGATCGTCCGGACGTCCGGGCACTGCTCCAGGATCTCCAGCCCGACGGTGCCCTGTCCGGCGACGACGTCCGGATGGTCGAACGGGTGGACGTAGACCGCGCCGCGCTCCCGGGCGAACCGGGTGGCCGCCGCCATCGCCTCGTCGATGCTGTTGCCGACCAGTTCGACGGTGGCGCCGTACTCGCGGGTGGCCGCCACCTTCGGCAGCGAGGCGCCCACCGGCATGAAGACGGTGGCGTGCGTCCCCACCTGGCGGGCCGCGAGCGCCACGCCCTGGGCGTGGTTGCCCGCGCTCGCCGCGACCACCCCGGTGGCTCGCTCCTCCGGCGAGAGCCGCGCCAGCCGCAGGTACGCTCCGCGCAGCTTGAACGAGCCCGCGTGCTGCAGGTTCTCGCACTTCAGGTACGCCGGTCCGCCGACCAGGCGGCGGAGCGGCTCGCACTCCTCCAGCGGCGTCCGCCGCACCACACCGGCGAGCGCGTCCCGCGCAGCCCGGACATCGGCGGGCGTCACCAGGACAGCGGGATCACCCGTCCCGGCAGGGGTGTCCACCTCGGCTGGGGTGTCCAACGAGTCGGTGCTCGGCATATCGACGATCGTGCCAGCACCCCGCTCCGGAGGACGGGCCGGACCCGCCTGGTCCCTGCCACTCTTGGGTGGTTGGTGTACCTCTGGTGCCGGGGGTGCTGCGAGGGGCGAAGAACGGTGGTTACCCTGACCGGCGCCGGTGCGATTACTAATCCGGTATGCGGGTAGTGCCGGTGCATCTGGGAGACGACGGGCAGGAGACGACTGTGCGCTCTGCGGTGGGAGCCGTTCAGCGGGTTCCCCGCCTGACTCCTTCGGGTCGGCCTTGACCGCCGCACAGATCGATGGCGATCCGCCCCCCGGCGCGGGGCCGATGCTCGAACACCACGCGCTCGTCTACTCCTCCGTCGACGATTTCCTCGGATGCGCGACCGAGTACGTCCGGCAGGGCATCGCTGCGGGTGACACCGTCGTGGTGGCGAGCCCGCGTGCCGCCGAGCTGACCGCGGCGCTGGGCTCCCTGGCCACCCGCGTCGAGGTGGTCGACGACCGGGAATGGCACCGCGTACCGGCCTGGACGATCGGCGGCTACGCCCGGCGGGCCGAACGGTGCGCGCGCCGTGGGCAGCGTCTGCGGGTGCTCACCGAGATCCGCTGGGACGACCGGACCGGCGGCGCGGAGTGGGAGGACTACGAGTCGGTGCTGAACACCGCACTCGCCGGCCTACCCGTCGACCTCTGCTGCGCCTACGACGCCAGCGTTCTCGACCCGGGAGTGCTGGAGGTGGCTCACCACACCCACCCCTCGACGATGGGCACGTCGGGCGTCTCGAACTCGTCGGTCTACGTCCCGGCGGCGGAGTTCCTGGCCGCGCGTCCGCAGCCGGCACGGCTGGTCGTACCGGCCGACGCGATGACGATCGAGTTCCACGCGGCGGAGATCCCGACCGTCCGGCAGGCCACGCTGGGCTGGGCGCGGGACGCCGGGATGGTCGAGGACGACGCGCAGGAGTTCCTGATCGCGATCTACGAGATCGCGAGCAACGCCGTCGAGCACGGCGGCGGCCTGGGCGTCGGACGCTTCTGGCGGGACGGCGACTGCCTGTACTGCGACATCTGGAGCGCCCAGCCGATCGTCAACTCGCTGGTCGCCGGGTACCGCCCGCCGGGGACTGCGCAGGAGCGGGGACGCGGCCTGTGGCTAGCCCGGCAAATCTGCCAACGAGTCACGATCTACGACGGAGACGGCGCGACCGTGCAATTGGTGCGTTCCATCTCGTCCCCGTGACTGCGTTCTTCGTAGCCCGTGACTGCGTTCTTCGTAGCCCGTGACTGCGTTCTTCGTAGCCCGTGACTGCTGAGGTCGGCTGAGGTCGAGGCGCCGAAGGCGGAAAAGGGTGCACAGCCTCGCAAGGCTCGGGATTCCGACGTAGCGTCGGACCGTGACGCGTGATGCCTCGGCGGCCGAGGCGGCAGCCCGGCCCGAACCGACCACTCTCGGCGCCCTGCGGGACGCCGGGACCCCCTACCGCGGCGTGAAAGCCGAAATCCGGCACAACCTGCTGGCCCGGCTGCGGGCCGGCGAACCCTCCGTCCCCGGAATCCTCGGATTCGACGACACGGTCCTCCCCGAGCTGGAGCGGGCTCTGCTCGCCGGCCACGACCTGGTACTGCTCGGCGAACGCGGCCAGGGCAAGACCCGGCTGATCCGGTCGCTGGTCTCCCTGCTCGACGAGTGGACCCCGGTGATCGCCGGCTCCGAACTCAATGACCACCCGTTCGCGCCGATCAGCGTGTACGGGCAGAACCTCGTCGCCGAACTCGGCGACGCCACACCGGTCGAGTGGCTGCACCGCTCGTTCCGCTACGGCGAGAAGCTCGCCACCCCGGACACGTCCGTCGGTGACCTGATCGGCGACGTCGACCCGATCAAGGTCGCCCAGGGCCGAACGCTCGGCGACCCGGAGACCATCCACTACGGACTGGTCCCCCGCACCAACCGCGGCATCATCGCCGTGAACGAACTCCCCGACCTGGCCGAGCGGATCCAGGTCTCGCTGCTCAACGTGCTCGAGGAGCGGGACGTCCAGGTCCGCGGTTACACGCTGCGCCTGCCGCTCGACCTGCTCGTGGTCGCCAGCGCGAACCCCGAGGACTACACGAACCGCGGGCGCATCATCACGCCCCTCAAGGACAGGTTCGGCGCGGAGATCCGCACGCACTACCCGCTCGACCTCACCGGCGAACTGGCCGTGATCGAGCAGGAGGCGCTGGTCACCTGGCCGGACGAGCCGCTGGGTGAGCCGGTCGTGCCCGACCACCTGCGGGAGGTCATCGCCCGCTTCACCCGGGAGGTCCGGGAGGCACCGCAGGTCGACCAGCGGTCCGGCGTCTCGGCCCGGTTCGCGATCGCCGCGCTGGAGACCGTCGCCGCCTCCGCGGTGCGGCGGGCGGCCCGGACCGGCGAGACACCGGTCGCCCGGGTCAGCGACCTGCCCTCGGTGGTTCCGGCCAGCCGGGGCAAGGTGGAGTTCGCCGATCTCTCCGGCGACCTGGAGGACGGCCGGGAGATCGAGGTCCTCGACCATCTGCTCCGTCGTGCGGTGGCCAGGACGTTCCGGCGGTACCTGGCCGGCGTCGACCTCTCCGGGCTGCAGACGAAGTTCGAAGGCGGCAGCACGGTGATGGCCGGCGAGAACGTCGCCGCCGCCGACCTGCTACACCAGCTCGGCACGGTGCCCGGCCTGGCGCAGATCCTCGAACGGCTCGGCGTGCCCGACGGGGCGGAGTCGCCGGGTCTGGCCGCCGCCGCGGTCGAGTTCGCGATGGAAGGGCTCCACCTCAACCGCCGGCTGGCCAAGGACGTGGCCGACGGTCAGACCCTCTACGGTTCCTGACCCCGAGGGGGTAGACGATGACCGCAGAACCGCTGGAACCCCCACCGCCCCCTCGCCGACGCGGCGGGTACCGGTACGGCCGCTGGTCGGGCGGTGCCGACCCGCTCGCGCCGCCGTTCGACGTCCGCGAAGCACTGGACGGGATCGGCGACGACATCCTGGCCGGCTCGACGCCGGCCGACGCACTGCGTCGGCTGCTGCAGCGCGGCCGGGACGGCCTCTCCGGGCTGGACGACCTGCGCCGACGGCTACGCCGCCGACGTGACCAACTGCGCCGTTCCGGGCGCCTGGACGGCACCCTGGAGCAGGTCCGGGAGCTGCTCGACCAGGCGCTCGAGGCGGAGAAGCGTGCGTTGTTCGCCGATCCCG
Organism: Cryptosporangium minutisporangium; assembly: GCF_039536245.1. Taxonomy (NCBI): domain Bacteria; kingdom Bacillati; phylum Actinomycetota; class Actinomycetes; order Cryptosporangiales; family Cryptosporangiaceae; genus Cryptosporangium; species Cryptosporangium minutisporangium. The sequence goes on along the minus strand of NZ_BAAAYN010000012.1, from coordinate 118,814 downwards.
ACGATCTGGCGCGCTTCGACGAAGCCGAGCTGGACGCTCTGCCGAGCGAAACCGCGAGCGCCGTCCGCGCGCTGGCTGACCGGCAGTGGCGCTCCCCCGAGGCCGCGAGCAAGTACCAGGAGATCCAGGACCTGCTGCGCCGGGAGGTGCTCGACAGCCAGTTCTCCGGGATGAAGCAGGCGCTCGAGAACGCCTCGCCCGAGGACATGCAGCGCGTCCGGGACATGATCGCGGACCTCAACGATCTGCTCAGCAAGCACGCGCGGGGCGAGGCCGGTCAGGACGACCTCGACCGGTTCCTCGACCGGCACGGCGAGTTCTTCCCGGAGCGGCCGAACAGCATCGACGAGCTGATCGACCAGCTGGCGCGGCGGGCCGCCGCTACTCAGCGGATGATGGACGGCCTCACGGCCGAGCAACGGGCCGAGCTGGGCAGCCTGATGGACTCCATGTTCGGCGGGGACCTCGGGCTCTCCACCGAGCTGGAGCGGCTCAACCAGCAGCTCCGGGCCGCCCGTCCGGACCTGCGGTGGGGCGGCGACCCACGGATGTCCGGCCAGGAAGGCATGGGGATGGGCGACGCCACCAGCGCGATCGCCGAACTCTCCGACGTCGAGTCGCTGGACCGGCAACTCGGTCAGCAGTACGCCGGTGCCGGCTTGGACGACGTCGACGAAGAGCTCGTGCAGCGCGCGCTGGGGCGGGAGGCCGTCGACGACCTGGCCAACCTGCGACGGATCGAGCGGGAGCTGACCCGGCAGGGGTGGCTGCAGAACCGCAACGGTCAGTTGGAGCTGGCGCCGAAGGCGCTGCGTCGGCTAGGCGCCACGGCGCTGCGGCGGGTGTTCGCCCAGCTGCACGACGGGCCGCGCGGCGATCACGACATCCCGGACGCGGGCGGAGCGGGCGAGCTGACCGGCAGCAGCCGGGGCTGGCAGTTCGGCGACACCCAGCCGCTGGACGTCGTCCGCACCGTGCGGAACGCCGTCCTCCGCGCCGGGCCCTCGGCCGACGGCGTCGGGCTGATCGTGGACGACTTCGAGGTCGTGGAGACCGAGCAGCGGTCACGGGCGGCGGTCGCGCTGCTGGTCGACCTGTCGTACTCGATGGAGCTGAACGGGACGTGGGGCGCGGCGAAGTCGACCGCGCTCGCGCTGCACCACCTGGTCACCACCCGGTACCCGCAGGACTCGATCGAGCTGATCGGGTTCAGCCAGTACGCCCGGCCGCTGCGCCCGGCGGAGCTGGCCGGGCTGGACTTCGACCCGGTGCAGGGCACGAACCTGCAGCACGCGCTGATGCTGGCGCGGCGGCACCTGTCCCGGCACGGCGACGCCGAGCCGATCCTGCTGGTGGTGACCGACGGGGAGCCGACCGCTCACCTGGAGCGGGACGGCGAAGCGGTGTTCATGTGGCCGCCGATGCCGGAGACGCTGGCGCTGACGCTGGCCGAGGTCGACAAGGCCACCCGGTCGGGCATCGCGATCAACGTGTTCATGCTGGGCGAGGATCCGCGGTTGATCGACTTCATGACCGAGGTGGCGCGCCGGAACGGTGGCCGGATCTTCACGTCCGACGCCGACAACCTGGGCGAGTACGTCGTCCGAGACTTCCTCAAACGCCGCACCGCCATAGCCGCCGGCCGCCGCCGCTAGCAGCTCGGCAGTTGTAGTGCTACGGACCTGGAGCCCGTCCAGGGCGACGCTGGCATCCGCGCGCAAGGCCGCCTCGACCTTTGTGTGGTCTCAAGGCCTTGCGCGCGGCTGTCAGCGTCGTTCTGGGCGGGCCGCCTACAGGGTGAGGATCTCGATTTCGCAGATGTACCAGCCGCGGTCTTGGACGACCTGCATGCGCATGGGGAACGGGCGGTCGTCGGGCTCGCCGGTCCGTTTCTCCACGACCCTCAACGTGACGTCCATGTCGAGCTCGACCTCGTCCGCACTGCGACGGGTCTCCTTGGTGATGCGCCACGAGATGTCGTCCAGCTCCTGGCCGAAGTCGACCAGGCCGCTGTTGAACTCGCGCAGGATCGCGCTCGCCTGGTAGCGCTTCGGCTCGCAGAGCGCCTGCTCGAACTCGTTGATGCTGTTCTGCGCCATGCTGCGCAGCAACTGCTCGGCGGCGACCTTCGGGCTCTCCGGGCCGACCGTGCTGGAGCGATGGACCAGCACCGCGGTCACGGACGTGATCGTCAACGAGAACACGACCGCCGCCGCGCTCGCCAGCAGAATGCGCCGGCGGCGTCGGCGCTTCCGTCGGCGCTCATAGCTCCGGCTCCGCAACTCCGGGGGCGGAGGCGCAGCTCGCATGGGTCGCCCTCCAGGCCGTGACCTACGTCTCTCTTGTCAGCGGAGTTCACAGTAATACCGTCAACTTCCGCCTGTAGGGCAAATACACAGTCGTTACCGCGTGCTTTGTGACCACCGCACATGGGTAGTCAGCCGGGCAAACAACTCCTGGTTAAGGTGTCCGCCATGACCGTGTACCCCGGCCGCCTCCTCCGCTCCGCTCCTCGGGCGCTAGGGCGCCCTGCGATGCTCCCCCCGTCTGCTGCTAACACGGCGGAGGCGACCTCATGACCACGTTCGTGTTGACCTTGCACGTGCTCGCTGCGGTCTTCCTCATCGGACCGATGGCGATCGCTCCGATGATGGGGATGCGGGCCATCCGTCGGCACGACGCGCGCGGGGTCCACGAGGCGGCGCGCACGACGACGCTCTACACGCTGCTCTCCCTGGTGGTCGCGGGGCTGGGCTTCCTGCTCACCGCGGTCGGCAGCGAACGGTGGTCGTTCAGTGACGCGTGGATCGTCATCTCGATCACCCTCTACGTCATCGCGCTGCTCCTCGGCATCGGCGTGGTGGCGCCGGGACTGACCGGCGCCGCGCGCCTGCTCGACGCGTCCACGACGGTGCCGGCGACGCCGATCGATGCCGCCGGCGACTCCACGACGCCGGAGAGCGCCGCACCCGTCACCGAGCCGGCCGGAACCGATACGGCCACGATCGACGTCGAGGCCCGGCGCAAGGTCGACTCCGCCTACGGACGGATCGCGGCCTCCAGCGGCGTCGTCTCGCTGCTCCTGTTGATCATCGTCGTCCTCATGGTCGTGCAGCCGTTCGAGTGATCACCTCATCGGGGTGCCGCTTCCACGGCAGCACCTCGGCGAGCTGCGCGGCGGTGCCGAGCAGCAGGTCTTCGCTGCCGGGCGGGCCGACGAGCTGCACCGAGGCCGGCGCTCCGTCCGCGCGGACGCCGGCCGGCACCGCCAACGCCGGGAACGAAGCGAGGTTCCAGAGGTTGGGGTAGGGCGCCGTCCGGGTGGACATCTGGGCGTTCGTCCACCAGGGCTTGGTCGACCACGCCTCCGCCTTCGCCGGCGGACGCGCCAGCACCGGCGCGACCAGTACGTCGATGTCGTCGAAGAAGCTCAGCGCCCGTTCGCGCCACCGGTCCCGCTGGGCTTCGTCGACCAGTCCGGCCCGCAGGGCCGCGCGTCCGAGCGCCACGTGCGTCCGGGTGCGCGGCTGCAGCGCCGACTCGTCGATGTTCGCCGGCAGTTCGGCGGCCACGGCACCCACCCAGTAGGCCCCCGCCAGCGTCTGCAGCGACACGGGGACGCGCGGGTGCCGCGCGAACGTCGAGTGCCCGGCGAGCGCGAGCGCCCGACCGACACGGTGCAGGCCGGCGACGGTCTCCGCGTCCGGCGGGGCGAACACCACCGGCGTACGGGACGACACCGCGATCCGGAGCCGATCTCGCGGCCGTACCGGCGCGACCGGCTGGCCGGCCATCACGGCGAGCCCGAGCGCGATGTCCTCGACGGTCGTTGCGAGCACACCGTGCTCGGACAGGCCCAGCCAGCCCTCGCCGTCGACGTGCGGGGTGACGCCACCGCCCGGCTTGAGGCCGAGCAGGCCGCAGCAGGCGGCCGGGATCCGGATCGACCCCATGCCGTCGCTGCCGTGGGCGAGCGGCACCATGCCCGCCGAGACCGCGGCCGCCGCTCCGCCGGACGAGCCACCGGCGCTGTAGCGGGGGTCCCACGGACTGCGGGCGATGTCCTCCGGGTCATCGCTCGTCGGGAAGATGCACAGCTCCGGCACCCGGGTCAGCCCGATGACGACCGCGCCGGCGGCCCGCCACCGGGCGACCAGCGGATGATCCTCGGTCGCCGGCTCCCGTGAGGTGGCGAGTGACCCGTCGGCGCGGACTTCGCCGGCGACGTCGACGTGGTCCTTGATCGCCACCGGCACGCCCGCCAGCGGCAGGTCCGCGCGGTCCGGGCGCTGGTCGACGGCGTCGGCCTCGGCCAGCGCCTCGACGGCCCGCACGCGACGGAACGCGCCGTACCGGGGGTCGACGCGGTGGATGTGGGCGAGGTGTGCGGTGATCACTTCACGGGCGGTGGTGCGCCCCTCCCGAACCGCCGCGGCGATGTCGGTGGCGGTGGCACCGATCATGCGAGGGCCTGCAGCAGGTCACCGATCAGGTCGTCGACGTTCTCGATGCCCACCGAGAGGCGGACCAGGTCGTCCGGGACCTCGAGCGGGGAGCCCGCGACGCTCTGGTGCGTCATCTTGCCGGGGTGCTCGATCAGCGACTCGACGCCACCGAGCGACTCGGCCAGCGTGAAGAGTTTGGTCTTCGCGCAGACCTGGAGTGCGGTGTCCACTCCGCCGCGGAGCTGGATGCCGACCATGCCCCCGAACCGGCGCATCTGCTTGGCGGCCGTCTCGTGCCCGGGGTGCTCGGCCAGGCCCGGATAACGGACCGCGGCCACGGCCGGGTGGCTCTGGAGGGTCTCGACGATGCGCTCGGCGTTGTCGCAGTGACGCTCCATCCGGACCGCGAGCGTCTTGATCCCGCGCAGCGTCAGCCAGGAGTCGAACGGGCCGGCGATCGCGCCCACCGCGTTCTGGTGGTAGCCGACCTTCTCGGCGAGCGCGGCGTCCTTCACCACGAGGGCCCCGCCGACCACGTCGGAGTGACCGCCGATGTACTTCGTCGTCGAGTGCACGACGGCGTCCGCGCCCAGGGCGAGCGGCTGCTGCAGGTACGGCGAGGCGAACGTGTTGTCGACGACGAGCAGCGCGCCGGCGTCGTGTGCGATCCCGGCCAGCGCGGCGATGTCGGCGATGCCGAGCAGCGGGTTCGTCGGCGTCTCGCACCAGACCACGGCGGTCTCCGGGCGGATCGCCGCCCGTACCGCGTCGAGATCGGCCAGGTCGACCGACGTGTGGGTGATCCCCCAGTTCGACAGCACGCCGGCGATCAGCCGGTAGCTGCCGCCGTAGGCGTCACCGGGCAGCAGCACGTGCGCACCGGGCCGGGCCACCGACCGCAGCAGCGTGTCTTCCGCGGCGAGCCCGGACGCGAACGCGAACGCCCGGCTCCCGCCCTCCAGCGCGGCCAGGCACTCCTCCAGCGCCGCCCGCGTGGGGTTGCCGCTGCGTGCGTACTCGTAGCCGTTGCGCAGACCGCCGACGCCATCCTGCTTGAACGTCGAGGACAGGTGCAGCGGAGGAACCACGGCGCCGGTCGTCGGATCGGCCTCCTGCCCGGCGTGGATGGCGAGCGTCTCGAAGCCAAGTTCACTCATGGCGTCGAGCCTATGCCGCGGCGGGCAGGCCGCCTCCTTCGGAGGACGGCGGTTCGGTCGCCGACGTCGCTGCGCCGCCCACCGTGAGCAGCGGAAGGGTCACGTGGACGACCGGACCGATGCTGACGGCGTACAGCACGGTGCCGATGCCGACCGTGCCGCCGAGCAGCCACCCGACCGCGAGCACGGTCAGCTCGAGGCCGGTGCGGACCAGCCGGATCGACCAGCCGGTCTTGGCGACCACCCCGGTCATCAGGCCGTCCCGCGGCCCGGGGCCGAGCCCCGCGCCGATGTAACAGCCTCCAGCGATGCCGTTCAGCAGGATGCCCGCCACCAGGAACGTCCAGCGGCCGGGCAGCCACGTCATGGTGGGCAGCAGCCACAGCGAAGCGTCGACCGCCAAGCCGATCACCACGACGTTGCTGAGGGTGCCCAACCCGGGCCGCTGCCGCAGCGGGATCCAGAACAGCAGGACCGCTGCCCCGACCACGATCGTCACCGTGCCGAAGCTCCACGGGACGTGCGTCGCGATGCCCTGGTGGAAGGCGTCCCACGGGTCGAGACCGAGGTCGGCGCGGAGCATCAGGGCCATCGAGAATCCGTAGAGGGCGAGCCCGACGTAGAGCTGCGCGAGCCGGCGGGGCCGATGGTCGGAGGGCAACAGGCTGTTCACGGGCTCTACCGTTACCCCAATTGGCCTTCTATCCAATAGCCAATTTCGGGATAGTGGACTGGTGAACACCGATCGTCGGGTCAACGGCCTCCATCTGGTACGCCTCCTGGGCGACTGGCGCAGCGGGGCGGTGCCGACTGCCTACGCGGGTTTGGCGAGCCGGCTGCGGCTGCTGATCCTGGACGGACGGGTGCCGTTGCACACCCGCGTCCCGGCCGAACGCGAGCTCGCCGACGCCCTCGGCGTGTCCCGCACGACGGTCGCGGCGGCCTACGAGCGGCTACGGGAGGACGGTTTTCTGCACAGTCGACGCGGCGCGGGCACCTGGACCGATCTGCCGTCCACCGGGGTGTCGGCCGCCGGCCCGGTGGCGACGCTCGTCGACGACGACGACCTGATCGATCTCGCGCACGCGGCACCACCGGCGCCCGCCGAGTGGCTGCACGCCGCCGCGGAGTGCGCGATCACCCAGCTCACCCGCTACCTGCCCACCCACGGGTACGACCCGCTCGGGCTGTCCGCGCTGCGGTCCGCGGTCGCCGATCGGTACACCGCCCGCGGAGCGACCACCACTCCCGACCAGGTGCTGGTCACGGCCGGCGCCCAGCACGCGTTCGCGCTCACACTGCGCGCGTTGGCGTCGCCGGGCGACCGGATCGTGGTCGAGCACCCGACGTACCCGAACGCGTTGGAGGCGGTGCGGCGGGCGGGTTGCCGCCCGGTGCCGGTGCCGTTCGGACCGGACGGGTGGGACCTGGAGATGCTCGCGGCGACGATCCGGCACACCGCACCTCGGCTGGCATACCTGGTGCCGGACTTCCAGAACCCGACGGGTTTCTGCATGTCGGCCGAGGACCGGGCGTCGCTGGTGGCGCTCGCCGCGCGAACCGGGACGACGCTGGTGATCGACGAGACCGTGGCGGAGTTGTGGCTCGACCGGCCGACGCCGCCACCCGTGTCGTCGGAACTGGTGGTGACCACCGGCTCGGCCAGCAAAATGTTCTGGGGCGGGCTGCGGGTGGGCTGGCTACGGGCTTCCCCGACGATGGTGCGCCGGCTGGGGGCGGCCCGGGCGTCGATGGACCTGGCCAGCCCGATCCTCGAACAGCTGATAGCGACCGATCTGGTGCCTCGTACGGTCGAGATCGCGGAGGATCGCCGGGAGTGGCTCCGCTCCTCGCGAGCCCGGATGCACGAGCGGCTCGCGTTGCGGCTGCCCTCGTGGAAGCCGAACGCGCCGACCGGCGGACTGGGATTCTGGGTTGACCTCGGCGCGCCGATCGCCTCGGCCCTGGCCATCTCCGCGGAGCGGCACGGGGTGGCGCTGGCAGCCGGGCCCCGGTTCGGCCTGGACGGTGCGTTCGAGCGTTTCGTCCGACTGCCGTACACGCTCGACGCGGAGGCGCTCGACCTGGCGGTCGACCGACTGGCCGCGGCGTACCTCGCACTGGGCGGCGAGGTGCTGGACGATCTACCGTTGCGCGGCGTGACCTGAGTCTCCTGGAACAGCGGGCAGTGTCGCCGCGTTGAGCTGGACGTGGGCCGGGAAGACCCGGTCCCGCTGAATCGCAGGAGGCGAAACATGCTGTTCGGCCGCAGCAAGTCCGAGCTGATCGACGCGGCGAACGCGCTCCCCGGCCGGGCACAGCCGCTGCCGGTCGCCGACCGCCACACCGTGCTCGACACCCCGCTGACCGGCCCGTGGCCGGAGGGTTACGAGACCGCCGTCTTCGGGATGGGCTGTTTCTGGGGCGTGGAGCGCATCTTCTGGCGGATCCCCGGTGTGTACTCCACCGCGGCCGGTTACGCCGGCGGCTTCACGCAGAACCCCACGTACGAGGAGGTCTGCTCCGGGATGACCGGGCACGCCGAGGTCGTGCTCGTCGTCTACGACCCGGCGAAGGTCTCCTACGAGACGCTGCTCAAGGCGTTCTGGGAGAACCACGACCCGACGCAGGGCATGCGGCAGGGCAACGACCGCGGGACCCAGTACCGCTCGGCCATCTACACCACCACCGACGCCCAGGCCGCCGCCGCCGAGGCGAGCCGCGAGGTGTTCCAGCCGGTGGTCACCGCGGCCGGACTCGGCGAGATCACGACGGCGATCGCGCCGCTCGGCGAGTTCTATTACGCCGAGGACTACCACCAGCAGTATCTGTCCAACGCAAAAAACCCGAACGGCTACTGCAACCACGGCCCCAATGGGCTCAGCTGCCCCGTGGGTATCGCCAACGTGCCGGCCCAGACCTCCATCGAGGCTCCTGGCGCAGCGCACTGACGCACTAGCTGTCCCATGACGACGGGCGGTCCGGCACACAGCCGGGCCGCCCGTACTCAATCCGGAAGCAGCCTGAGGCGCTGACCCTTCGGCAGGTGTCGCGGCGCCACCACGCTGAAGTCGCGACGATCGAGCGCGGCGACCTCGCGAAGGTCTAATCGCTCGGCGAGCGCAACGACGCAGGCATCCACCGCCTGTAAGCGGAGTGATGCGTAGGTGCTGAGGAGCTCCGACATCCGCCGGTAGTCGTAGGGCGAGACCTCTACTACGCGCAACTCGTCCTCGGCGATCGCAGCGCAGAAGTCTGCCGCCAGCCCTTGACTCCCCCGCCGTCGCGGGTCGGACAGCAGGTGGCAGATCTCCGTCACCGCGAGCGACGGGACGACGAGTCTGGTCCAGTTCTCGACGAGGAACCGAGAGCATCGCTCGTGGTTGTCGTCCGCCTCGTTGAAGGCCGCGACGAGCGGCCCCGTATCGCAGAGGATCACGCCGAGGCTGCTCCGCCCGCCTGCTGCTCCTGCGGATACGCCAGGTATTTGTCGTGGTTCTGCGCGAGATCCGCAGGTCCACGCAGCGAACCCACCAGCCGGGCAAGGTGCCGGGGCAACTTTCGCTCGTTCGCAGGCTCTTCGTCGTCCCGCTTCGGCGAGTCCGGTTGGTCTGCCATACGTGGAGTGTAAGCGCCGGTCATCACGTCTCCAGCCGCCGAACGCCGACTTGTGGACAACCTGCTCGCTCACGGTGCTGGGGCCGCCCGCCCGCATCACTGACGCGCCAAGGCTAGACACAGGCAGTACGCCACTTCATGCCGCGGGGCGTGCGCCCGAACACCCCGGCATCAGCCCTCGACCGACCCGCCTTTGAGTTCCGCCGGGGCCGCAATGTTCACTCCCCCAGCGAAACGAGCCGGCGCGACCCGTCTCGTCACCGCAGCTCACAGCGCCACAGCTGCGCTAAAACAAACCGGACAAGTACCACCAGCAGTATCTCTCGAGTGCAAAACCCGAACGGTTACTGCAACCACGGGCCGAACGGGCTCATCTGCCCCATCGGTGTGGGAAACATGCCCGCCCAGACGTCGATCGAGGTCCCGGGCGCCGCGCACTTACGCGATAGCACTACGCACGACGACGGGCGGTCCGACGATCAGTCGGGCCGCTCGTTTCGTTCGCGGCCGATGACACGTGTCTCGGCGAGACTCACGACGCTGTCGGTCGGTCGGCGTCAACGAGTGGCCGCTGCGTTCGTCGCGCAGGCTTGCAGTGATCGCCCTCGCGCTGGCCCATGACACCCTAGAGGCCGTGGACGAACATCCAACGGATGATTCAGACCAAAGCCAATGGCCTGATACGGACCCAAAACAGCTCGACGTGCTGCTGAGCGAACCACGGCGCATCCTGCTCAGCTTCGACGGACCGGTCTGCGATCTCTTCCCCGGACGCTCCGCGCCTACGGTCGTCGATGACCTGCGCCTACTCGTCACGAACCTCGGGATGACGCTGCCTAACGCCTTCGACCGCGTCACCGACCCTCACGAATACTTCCGGTGGGCAGCTAGCAGCAGGCACCCCGATCTTCCTCACCTCGTCGACCAAATGCTGACCGCCGCCGAACTCCGAGCCGCAGTCACTGCCGAACCGACGCCTGGCGTGATCGACTTCCTGCATGCCTGCCAGACGTCCGGGCGAACCGTCGCCATCATCAGCACTCGGACCAGCGGCGAGGCAGTGAAATCGCTTCTCGCCAGGTTCGGGCTAACGCGACTGGTCTCGGACATAGCAGGACGACACCATCCAACAGCGGGAAGCAGCGAGCCAGTGAAGACTCCGGTGTGGCGCTTGCTTCGCACGCTCAACACCGAAGCGACCCACGCCGTCTTGATCGGCGGCTCGGACACCGACATCCGCGCAGCACACTTCGCCGGAATCCGATCAATCGGCTATGCGCCGAATCCCGACAAGAAAAAGCTTCTCGCGGGTGCGAGACCGACGATGATCGTCGCCGCGATGGAAGTTCTCACCGGACGTCCGTAGCAGCTTCGCCGAAGTAGACATCTACCACCAGCAGTATCTCTCAAGTGCAAGAACCCGAACGGTTACTGCAACCACGGCCCCAACGGGGTCATCGGAGCCAGAGCACGATCGCGGCGATGGTGAGTTCTGACTGGTAGTCGGCCATCCGTTCGGCGTAGCGGTCAGGCGGGAGGTAGGTGGCCCCGAGCGCTCCAGGCGGCCGTCGTGACTATCGTCGAGCCCACCGCCAGCCCGACGAACAGCAGACCGGCGCCGACCACCCACAGCCCCGTCACGTCCGCGGAGCCAGCCCACCGCGACCAGACACCGGTGAACGTCAGGGTCAGGACGACCGGTGGGATCCACGGCCACAGCGTCAACCCACCGACCACTGCGATCGCGACCAGCGTCAGGCCGCACCCGACGACCTGCCATGACTGATACGGCCCGGACGCATCCCCGGTCACTGGGTCGACCTGGTACTCGTTGTCCCAACCCAGCCAGGACCACCAGGTGACCGCGGTCGCCACCGCGACCGCCAGCGCCCCGGCCAGTTGGACCATCGGGCCGCCGCGCGCACTCGTCAACGTCATGGGCCGATCCTGGCCAGGTTTACGTCGACGCGGATGAGTAGAACTGCGGAGACCGACGCAGAGCGGGCCCCCGCCTGCTTATCCGTTGCCTCGCTCCGCAGATCGCGCCGGACTTCCCAGCAGAATCGGACGAACCAGCCCGCCGCCACCACAGCGCAGCCCGCGGCCAGCACTGTCTGCTGAAACGCCTCTCGGTGCCAGCCCGCCGCCGAGTAGGCCGACGCGGCGGACGAGCCCTGCCGCCCGGCAAGCGCCACCATTGCGAGGACGAGCACGGCGGTGAACCACGGGCCCAACAGGACATGACGACTCACGTAAGACCCCCGTCAGCAGGCCGCTCCCTGAGCTCAGGAAAGCACTCAGCTTCGACGTATGGCGTCAGCCCGGCAACCGCCCCTTTCGGGATCTCAACCGTTTGCCGACTCGTCAACGCATCGGAGCCCTGCGAGACGTTGCCTTCTCGTCAAATAATTGGACGTCGTCGCATGAAGCCCCCTACATGCAGCCGAGCGATGGCGGACCCGATTCCCCATTGCGTTCCAGCTAGCACGACGGAACGGCCACCCGCGGTTACCTCGTACTGCCACTTTTCAAGAGGTCGACCGCCGATCTCGCGGTGCCCCAGCGAGCCGTAGAGACGGTGCTGTCGCGCCGGGTTCACCGGCGCGGTTGGCCTCTCGGTGAGGACGATCCACGCTTCCCATGTGTTCGACTTCGCCGACTGACACAGGGCCTCCCAACCTTGCGCAGCTTCGGAGGTGGCGAACCGAGCCTCCCAACCTCCTGGCTTTCCGGGCGGCGCGACTCGGTCGCCGCGCTTAGCCGCCATCCGAGTCCGCTTCAACTGGGGCCGGGACCGGGCGGAGGTCATCGTTCAGCGGGCCGCTCAGCTGACGCAGGAGGTCGGGGTCGGCGTAGACCGTGGCCGTCGCCTTCCATCCTCGGAGCAGCTCCACCGGGACCGACCACTGGCCCAGTTCGGCGGAAATCCTTGCCGCCTTGATGAAGTCAGCCACGAACTGCTTGACGTCATCCGCCGGCAGAAGGCTCAGCCAGGCGAACTCCTCGGTCAGAGCCTCGGCCGCCACCTCGATCGGCGGATCGGTCCCGCAACTTCGCTCGGCAATGGGTCCTGATCCACTGGCGCGAGCACATACCGCCAGACCCCTGCTCGGAGTGCGAGTACGAGATCGAGCACGAGGACCCGGACGCCAGGCCCCTTTCGGGATCTCAACCGATTGCCGACTCGTCAACGCATCGGAGCCCTACGAGACGTTGGCTTCTCGTCAAACGATTGCGTCGCCATCGTCAGCCCTGTGGTACGCGCCGATCACTGTCACGAGCCGGGCAGCGGATGATTCGGGTGGGCCTCGGGTGTATCGCTCATTGGAACAAGCTAGGTGCGGCATCGAGGCTCTTGCGATTCCAGATGCGTGCAGCCGAGTAACCCGGTATCGCGAGAACTTCACCAGCACGACGCCTAGAACCCACCGCGGGCGGCCCAGCGAATTAGCCGGGCCGCCCGCGTCACGTCCGCCGTGCACGGACCTGGGTGGGCCTACTTCCCCAGGTCAGCGCGTTGCCGCTGGGACCGGGCGGACGAAGCCGCCCGGCATCGGATGGAACTTGGCGGTCATACCCGAGCGGACAGCCGGGTCATTGGCCGCGATCTGCTCGATGTGGGCCTGATCGTCGGCCTCGACCACGGCCAGGCCGTACGGGCCGGCCGGATCCAGCACCGCACCGAAGCACACCGCCACGCCGTCGGCCAACAGCCCTTTCCAGTACTCGGTGTGTGCTGCCATCGCGGCCTTCTCGTCGTCGGTCATGTCGGTGACGAAGCTCGGCCGAGGGGACAGCAAGTTGTAGGCGTAGATCATGAGGTGGACTCCCGGAAATGCTCGAGGATCAGGGACCAACCCGTGTTGTAGGTGCCGCCGAGATAGCCGCCGCCGGGCAGCGCGCAGTCCTTGGCCAGGTCGGCTTCGGACATGGCTTCCCAGCCGCGGTGTTCGACCTCGACGCGGGTCAAAGCCGGACCGAGCGGTTTGAACCGCAGCTCCACCTCGGTGGCTGCGCTGGTCATCCGCCAGTTCATGACGAACCTGCGCGGCGGTTCCCAGGCGACCACCTCGGCCCACTGCACGGTGGTGTCGTCGTCCCAGCGCTCGTAGACGGTGCCGCCGACGTGCTGCTCGAACACCACGTCCACGGCCCGGTCGGGGTCGGCGGACATCGGGCGCAGCGGCCACCACTGGCCGATCGTGCTGACGAACGACGAGAAGGTATGGGCGACGTCCCGCCGGACGAGCGTGGCCTGGCGGACCGGTGGGCGCAGCGACGCTACGGGTTCAGCCTGCACCGCGCACCTCCTGATCTGCCGCGTCGCCCTCAGCCAGGCCGCGCGCGATGTCCAGCGATGATGCCCACATGTCGTCGAGCAGGCGCCGCAGCGCGTCCAGGCCGTCCGGCCGGGCGCGGTAGAGCCGACGGGTCCCGTCGCGGCGCTCGCTCAGCAGCCCCGCGCCCTTGAGCACGGACAGGTGTTGGCTCACGGCCGTGCGGGTGACGTCGAACGCCGCGGCGATCTCACCCGCGGCCAGCTCGTCGCGCGCGACGAGTTGCAGGATTTCTCGCCGACGCGGTTCAGCTAGAGCTTTCAAGGTCTGATCGATCAGCTCCACAGGCCCACTTTGTTTCCGTCGGGATCCAGGAACATGGCGAATTTGCCGTAGTCGCCCGGCAGGTCCTGCGGCTCGACGATCGTGGTCCCGCCGAGCTTCGTCGCCTTCTGCAGGTAGGCGTCCAAGTCGTCGACGCGGGCGTAGATCCGGACCCCAGGTCCGTCCTCCTCGGACGCCGGCCCGATACCGCCCCCGACCGCGTCCTCCCCGTTGCCGGTGTCGACCAGCGCGTAACCGCCCATGGCCGGGTCCGCGTCGGTCGTCCAGTCGAAGAGCTCGCCGTAGAAGCGTCTTGCCCGCTCGGCGTCGTCGCTGATGACCTCGAAAAACACGATCGGCGCGCCCATGTGGCCTCCCTCATTGGTTAGTGATGACTAACGTTAGCCACTACTAACGCATTGGTCAAGGGCGCGTAACCGTCAGCCGGGCACTTCTCCGTTGGCGGGTTCGCCGAACCAACGGGCGAGGTGGTCGTCCAGGTCCGGCTGGTCGTCGCCGATCCAGGCGACGTGGCCGTCGGAGCGGAGGAGGACGCACGGAACGTCCAGTGCCGCAGTGGGATCCGCGAGGTAGTCGACCCGGTCCGCCCAGCCGCCGACCGTCAGGCGCTCGGTGCGGTCCAGCAGCAGGCCGCGGCCGCGATGCAGCAGACCGTAGAGGCGGCCCTGCTTCACGTCGATGTCGTGCAGGCGGCGGCCGAGCAGGTCGGGGCCTTCGCCGAAGTCGTACCGGATGCCGATCGCGGTGATCTTCTCGATCAGGTAGCGGTTCACCTCGTTGAAGTCCATCAGTTCGGTGAGCAGCCTGCGCACGGCCTGCGGGCCCGGCTCGCCCGCCGACAGTTCCAGCTGGGCACGGGTGTTCTCCAGCACGCTCTCGGCGACCGGATGACGCTCCGCGTGGTAGGTGTCGAGCAATGTGTCCGGTGCCCAGTCGCGGACCTGCGCGGCCAGTTTCCAGCCGAGGTTGAATGCGTCCTGAACGCCGAGGTTGAGGCCCTGTCCGCCGGCGGGTGGATGGATGTGCGCCGCATCGCCGGCCAGCAGCACCCGCCCGACCCGATAACGTTCGGCTAGCCGGGTCGCATCACCGAAGCGGGACAGCCAGCGCGGAGAGTGCGCGCCGAAATCGGTTCCGGCGATGGTGCGCAGCTGGTGTGTGAAGTCTTCGAGGGTGGGCGGTTCCGCGCGATCGCTGACTCCTGCAGCCGGGATCACGACGCGATAGACCCCACCGCCCGCGGGGCCGATGCTGAAGACCTGGTGGGTCTCGCGGATCTCGGTCACCGTGGCAGCGATCTCCTCCGGCGGCGCACCCATTTCCATCTCGCCCATCAGCGTCTCGCTCCGCGCGGGCTCGCCGGGGAAGCCGACGCCGAGCAGTTTGCGCACCGTGCTGCGCCCGCCGTCACAGCCGACGAGATAGCGCGCCCGCAGCTGTTCCCCGTCGGCCAGCTCGACGGTGACGCCCTCGTCGTCCTGCGCGAAATCGGCCACCGCACAACCTCGCCGGACCTGCGCACCCAGTGCGATCGCATGTTCTTCGAGCAGGCGAACGATGACCGGCTGCGGGATGCCCAGCAGATAGGCGTACTCGGAATCCAAGCCCTCGGGCACCGGCTTGGGGATCGCGGCGAAGAAGCCGGCGGCCGGGCGCTTTCTTCCGTGTTCGAGGATGCGCTCCAGCAGTCCGCGCATCGCCATCAGCTCGAGACTGCGGATGTGTAGACCGACTATGCGGACGAACGACGCGGGCTCGGTGTCCTTCTCCAGAACGAGGACCCGCACGTCGTGCAGCCGCAATTCGGCGGCGAGCATCGCGCCGGTCGGTCCGCACCCGGCGATGATCACGTCGAAGACGACGGGAGCACGATCGACGCCGGCGGCGGAGGGCTCGGCGGCGGAGGGCAGAGAGTGCATGGGCGTTGCCTTTCGGGAGGCCTTGGGTGAGGCGCTCCCGGCGACACCTACGTCAGTCGCCCGACCGTCCCGGGAAGAGGGAGCACCCACATCGAAACAGCGTTCATGGGTCTCACCTCCTCGGGTGGTTTCGCGGTCAACGGCAAGCTACAAGCCCGGCATCGTCCCGTCCAACCCTTTCCCCAGCCAACCCGACGGCACAGCTGGCACGTCTTCAGATCGCCAGTGGTGGCGGCCCGCCGATCCGATCGGAGGACGGCTCGTAGGCCTGCCACGCGGCAGCGAGACGCCGGACGGCCTCGCTCGACTCGTCCGGCGAAGCCAGGAAGTGCATGCGTACGTACTCCGTGCTGCCGCCGCTCGCGTCCAGACCGACGCCGGGCAGCACGGCGACCCCATAACGCAGCGCATGCTGGGCGAACGAGCCGCCGTCGCCGCGCGGGAGGCGAATCCAGAGGGTCTGACCGCCGCGAACCGCCGGTACCTCCCAGTCCGGAAGTGCGCGCGCGAGCTCGGCCCGGAGATGGTCGTGCCGGGCGCGACGTTGCGCGGCCCCGCGCTCGCGCACCGCGTCCAGATCAGACAGGAGCCTGGCCGCGGCGAGCTGTGCGGGCACGTTGCCTCCCAGGTCCTGCACGGCCCGCAGACGGCCCAGCCGGGCCACCATCGGGGTCGGAGCCCGCAGCCAGCCGATCCGCAGCCCGCCCCAGACCGTCTTGCTCAACGACCCGATCGTGATCACCTGGTCGCCGTAGGCGGCCAGCGGCGCCGGCGGGCGTTCGCCGGGAAACCCCAGGTCGGCGAGGACCTCGTCCTCGATGAGGACGACGCCGACCGCGGCGGCGTCCCGCACGAGCCGCCGGCGGGACGATTCGGGTAGTACCGCGCCCGTCGGGTTGTGGAACGTCGGGATCGCGTACACGAGGGTCGGGCGGTGCGTGGCGAGGGCGGCGCGAAGTCCGGGGAGCCCGATCGGCAGCGTGCGGAGCACGGCGGCCTCCTCGCGGAAGGCTTCCAGCGCCCCGGGATAGGTCGGCGCTTCCACGAGGACCCGGTCGCCCGGACGGAGCAGCGCGCGGGCGATCAGCGAGATGGCCTGCTGCCCTCCGGTGGTGATCAAGATCTGCTCCGACGCGGTGGGCACGCCGCGGTCGGTGTACCGGGCGGCGATCGCGCGACGAAGTTCCGCGTGCCCCAGAGGGTGGTAGCCGATGTCGCCGACCGTGTCCGCGAGCGCCGGCAGCATGCGGGCATAGGCGTCGACGAGTTCCGGCGGCGGCGCGTCGGGCGCTGCGCAGGCCATCAGGATCACGCCGTCCCGAGGCTCGAGCAGATGCAGGAACGCCGGCGCGTCGGTCGTTTGCCGCGCGGGCACGGCCGCAGGCCCCGCGACTCTCGTGCCGCTGCCCTGCCGACGGACGATGCGTCCCTCGACGGTCAACTGGTCGTACGCCGCGACGACCGTCGTACGCCCGACCGCCAGCGCGGCCGCCAACGCTCGATCGGGCGGTAGCTGGGCGCCCGGTGGCAGCTCGCCCTCGTCGATCAGTGTCCGGATCCGGGCGGCGAGCAGCAGGTAGAGCGGTCCACGCCCGGAGGACCACCGGCCGAGACGCTCCACGACGTTGATTGGCTCCATCGGCAAACCAATTTACCGTCATTGGATCTGCCGCACGCCGACGACCGCTCCGATCATCGAGGACATGACGACTCCCACCCTGAGCCCGATGACCGCCCTGATCGACCAGTCGGTGCGCTACGACCTGGCCGAGAGCACGGTCCCGGCCCTGCGAGTCGGCGACCTGGCCGAGATCTCGGCGCTCGCCGAGCTTCCGCTCGGCTACGGCACCACGCAGGGCGACGTCGAGCTGCGGGCGTTGATCGCGGCCGACGCGGGGATCGCGGCCGATCAGGTGTTGGTGACGGTCGGGGCGATCGAGGCGATGTTCCTCCTCGCCCAGGTCACGTGCCGTCCCGGAGACCGGGTGCTGCTCGCGGCACCGTGCTTTCCACCGGCCAGGGCGGTTCCCGAGGCGATCGGCGCGCAGGTCGACGTCGTGACGTTGTCGTTCGACGACGGCTACCGGTTGCCGCTCGACCGGATCGCCGGCGCCCTCACGCCGGAGACCCGGTTGGTGTCGTTGGCGTCCCCACAGAACCCGTCGGGCGTCCGATTCTCCGAGGAGGAGCTGCGCGGCCTGCTCGCCGCGGTGGCGAAGCGTGCGCCGAGCGCAGTGGTGCTGGTGGACGAGACCTACCGCGCGTCCACCTACGGCAACGCCCCAGTGCCCCCGTCGGCGGCCGGACTGTCGCCGCGCGTCGTCACCTGTTCGGCGCTGTCGAAGGCGCACGGCGCCCCTGGGCTCCGCATCGGCTGGCTGACCTCGAACGATCCGGAGTTCTACGCCCGACTGCGGGAAGCGAAGTTCCTCACCACGATCGCGTGCTCGTCCGTCGACGAGTTCCTCGCCGTGCAAGTGCTCCGTCAGCAGACGGAGATCCTGGCGCCTCGCGCGCAGCGCCTGCGGCGCTCGCTCGACCAACTACTGCGGTGGACGCAGGACCAGCCGGTGGAGATCGTTCGGCCGGACGGTGGCGCGCTCTGCTGCCTGCGTCTGCCTGCCGACAGATTCTCCGAGGACGCGGTCTCGACGTTCTACGCCCGCCTGGCAGCGCGGGACACGCGAGTGGCACCGGGCTCCTGGTTCGGCGAGCACGACCGGGTCTTCCGCGTCGGCTTCGGTCACCTCTCGACCGGCGACCTGGACGAAGCGCTCGGCCGAGTGGCGGAGGCGCTGGGCTGAAGGCATCCGCGCGATCACGATGAGATCCTTGTACGTAGTACGTTGTACACTGTACGAGGAACCTCCGATGCGCGTCCCCGAGGAGCAACGTGACCGAGCAGAACCCGCTCACCACCACCCCCTTCGTCCCGACGGACCAGGAGACAGACGCTCTGCTGGCATGGTTCGACCGCTACGACGCTCACGTCCGCCGCAACGACGTCCAGGCCATGGCCGACATGGCGCTCTTCCCTCTCGTCGTGATGACCAACGACTCGGCGGGCGAGTGCGTGGTCCGGGAGTGGGACCGAAGCACCTTCGTCCAGACCATGGACATGAGCGCGGACGGTTCCGACCCGTCGTCGATCACGATCGACAACCGCCGGCAGCCGGTCTTTCTCAACGCCGACATCGCCGTCGTGATCACGAACTCCGTCGTGACCGCAGGCGGCGAGAGCCACCACATGCGCTATGTGGACGTCATGGCCAAGAAGGCCGGCGAGTGGCGTTTCACCAGCATGGTCCAAGCGGGTTGGGGCGACGTGCTCCTGCACGCCGAGAGCGCCTGACGACATCGGGACCACGTCGGGCTCGGCGCCTCGATCGCGGGCGTCGAGCTCGGCTCGGGACAGTTCGACCGGGCCGATCGCGGTGTGTTCTTGCAGGTCAACGGTTCGATGCGCGGGACGCCTCCAGACCATCGAGGAGCGCGCGCAACCCGTGCTCGAACGTCTGCGCGGGTGCGGCGTTGTACTCCGCGGCCGGGCTGGTCAGTCGAGTTCGCAGCTGCGGGAACTGCATCGCGACCTCGGTCGCCTTGGTCAGCGTCTCCTGAATCAGCGCGTCGGCATCGCCGCCGTTGCGGCTCAATCGTCTGGTCAGTGACATCATGGCCGACGCGCCCAGCGCGTTGCCGAAGACGAACGTGAAGACGGCCGCCGCGGCCCGGTCGGCGTCCGGGCCGGCGAACCCACCTGCTTCGTAGACGGCGAGGCAGCGATCGTCGTACCGGGCTTTACCCGGGCCGTAGAACAGGTACGAGCCGAAGGCAGGCACCAGCCACGGGTGACGCATCAGCATGGCGTACAGCTCGGTCGCCAGCCCAACGGCCGGAGTGCGCCAGTCGTCCGGGTCCGGGGCGGGCAGCGCGATCTCGTTCCAGACCTCGTCGCCGGCGAGCACCATCAGCTTGTCCTTGTTGGACACGTGCCAGTAGACGGCGGTCGGCACGGCACCGAGGCGCTTCCCCAGCGCCCGCATGTTCAGGCCGTCCAGCCCGTCCTCGTCGAGCAGCTCGATCGCGGTCCGGACGATCTGCTCCTTCGTCAACACCTCGCGCGCCATGGCCTCACCCTACGACACGGCTTGAACTTAGTTCAAGACACCTCTTGCACTTAGTACAAGTCCACGGTTACGGTGGTCCTGCACTTAGTTCAAGTCGCCGTATCCGGCCCCGGAGGTCACCGTGAACGTGTTCGTCGCTGTCATGCAGGTGCTGGTCGCCGTCGCGTTCGTGAGCATCCCGGTGGTGCGTCGCCGCTACGGAGCCACCGCGATGGCCGGCGCCGAGGCCGAACTCGCGCGGCAGGGCGTCCGGAAGACCGTGCTCACCGAGCACGGGATGCGGTTCGACGCCGGAGGCCACGAGACCGCGGCTCCGGTCACGATCGCCGCGGTGATGCTGACGCTGGCGACGCTCAACCTGCTCGGCAGTGGTTGGTCCCATCCGCTGACCTGGGTGTTCCAGACGCTCGTCCTGCTCGGCAACGCGGTCATCCTGTACAGCAACCTGACCGCGGCGAAGTCCGTCCAGGCCGCCTTCGCCCGCAAGGGCGACCCGATGCTGGCTCGGATCGACGTTCCGGCCCTGCTCAAGGCTGCCGAGGACGGCTTCCCGGCCTGGACGTGGGTCCTGCAGAACGTCCGCCACGTGGTGGTCTTCGGGGCCTCCGCACTGGCCCTGGGCGCGCTCCTCGCCGCCTGACCCGTTCCGCCGTGCCCCGCCGGGTCTCCGGCGGGGCTCGCGGTCGCTTTAGTGGGACGAGGCCGGAACGTCGGCGGCGGAGATCGTCGCCGGGTTGCGGGCGATCGCCACCATGATCGAGAACACCGGCTGACTCGGAGGCACCATGGACAATCCCGACCTCAAGCCCTTCGAGCCACTCGTCGGCTTGTGGCGTTCGTCCGGCCGGACAGTGCCCGGCCGCTTCGGCCCGGCCGTCGAGATCGAGGGCACGGACGCCTACGAGTGGCTCGGCGACGGCTTCCTCGTGCACCACGTCGACGTCCGGATGGGCGACGAGCAGGTGCGCGTCATCGAGCTGATCGGCGAGTACGACCCGGCTAGCCGGACGTACGCCATGCGGGCCTTCGACAATGCCGGAACCGTGAGCGTGATGCGGGCGAGCGTCGATGCCGACGGCGTCTGGACGTTCGCGGACGCGAGCACCCGCGCCGTTCTCACGATCACCGCGGATGGCGGCACCATGGCGGCCCGCTGGGAGCGCACCGACGAGGACGGGAACTGGCACCACTGGATCGACATGCAGTTCGCCCGAGCCTGACCGCTAGGGTCCGCTTCATGACCGAGCGGCACACGATCCTCAGCGGTTCGACCTTCGAGGAGGAGATCGGCTACGCCCGCGCCGTCATGGACGGCGATCACGTCTACGTCTCCGGCACGACCGGGTTCGACTACTCCACGATGACGATCCCGGACGACGTCGTGGCGCAAGCCGAACAGTGCCTGCGCAACATCGGCGCGGCACTCGCCGAGGCGAAGTGCACGTTCGCGGACGTCGTCCGGGTTCGTTACCTGCTGCCGGACCGCAACGACTTCGAGCCGTGCTGGCCGGTGCTCCGCCGGTACTTCGGAGAGGTTCGTCCGGCCGCGACGATGCTCGTCGTCGGCCTCGCCGACCCACGCATGCGGATCGAGATCGAGGTCGACGCTCGCCGGCACACCCTGGCCGGGTAGCCGTCCTCAGGCCGGCCGACGGCGGACGCTCCACAGGGCGAGACCGGCGAGCAGCCCGGCTACGCCGACCAGCAGGCCCAGCTCGAGCCATTGGAACGTCCAGTACCGGTCGGCCGGGTGGTGGGCCACCCGGACGTGCAGGTCCAGCGCCTCCAGGCAGGCCGGTGCGCTCTCCGGCGACCGGGACACGCACGACCGGTAGGGGGCGAGGTCGACGACGTCGCCGTCCGGGCCGAGCAGCTTCGAGGTCGAGACCACCATGGCGCCCGGAATCGAGATCCCGCTGATCTCGGCGTCGGTCCCGAGGAACCGCAGGTTCGCGATTGCCTCCGCGGTCATCGGTACCGACGTCGTCACGGGTGTCCGCAGCTGCGGGCGGACGAGAGTCGGCACCACGATCTGCGCCACGACGACGAGCACCACGGTCAGCGCCATCGCCGGCAACGTCCGCCGGAGCAGCAAGCCGAGCGCGGCCCCCAGGACGAAGGCGAACAGCGGGTAACCGGCCGGAGCGAGGTTGCGCGTGCCGAACAGCAGCGCCGTGAACCGGTCGCCGGCGACCGCGTCGTAGGGGCTGGCAGCCCAGGTGAGCAGCGCGCTGAACAGCCCCGCGACCACCGCGCTCGCCACGCCGACGACCAGCAGTTTGACCAGCAGCCACCGTCGCCGGGTCACGCTCTGGTTCCACACCAGACGATGAGTTCCCGCCTCCACTTCCCGGGCGACCAGTGGAGCCCCCCAGAACGCCCCGATCACCGCCGGAAGCGCGAGCAGCCCGGCGTCGAGGAAGTAGAGCCGGTTCGCGAACCGGTCCTGGAACGGCGCGGCCAACCCACCGCAGTCGCTCTCGCACCGCACGAACGCGCTGTTCCGGATCTGGTACCCGACCACCACCAGGGTGACGGCGAGTGCCCCGAGCACGATGCCCGCGGCCAGCGCTTGCCCGCGGAACTGCCGCCAGCTCAGCCAGATCATCGGACGGCCCCCACAGCCCGGGTCAGGTAGGCCAGAGCGACGTCCTCCAGCGAAGCCGAGCGCGCCCCGGGCGGTGGCGATGCTGCCCGGACGACTCCGGCCGCGATCACGTCGGCGCCGGGTGGGACGGCGTCCACCCGGTGGTGGGAGGCGAGCAGGTCGCGCACGTCCCCCGCCACCTGGACCCGACCGTTCCCCAGCACGATCAGGTGATCGCAGACGCGCTCGACGTCCGAGAGCAGGTGCGAGGAGAGCACGGCGCTCGCGCCGAGCTCGGTGATCGACTCCCGCAGGTTCGCCAAGAACTCGACCCGCGCCAGCGGATCGAGAGCACCGGCCGGCTCGTCCAGGACGAGCAGCTCCGGACGCTTCGCCGCCGCCAGCGTCAGCGCGAGCCGGGCGCGCTGGCCGCCGGACAACCGGCCGGCTTTCTGGCCGGACGCCACCCCGGCCTCCGCCAGCCGCCGCTGGGCGAGCGGCGCGTCCCACCGCGGGTTGAGGTGGGCACCGAGCCGTAGGTGGTCGGCGACCGTCAGTCCGGAGTAGACCGGTGCGTCCTGGGCCACGAAGCCCACCTTGGCCAAGTGGCGGGCGTCGGACGCGGGGCGTGCGCCGAGCACCCGCAGCGAGCCGGACGACGGGGCGATCAGCCCGCACACGAGCTGGAGCAGCGTCGACTTGCCGGCACCGTTCGGACCGACCAGGCCGACGATCCGGCCGGCCGGAACCCGGAGGTCGCAGTCGACCAGGGCTACGCGGCGCCCGTAGCGCTTCCCGAGGCGCTGTGCCTCGAGGACGGGAGGCTGGGCCTCGAGGACGGGAGTTGGAGTCATGAGGGGCAGCCTCCGGCTCCGCAGGGGCTCGGAGCGCCCTGCCGACGGCTGGTTCCGCACGGCACCGGTCGTACTTTTGACCGGTTCGGGCTCGGCGGCGATTTCGTAGCCTGCTCGGTGTGAGAACTCCGGTCTGGGGCGACGCCGCGCTCGGTGTCCTGTTCGCGGTCGCGCTGGTGTACACCGCCGTCGCGATCCGGGTCAGCTGGGGCGGTGGCTACTGGGCCTTCGACGCGGCGGCCGGTGCGCTGGTGGCCGGATGTGCGCTTGCCCGTCGTCGCCACTTACCGGCGGCCGCCGGTGCAGGGCTGGTCGTCGCGGCGGGAGCGATCCTCGTCGCGTGGGTGGCTGGGTTGCCGCAGGAGCCGGGGCCGGTGGCGGTGCTGGCGCTGGCGGTGCTGGTCGCGACCGCCGTACGGACGCTTCCGAGCGGCCCGGCGGGAGCGGTGGCCTCGGGTGGGCTCGCCGTCGTGCTCGGCAGTTTCGCGGCGGGAGGCGCGGACGTCGTGCCGATACTCAACGCGCTCGGTTGGTCGTCGGCGGTCCTCGCCGGCTTGGCGCTGCGCGCGTGGGACGCCCAGCGGCGCGCGACGCTGGAGGACGTACGCCGGGAGGAACGTCTGGAGGTGGCCCGCGAGCTGCACGACGTCGTCGCGCACCACATCACCGGGATCGTCGTGCAGGCCCAGGCGGCCCGGCTCGCCACCCGCCGGGACGAGTCGCTGGCGCCGCTGGGGCCGTCGCTTGCCGGGATCGAGGACGCGGGCACCGAAGCGCTGGCCGCGATGCGCCGCGTCGTGGGCGTGCTGCGGACCACCTCGGACACCGCTCCCACCACCGCCGGCCCCGAGGAGCTGACCGCGCTGCTCGACCGGTTCGCGGCGCGGCACGGACCGACGGTCCACCGCCGGCTGCCGACCGAGCTCCCGGACTGGCCGCCGGAGATCGCGAGCACGGTCTACCGGATCGTCCAGGAGTCGCTGACCAACGTGTCGCAGCACGCCCCGCAGGCCAGCACGGTCGGCGTCCGGGTCACCGACGAGGGATCCCAGCTGATCGTCCACGTCACGGACGACGCGCCGCGTTACCACCGCACGGGGTATCACCGCACCGGCTACGGCCTCGCCGGCATGCGCGAACGGGTCGAGTCGCTCGGCGGAACGCTGCACGTCGGCCCCCGGGACGACGCCGGCTGGTCGGTGCGGGCGACGCTGCCGGTATGACGATCCGCGTCCTGCTCGCCGACGACCAGGCGATGGTCCGCGGCGGCCTGCGTCTGATCCTCGAGGACCAGTCAGACTTCACGGTCGTGGCCGAGGCCACCGACGGCGTCGAGGCGATCGCGCTGGCGCGGGAACTCCGGCCGGACGTCTGCCTCGTCGACATCCGGATGCCCCGGCTCGACGGCCTGGAGGTCACCCGTGCCCTGTCCGGTCCTGGCGTCCGCGATCCGCTGCGCGTCGTCGTCGTCACGACGTTCGACCTGGACGAGTACGTCTACGGCGCGCTGCGGGCCGGCGCCGTCGGCTTCCTGCTCAAGGACGCCGGCCCCGCGCTGCTCGTCGAGGCGGTCCGCGCCGCACACGCCGGGGACGCGCTGGTGTCGCCCTCGGTCACCGTGCGGCTGCTGCGCCACCTGAACGACGTCGGCCCGGCTCGTGCGCCACTCCCCCGGCCGCTGACCGACCGCGAGCTGGAGGTGGTCCGGGCCGTCGCCCACGGCCGGACCAACCGGGAGATCGCCGCCGAGCTGTTCATCTCGCTGAGCACCGTGAAGAGCCACGTCTCCGGGATCCAGACCAAGCTGGGGCTACGGAACCGGGTGGAGGTCGCCGCCTGGGCGTGGGAAAGCCGAGTGGTCAGGTAGGGCGCACGGCGGCGTGCAAGGCCTGCAGTGCGGCGACGAACGCGTCGCGCTGCGCCGCGGGCAGCACCGCCAGCAGTTGCTCCTCTTCGCGGCGGATCGCGGCCTGCACGGCGTCGCGGACCCGGCGGCCTTCCGCGGTGATCGACAGGACGCGGGCGCGCCGGTCGTCGGGAGCCGGACGCCGCTCGATCAGCCCGTCGGCCTGCAACTGGTCGAGCACCGCGATCAGCCGGGTCTTGTCGGCGCCGATCGCTTCGGCCAGCGCGGCCTGCGTCCGCACCGGTTCGTCGTCGAGGCTGGAGAGCACCGCGTACGCCCACATCGAGAGCTGGTGTTCCTGCAGGATCGGCCGCTCGAGAGCGACGAGCGCCCGTCCGATCGGGGCCATCATCGCGGCCAGGTCCGGTCGGCTCATCCCGCGAAGATACCTGTTGACAAATCATAAGCATGAGCACATCGTAAGCGCATGCGTATTGATTTCGACTGGACGACCATCCGGGACCTCGACACCCGGGCCGTGCGACTCAGCGTCGAACAGGTCGACGCCGTCACCACCGCAGACGTCGATCGCCCGACGCCGTGCACGGGGTGGAGCGTCGCCGATCTGCTGGGCCACCTGGTGGCGCAACACCGCGGCTTCGCTGCGGCCGCCGCGGGGCGCGGCGACGACCCCGCACCGTGGACGGTTCCGCATCTGGGAGACGCCGCCGTGGAGCAGTACCGCGCCGCCGCGGACGAGGTGCTCGCCGCGTTCGCCGCAGTGGACGCGCCGGACCGCCCGTTCCACCTGCCGGAGATCGCACCGACGCCGTTCCCGGCCGTGCTCGCGATCGGCTTCCACACCATCGATTACCTGGTCCACGCGTGGGACGTCGCGGCCGCGCTGGAGCGGGAGTTCACGCCGGACGAGGCGCTCGTCGACGCCCTGCTCCCGGTCGTACTGGCGCTGCCGGACGGCGCCGAGCGAACGGCGCCCGGCAGTCCCTTCGCGCCGGGCCTGCCCGCGCGGGACGACGCGTCACCCTTCGCCCGCCTCCTGTCCGCACTCGGTCGATCTCCGGAATGGCGCCCGGCCGCGGGGGCCCGCACACCGGGGCAGGCTCAGGAGACCCGCGCGCGGTGACGGCGGACGGCGTCCCGGTTCGCGCACGCCGGCGAGCAGTAGCGCTGGCGCCCGGTGCGGCTCACGTCGGCGAACGGACGGCGGCACTCGGCCACGGCACAGCGCCCCAGCCGGTGCATCCCCCGCCCGGCGAGGTGCAGCGCCGTACCGACGCTGATCAACGCCCGCAGAACGCCGGCCAGCGGTAGGTCTGGGTCCCGGTAGTGGAGGTGCCAGCCGTCCCCGGCGTGGTTGGTCAGCCGCGGGTACGCCGACGCTGCGGCGAGCAAGGCGTTCAGCCGGTCGGCTCGCGCGGCCTCGTCCGGGGCGTCGACCACCCCGAGCCACTCGTCCAGGAAGCGCCGCACGTCGTCCAGGTCCACCTCGCGGCCGGTCACATCGGTGACGCCCGCCGCACGGCACCGGGCGACCAAGTCGGCGGCGCTGGACGGCGGGTCGACGGCGAGCTCGACCGCGAACCGGACCGGATCTTCGCCGTAAGGGTTGATGTGCACAAGACCATTACAGCATGCTCGCGGACATGAGCACTCAGCACTTATGGCGGACGATATCGAGCCACCCGACCAGCGAAGGGCAGATCCACTATCAGCGCTGCGCTTGCGGACGCTGGCGGGTCACCCGTCACACCCCTGGCTCTCAGATCCAGGAGTCGAACCACATCCGGGTGTGCCAGGAGTCGTACGTCAGCTGCTCGCCGGTGTAGATCGGGTAGAAGTAGGCGAACGTCGCCGCGATCACCACCAGGTACGACGCCACCGCCACCGCGCCGACCAGCCGTCGATCCCGATCGGTCGGATCGGGCACCGTGCCGATCGGAACGTCAGCCGGATCGACCTTCCGACCGAGCCCGGGGCCGAGCACCATGCCGATCGCCAGCGTCACCGCGAGCACGAGGAACGGCAGCGCCGGAAGCGTGTAGAAGTAGAACATCGTCCGGCTCGGGTAGAGCGTCCACGGCAGGATGCCCGCACCGAGGCTCATCAGCAGGATCGTCCCGGCGCGCCAGTCACGGCCCGCCAGCCAGCGCCAGGTGATCATCAGCAGCGCCGGGATGAACGACCACCAGAGCAGCGGAGTGCCCAGCGCGAGCACCTCGGCCGAGCAGTTGTCGGTTCCGCAGCCCGGATCGCTGGAGTAGTAATACGCCACCGGCCGGCCGAGGATCAGCCAACTCCACGGCGTCGACTGGTAGTCGTGCTTGGCGGCGAGACCGGTGTGGAAGTCGTACGCGTGGACGTGGTACTCCCACAGGTTCCCGATCGACGACGGTAGCCACGACGGCCCCGGCCAGGGGTTGCCGTTGCGGTTCCAGCCGTCGTCGGAGAGGAACCACCCGGTCCACGTCGACAGGTAGACGGCGAGGATCACCACGCCGGAGAGGACCAGCCAACCGGTTTCCCAGGTGAGCGCGTCCCAGATCGGATGCCGCACGCCCGCGCTGCGCCTGGCTTGCACGGCCCACCAGAACGCGAGCGCGGCCAGCGCGATGATGTACCAGCCCGCGCTCCACTTGACGCCGAGCGCGCACCCGGCGCTCACCGCGGTCGCGAGTCGCCACCAGGGCACGCGGAAGCCGGTTCCGGCGGTCAGGTCTTCCCCGGCCTCGGCCCGGCGGAGCAGCCACGTCCGGGTCGAGTCCCGGTCGAGCAGTGCGCAGCCGAACGCGAGCAGCAGGAAGAACATCAGGTAGATGTCGAGGAGCGCGACCCGGCTCATCACGAAGTGCAGGCCGTCCAGCGCGAGCAACAGGCCGGCCACGCACCCCAGGAGCGTCGAGCCGAACAGGCGCCGCGCGATCCGCGCGAGCAGCAGCACCGAGAGCGCGCCGACGATCGCTGCGGAGATGCGCCAGCCGACCGCCTCGTAGCCGAAGACCTGCTCACCGGCGGCGATCAGCCATTTACCCAGCGGCGGGTGGACGACGTAGCCGGGACCGTTGCCCTCCTTGTCCCGCTCGACGCCGAACTGCAGGAGGTCGTAGGCCTCCTTGGCGTAGTAGACCTCGTCGAAGATCTTGTCGCCCGGTTTGGCCAGCCCGACCAGGCGGAGCACCAGGGCGAGCAGCGCGACCAGACCGGTCCACACCCACGACGACACCCGATCTGTCGGCAGCCCGGCGGCGAGCCGGCGACGCAGCGACGGGCGAGCGCCCGGCGTCTCGGCGAGCTCCTCGGGGGAGGACGGCAACAACGGTTCGGTCACGGCCACCCGCCGATCGTAGGCTCCCGGGACGAGTGGGACGCGTATGGACCGAACTCCGGGGGTAACACACAGCGTGTTGAACCGAACGCAGCGGTAGGGTCACTGGGAGGTATCCGGTACCTTCTCGGTGAACCACGGTGAGGACTTCTGCCCCCGCTGTCCGGATGATCGGGCTGCCCGGAAGGACGATGCCATGCGGCTGAGGGTCGTTTCCACCGATAGCCGCTTAGCGGCGCTGCTCTCGGTAATCATCGTCCTCGTCGGCGGGCTGGTCGTCGGAGCACTGGGGACGCCGGCCCAGGCGGCACCCGCGCCCGGGGTGAACGCGCAGGACCAGTCGTTCCTCCGCGGCGCGCACCAGGCCCACCTGAGCGCCATCGCCGCTGCTCGGATCGCCATCCGCAAGGCGACCGACCCCGAGACGCGGACCATCGCCAACCGCTGGCTCACCGATCACTCCCGCCTCGACAACGCGCTCCGGCCGGTCGCGAAGAAGCTCGGCGTCGACCTGCCTGCCCGCCCGGACGCCACCCAGCAGGCGATGCTCAGCCGCTACGAGCAGACCAGCGGCCCGGCGTTCGACGGTCTGTGGGTCACCACGCAGCGTCAGGCCCAGGCGTCGCTCCGGCGGCAGGTGGAGGCCGAACTGACCGGCGGCCAGAACGGTGAGGTCAAGCAGCTCGCGCGGCAGACCTCGCCGGTCGTGGCTCAGCACGCGCAGCTGCTCGACGACTCCGCACCCGCGGTGGGCGCGGCCCCCGGACAGGTGGAGGGCGGGCGGGGCATCTCGTCCGGGAACCGTCCGGTGATCGCCGGAACGCTCGCCGCGGTCGGCTTGGTGCTGGTTCTCGCCTCGGCATGGTTCTGGCGTCGCCGGTCCCTGACCGGCCCTGCCGAGAGTGGACACTCCGGAGCATGAGCGGGTCGCTCCCGACCCGGCGGTTCCTGCTGCCGACGCGTCGTAAGTTCCGGCTCCCTGCTCCGAATCGCTCCAGCCGGTGGCCGGCGTACGCCGGGCTCGCCTCCGGCATCGTCTGCCTCGCGGCCGCCGCGATCTACGCCCTGACGCCGCCGCCCGCCCCGCCGCTGCCCACCGAGGTGGGCGTCGTCCCTGGCGAGACACCACGAGCCGCCGCCCCGGCGAGCCCGACGCCGAAGCGCACCACACCGCGGACCGCGACCCGGTCCCCCGCACCGTCGCTCACCGTGCCGCCCGCCCCCGACGTGGCACGCCCCCGGCGTCTGGTGATCCCGGTGCTCGGTGTCGACGCGGCCGTCGAGTCGGAGAAGCTCGACCCGGTGGGTGGGCTGACGCTGCCGGACGACCCGCGCCGGGTCGGCTGGTGGTCAGCGGGTGCGGGTCCTGGCTCCGGTTTCGGATCGGTGATCCTCGCCGGTCACGTCGACGACCGGGAGCTCGGACGAGGGGCGCTGTACAAGATCGGAACGCTCTCAGTCGGCGACCTGATCTGGGTCGACGGCACGTCCGGACGGCGCGCCTACCGGGTGGCCGCCCGCCGGGTCTACCAGAAGGCCACCCTCCCGGGCGACGTCTTCGCGCAGGGAGTGCCGGAGCGGCTCGTGCTGATCACCTGCACCAGCCCGTACGACCGGAAAACCCAGTCGTACGCGGCGAACGTCGTCGTCTACGCGTCGCCCGCGACCGGTTAGCGCCGCGAAACCGGTCTACGTGGTTGCATGAGGCCCTCGAATTCGGAGGAGGGGCCATGACGACCGGACTGCAGATCGCGTTCGACACCGCCGACCCGCACGCCCAGGCGGCGTTCTGGGCGGCCGCGCTCGGTTACGAGGTCGAGGACCACACCGCGATCGTCGACCAGCTGGTTGCCGCCGGTCGGCTGCCGGAGGCCGAGACACTGACGCGGGACGGGCGGCGGTGCTTCGCCGACGTCGCCACGTGCCGCGACTCCTCGGGCGGCCGTCCGCGGCTGTTCTTCCAGCGCGTCCCGGAGCCGAAGTCCGCCAAGAACCGCGTCCACCTCGACCTGCACGTCGGCCCGGAGAACGTCGACGCCGAGGTCGAGCGGTTGCTCGACCTCGGCGCGACGAAGGGTTGGGAGACGGCAGACCGTGGTCCGCGGACCATCACCCTCTACGACCCGGAGGGCAACGAGTTCTGCGTCTCCTGAGGGGTCAGCTCTTGCGGTAGCGGGCGTCGAAGAAGCAGTAGACGCCGTAGCAGATGAAGCCGAGCGCCACCAGCCACAGGAGCAGCGAGCCGAACGGCTGCTCGGCGACGGTCTTCATGGCACCGTCCAGACCGGACGCCTTCTCCTTGTCGAACGTGACCGCCGCGGTGATGACCAGGCCACCCACGACGGCGTACGCCGCGCCGACCGCCATGTAGCCGACCTGGCCGAGACGTTCGGCGGTGCGCCGCGAACGGGCGTCGGCGTGCGAGAGGTCGAGGTCGTCGCGGAACCGCTTGGCCCAGCCGTGGCGGATGACGAACGCGGCGACCACGATGATCGCCAGACCGAAGACGATCACGAGCGCGCGGCCGAACGGCTGCTCGAGCAGCTTGCCGGTCACCGACTCGGTCTTGCTGCCCTTCTGCGGGGTTCCCATCGCGAACTTGCCCGCGGTGAACGCCAGGAAGCCGAACAGGAACGCCTCACCGGCGCTGGTCAGTCGCTTCACCGTGCGGCGCTTACCGGCGGACGCGTGGCCCCAGATCGCCTCGGCGATCTGCCAGATCGTCAGCGCGGCCAGGCCGACCGTGATGATCCAGAGCAGGGCCTGGCCGAACGAAGTCTGCGCGACCTCGCTCAGCGCGCCGTTCTTGTTCGCTTCCTCACCGGAGGACTCACCGGTCGCGACCTTGATGGCCAGGAATGCGATGAGGAGGTTCACCACCCCGTACGCAACCAAGCCCACGCGTCCGATCCGGGTGATCGTGTCGCTGCGGGCGGCGCGGCGTGCGGTGTTACCTGCTCCGCTCACCGTGGCGGTCATGGGGCCTCCATCCGTGGCTGTTCAGCAATGACCTCCGGTCGCGGTGACCGGGGTGCCTGGCTAAACAGTCGCCGTTGAGCTGCGATGCCAAACGCCTGGACGTCGGCTAATCGGTCGCAGCCCGGTTGTTGCCCGCGACGGGCGCCGGGTCCGGGTCGTCGCGGTCCGCGACCGGCGGCGTCTCGTTGAGCTGCCCCACCAGCTCCTCGAGCAGGTCCTCCAGCGCGACGACGGCCACTCGGCCGGCATCCCCATTGCCGTTGAAGGACACCAGCCCCAGGTGCGCTCCGCTCCGCCGCAGGACCTCGACCGCATCGGCGAGAGGCGCCTCGTGCTCCACGTCCGGCATCGTGCGGATCAGACGGGCGGGCAACGCCCCGTCGAGCTCGTCCGGGCGGGCGTCCAGCAGGTCCTTCGCGTGGACGTACCCGAGGAAGCCGTCGTCGGACGACCCCCGGACCGGGAACCGTGAGTACCCGGACGAGGCGACCAGCCGTTCCACCTCCCGTACGGTGGTGCCGTCCGGGACGACCTGCAGTTGCTCCCCCGCCAGCGCCACGTCGCCGGCGGTCCGCGCCTCGCTGGAGAGTGCCCGGGTCAGCCGCTGCTCGGCCTCCACGTCCAGGAAGCCCTCGGCGCGCGACTCCGCGACCAACTCGGTCATCTCCTCGCCGGTGTAGACGGTGTTCAGTTCGTCCCGCGGCGTGATGCCGCACAGCCTCAGGACGCCGTTCGCGACCGCGTTGAGGCTCACCACGACCGGCTTGGTGATCCGGCACCAGGTGACCATCGGCGGGCCGAGGAGCAGCGCTGCGCGCACCGGACCCGCCAGCGAGATGTTCTTCGGCACCAGCTCACCGAGCACCAGGTGCAGATAGGAGACGATCGAGAGCGCGACCGCGAACGCGATCGGGTGCAACAGCCCTTCGGGGACGTGGACCAGCTCCAGCGGCTTCTCGATCAGGTGGGCGACCGCCGGCTCACCGACCGCGCCGAGCCCCAGCGAGCAGAGCGAGATCCCCAGCTGTGCTCCGGCCAGCATCAGCGAGAGGTGCTCGACGCCGTAGAGCGCGGTCCGTGCGGCGCGCGAACCCTGGGCGGCCCGCGGTTCCAGCTGATCCCGCCGGCTCGTGACCAGCGCGAACTCGGCGCCGACGAAGAACGCGTTGCCCAGCAGCAGCACGCACGCCAACAGTATGAAGCCGAGGTCCATGTCAGCCCTCCCTCGGCTCGTGCTCGGTGCGCACCAAGCGGATCGACGCGATCCGGTGGGCGTCCATCGCCTCGACCGTCAGCTCCCAGGTCGCGGGGTCGATCGCGTCCTCCACCGTGACCGCGTCGCCGACCTCGGGCACCTTGCCCGCCCGGTCGAGGAACAGGCCGGCCAGCGTCTCGTACGGCCCGGACGGGACGTTGAAACAGATGCGCGTCGCCGCCGCGTCGTCCCGCAGCAGGCCGGACACCCGCCAGACGTCGTTGCCGAGCTTGACGACGTCCGGCTCAGGTGGACGGTCGTGTTCGTCCCGGACCTCGCCGACGAGTTCCTCGATCAGGTCCTCCAGCGTGACCACGCCGGCCAGCCCGCCGTACTCGTCGATGACCGCGGCCATCTGCAGCGGCTCCGCCCGGAGCTGGCCGAGCGCCTCGTCCAGCTCCAAGGTCTCCGGAACGACACCGAACGGCTCGATCACCTCCCGGATCGGCGTGCGGGCACGGTCCTCGTCCCGGTAGCGGAAGACAGACTTCACGTGGACGACGCCGAGGACGTTGTCCAGCTGGTGCTCGAAGACCGGGAACCGGGAGAAGCCGGTTCGGCGGCACTCGGCGGCCAGGTCGGCGACCGTACTGTGATCGGCCAGTGCGCACACCTTGGTCCGCGGCGTCAGCACGTCGGCGACGGTCCGGTCGTCGAACGCCAACGAGCGACGCACCAGCCGGGCGGTCCCGGGGGCCAGCGCACCGTGCTCGACCGACGCGCTGACCACGCTCCGGAGCTCGGCGCGGGACCGGCCGGCGCCCAGCTCGTCCTGCGGCTCGATGCCCAGCTTGCGGATCACCCAGTTGGCCGAGCCGTTCAGGGCCAGGATCAGCGGCTTGCAGGCGGCGCTGAAGGCCCGCAGTATCGGCGCGACGAGCCGGGCGGTGCCCAGCGGCTCGGAGACCGCCGCGTTCTTCGGGACCAACTCACCGAAGACCGTCTGCACGGCCGTCGCCAGGATGAGCGCCGCCAGATAGGACGCGGTCTTGGCGACACCGGCCGACAGGCCGGCCGCCTCGAACGCCGGGTGGAGCAGACGTCCGATCGAGGGTTCGGCGAGGTACCCGAGCACCAGCGACGAG
The DNA here is from genome assembly GCF_039536245.1 of Cryptosporangium minutisporangium. Taxonomy (NCBI): domain Bacteria; kingdom Bacillati; phylum Actinomycetota; class Actinomycetes; order Cryptosporangiales; family Cryptosporangiaceae; genus Cryptosporangium; species Cryptosporangium minutisporangium. The sequence continues at coordinate 84,977 of NZ_BAAAYN010000012.1, read as the reverse complement.
ACCGTGATGCCCAGCTGGCAGCCGGAGAGCTGGAAGGACAGCGTCCGAAGCGCGGCGAGGACCCGCGCGTCCCGCTCGCTGCCCCGATCCGCCAGACGCTGCACCCGGGGCCGGTCGAGGCTGGTGAGCGAGAACTCCGCCGCCACGAAAACTGCGTTCGCAGCGAGGAAGACCACTGCCGCGACGAAGACGGCCGCGATCACCGACGGTGCTTTCCGCGACGCGCCTCGCGGCTTGCGGGGCCGACCGCCTGGTGACGGAATCGTGAAAGCGCCGGGTGGGACGCGGCTTGGTTCATGGGGAGAGGGGTTGCCGGATCACCCCGTGTCCACACGCGGGACAGTCCGTCGCCTACCTTCCCTGCCGACACACCGGTCGGCCTGAGAGACTTGCCGCGTGGCCGCTGTCAGTTCGTTCTCCGATCGAGGGGGCAACCCGCAGGACGTCTTCGTCCGGCTCGGCGTCGCGCTCCCCGGACTCGACCTGCTCTTCCGCACTGGCACCGGGGTGCCGGTGTGGTCGTACCCAGTCGACGCCGGCGAAGGGTTCGACCACTGGCTGCGCCTGCGCCGGCTGCACGAGCGCACCGGGCTGTACCCGTTCCTGGTCGGGCCGGGTGACGAGACCGCCGACCTCGCGTACATGGCCGAGAACGACTGCGACCCGACCGCCGTCGAGCGGGGCCTGGTCCTCGACGGCGCCCGCCGGCTCGCCGAACTGGCCGCGGCGCAGGACACGATGTCCGTCGAAGACGTGTTCCAGAACCCGGACCTCGACGTCCAGCCCAGCCCGGAGCCCGAGTTCGTCTGGGACAAGCAGGAGACGCTGGTCGCGCTGATCCCCGCCCGGGCGGGTTACGAGGTGCCGGGCCTGCTGACCTGGCAGGGCGCGGTCAACTGCGACGTCGAGCCCGCGGACCACGTCGCGATCCTCAAGCGGTGGCACGACCTGTACGGCGCGCAGCTGGTGACGCTCTCGTTCGACATGCTGGAGCTGCTGGTGCCGACGCCGCCGATGGACCCCCGGGCGGCCGCGGAGACGGCGGTCGAGCAGTACGCGTACTGCCCCGACGCGGTCGACCAGGGCGTGGGCTCCTTAGCCGCACTCGCGGCGGGCCAGGTCCGCAGCCCTAGCTGGTACTTCTGGTGGGACTGACCAGCTAGCTGGCTGCTGGACGGCGGCGGCGGAGGTTCCACCAGGTCATCAGCGGGTCGAGCGCGGCGAGGACGTTCGGGTAGGTCCGCTCCCAGGGCAGGATCTCGCCGACCGGCAACACCCGCCACTCGTCCGAGTGCAGCCAGGTCAGTTCGCCGACGAGTACGGCGGAACCGCGGGAGGCGCCGCGAACCTGGTGGGGTCCGTAGATGAGCCAGCGGTCATGCGCGACGCGCAGCGTCATCCAGCCGGGCGGTAGGTACGTGGTCAGCGTGTCGGACGGGTGGCGGGCTACGTCCATGCACCTGAATACGGGCGCCGACCGTCTGCGGCTCGACCCATCTGCAATTCCCACCACACGATGGCGCGAAGTTGCTCGAACCTGGAGCCCGCGGAGGGCGTCGCTCGCAGTCGAGCGCGAGGCCGCCTCGACCTGGCTGTGGTCTCAAGGCCGCAGCAGCCGCCTGTGAGCGTCGTTCTCAGCGGGCCGTGCACCAGTCCAGAATTACGGCGGCGGTCCAGGATTGCATCCGGGAGCCGAGCGCCTCGCCGGTCACCGGCTCGTAGTACTCCGAGAACGCGCCGTCGCCGACCAGCTTCAGCGTCTCGGTGCGGAGCGTCGCCGCCGCAGCGGTGTGACCGTGTCGGGCGTGCGCCCACCCGAACAGCCACGAGACCACCGGCCACTGCGGACCACGCCAGTACTCGCGGGACTTGAAGCCCGCGGAGTCCGGCGAGACCGTCGGCGGCACCTTGGCCACCAGCTCGGGGTGCCCGGCCCACCGCGGCCCGTGCAGCGTCGCCAGCAGTGCTCGCTCGGCGTCGGCGTCGAGACCGCCACAGATCAGCGGCGCGAACCCGGCGAGGGTCTCGACGTCGATCCACTGACCGGTGCGCCGGTCGAAGTCCCGGGCCAGGCCGGTCTCCGGGTGGCACGAGGCAGCGACCGCCGCACGCGACCGGGCCGCCCAGGTCCGCAGCTCGGCGACGTGCGCCGCCGGCTGCCCGAACTCCTCACCGAGGTCGGCCAGGACGTCGGACGCGACCGCGAAGATCGCGCTGACAAAAACGTCGGCCACCAGGAAGCTGCACGTGTCGTACACCTTCACCGGGTCGTAGGAGGCGCGACGCATCTCCTCGATCAGCCAGAGGTAGCGGTCGTACTCCAGGTCGGTCGGGCGCTCGGCCCCGTCCCGCACCAGCTCCCGATCGAGGCGCACGTACGGCGGCAGGTCGGGGCCGGGAACGACGGCCGTGTACGGCTGGTCCCAGCGCGGCGAGTTGTCCATGCCGGATTCCCACCCGTGCACGACGGCGATCAGTCCGGTGCCGTCCGGGTCGCGGTACTGCGACAGCCAGGCGTGCCAGCGGTAGAGCGCGTCCCAGGAGTCCCGGACCAGCTGCTCCCCCGCGGCCCGGTCTTCCGCGCTCCCACGGCGCGCCACCTCGAGGATCCGACCGACCGCGATCGCGTGCACCGGCGGCTGGCAGATGCCGGACGTCAACGGTGCCTGCGGGGCGGACGCGGACAGCTCGGCGGTGCCCCACCGACCGGGCCCCGGGAAGTAGCCGCCCCGGTCGCCGTAGACGATGTGCGGGATCATGCCGTCCGCCCACTGGGCCGCCAGCAGCGTCCGGATCTCCTGCCCGGCCCGATCGACACCGAGGTGGGCGAGGCCGATCGAGATGAACGCGGCGTCCCAGCTCCACATGTGCGGGTAGAGCGCAGGCGCAGCGGTGACCATCGTGCCGATGTCGTTGGACCGCAGCACGTCGGCGGCGCCCATCGCGAGGTCGGTGACGTCGTAGGTTCGGCGGAACGCCCGGCGGACGATCCTGGCCGCCGGCGAGCCCGCGGCTTCCGCTGCGTCGAGGGCATCGATCGTGGTGGCTGCGCCGTGGGGTCGGCCGATTGCGGGATCCGCTCCACGCTCCTGACGGCTACGGGCAGACAACAGGGCAGGCTGGTCCGAGGGACCGGCGATCATGACTACTCCAACGCGACGACGATCGTTGTGGGCATCCCGGCCAGCCCGCCAGCGCGTCGACCACAGGGGGTCGTTGCGTTCAACAGGCACGGGGCATCGGGCGTCGCTAGCAACGACGCCGTGGCCGGATGTCGGGGGGCTCGACCGGCGGTAGCCGGCTGCGGATGGAGCCACTCCCTTGCGTCGACCTGCGATCCACCTGGTTGACACGTGGTGTTCCCGGTCGAGCAACAAGAACGTTACAGAGTTCGACGAGTTGGCGGTATGCCGTGCGGTCCGTCAGCAGGGCGGACCGGGTCAGCCGTTCGCCGTCCCCGGTTCGTCCGGCTGGTCATCACCGCAGGACGCCCGGGTGGTGCCGACGGCTCGTCGGTACCCGGCTGGCCGCCGCCTCGGCGCCGACGTGGCGGAGATCACCTTCATGCGACGCGCCGAGGATCGGAACCGCGAACCGGAGCGAGTCTGCCGCGAACAGAAGGGCTGATCAGAACGAACACGGTGGTCGCGATCGCCACCACGTGTGCGGTCACCCACGACCGGTGGTCCGCGGCGACACCGGCGTCGAGCACCTGTCGAACGCAGAAGGCCTCGTACCCGGAGATCACCAGCAGCAACAGCCACGGCACGAGGTTCGCGCCCCGCCAGATCCGGTAGAGCAAGAACATCTGCAGCAGGTACACCAGAAGCCCGACCGGAGAGTCACCCGCGTTCGAGATGAAGTACGCGTACGTATCGGCCAGCAGGACGCACAGCAGCAACGTCCCGGGGCGCCGGAGCACCGCGAGGAGCGTCGACGCCGATGCCGAGTCCGTGGTCATGTCTTCGTCATCGGTTTCCGTTCGGTCGAACGGAGGGAAGTACGGCCGCCCGCACCGCTTCTGCAACTCAGCCGCGGCGCGCCAGCCAGCGAATCGCCGCAGCAGCCTCGGCGAGCTGATACGACCGGACCTCCGGCGCGTACCACGGGGGCGGTTCGAGGCCGACCGTCACCAGGAACCCGGCGAGCGCCGCCAGCGTCGCGGTGATCGTCTCCGGCGCGACGTCCCTGGTCAGGGGATGGGTGCGGACGATCTCCTCGAGATCAAAATCGGCCCCGGTCGCCACCACGCCGGGCAGCAGGAACAGCAGGTCGAGCCAGGGCGCACCGACGCAGGCCGACGGCCAGTCGACGAACCAGACGTGGTCGTCGGTGAGCACGATGTTGTCGGCGCGCATGTCGCCGTGGAGCAGCGTGTTCCCGTTGGCGCCCACCGACCAACCGGCCTCCAGCCGCCCCAGCCGTTCGAGGTCGCGCGTCACCCAGTGGGTGTCCTCCGGCAGCACGGCTCGCAGCTCCGCCTCCGCCGACGGGCGGAGGGGGAGTTGCCGCCAGCCGGTCAGGTCGCCGGCCCAGTCGAGCACAAAACTCGGCCCCGGCAGCGGGCTCGGCGTCGTCGCCGCCGCGCACTCGGTGAGGGCGGCCAGCACCCGGTCGAGCTCCGGTCGCGTCCAGGGCGTCGTGGGCGGACGGCCGTCGACGTCGGCGCACGCCACCGCGGCCCACCGTCCGTCGTCGTAGGTGCCGAGCAGCCGGGGCGCCGGCACCTCCGGCGGCAGCGCGTCCATCACCCGCCCTTCGCGGCGCAGCTTCTCCACCGTCGAGGCACCGCGATGGACTCCCGCTGCCTTGACGAACACGCGTCGCCCGTCGTCCAGCACGAGCCGGGACGCCAGCCCCGGAGTGAGCCCCAGCGGCACGCTGCTCGCCTCCACGACCCGGGCACCGAGCATCCGTTCGACGCCGCTGCGCACGGCGTCAGGGAGTTCGGTCCAGGTCGGACGTGGACGAGCTCGACTTCCCGGTCCGGCCGGCGGAGCGCTCACCCGGCCATTCTCCCGGTACTCCGCCACCGCCCGACGCCGGATCACGTGGGTTACGGTTTTCCAGTGCCACCGACTGGGATCGCCCCTCGCCCGCCCCAGCTGGACGACGACGTCCTCGAGCCCTTCGACGGCCCGCTCGACGACGAGATCGACCTCTACCGCAACGTGCTGACCGGCACGTACGTCGGGATCGCCGGACGTGGCGAGATCGCGACGGTGCGGGCCGAGGGTGCCGACCTCTCCGGGACCAGGTTCGAGCCGCTCGACCTGAGCGACGTCCGGATCGAGCGCTCCGATCTCGCCGGCGCGCGCTGGGAAGGCGTCTCCGCCCGCCGGCTGGCGATCACCGACTCACGCCTGGTCGGCTGGCGCCTGATCGCCTCGTTCGTGGAGGACGTGCTGATCAGCGGCTGCCGGTGGGACGACGGCAGCCTGTTCGTACGCCGCGGCAAGGGCTCGATCGTGTTCCGGGACTGCACGTTCTCCGGCACCACTCTGCGCGGCGACCTCTCCGGCATCGTCTTCGACGACTGTGACCTGCAGGGCGCCGAGTTCGGCGCGGACGCCGCCCGCAAATGTGACCTGCGGACGTCCCGGCTGGCGGGCGCCAAGGGCCTGACGACGCTGCGAGGCGCCATGATCACGACCGACCAGGCCATCGCCCTGGCCGATGTGCTGGCAATAGAACTCGGCTTCACCCTCGCCTGACCACGCGCGACGCCGGGCACCCGGGCCGAGGCGAGCGGACATGTGCGAGGCTGAGCGGGTGAGCGCGCGGGCAGCGGATCAGCAGCGGCTGATCATCGGGGAGGCCGTCGAGGTCGAACTGCCGGTAGCCCGGCTCGCCACCCGGGCGGTCGCGATCGGCATCGACGCGTTCATCCAGATCATGCTGTACATCCTGCTCAGCACCCTGCTCGGCGCGGTCGCGGTGCAAGCCAACTTCGCGGTCGCGAGCACGCTCTCGGTGCTCGTGCTGGTGTTCACGTTCGTGGTCTGGCCGGTCAGCTTCGAGACGCTGAGCCGCGGCCGGAGTCCGGGAAAATTCGCGCTCGGACTGCGGGTGGTCCGCGACGACGGCGGCCCGATCCGGTTCCGGCACGCGTTGACCCGTGGGCTGATCGGCGTCGCGATCGAGTGGCCCGGCCTGTTCCTGCCGCCGCTGACCTGGATCTTCGGCTCCAGCTGCATCCTGTTCTCGGCCAGGGGAAAGCGGCTGGGTGACCTCGCAGCAGGCACGATCGTCCTGGTCGAGCGCCTGCCGGACCTGAGCCGCCAGCACCCGATCTCCATGCCGCCGGAACTCGCACGCTGGGCTCGCGACCTCGACCTGACCGGCATCGACGACTCCCTCGCGATGACGCTGCGCCAGTTCCTCACCCGCGCACCGCGCATGCGCGCCGAAGCGCGGACGTCGCTCGGGCGGCGGCTCGCCGACGAGGTGCTCCGCAGCACGACACCGCCTCCCCCGCCGGGCACGCCCGGCTGGGCCTACCTGAACGCGGTGCTCGCCGAGCGTCGGCGCCGGGAGGCCGAGCGGCTGGCCGCACGACGGGCGGTGGTGGCCCTCGGCGCACCGGCGCTGCCGACGCCCGTCCCCGGTCCAGACGGGTCCTGGAAGCCCTCTTAAGTGAAGAGCGTGTCGCCCCAGTAGCCGCCCTTCCGGACACCCGGCGGGCACGCGAACACCGCACTCCCGACGTGCTTCACGTACTCGTTCATCGTGTCCGAGCGGGCCAGGTTCCGCTGGATCGGGATGAACTGCTTCCGCGGGTCCCGCTGGTAGGCCAGGAAGAACAGGCCCGCGTCCAGACGGCCCAGCCCGTCCGAGCCGTCCACGAAGTTGTAGCCGCGGCGCAGCAGCCGCGCGCCGGCGTTCTGGTCCGGGTGCGCCAGCCGGGTGTGCGCATCCATCGCGATCACCGGCTCCGACGCACCGGTCACCGTGTCGAACTCGAAGTCGTCGAACTCGTTGTCGTCGGCGTCCACGCTCGTCGTCGGCGCTCCGGTGCCTTTGAACCGGCCGAAGATCGCCTGCTGCTCGGAGAGCGGGGTCCGGTCCCACGTCTCGATGTGCATCCGCATCCGCCGGGCCACCAGGTACGACCCGCCGGCCATCCACGGTGCGCCGTCACCCGGCGCGGCCCAGAGCTGCTCCTCGAGCAGCGCCGAATCCTCCGCCTTCAGGTTCCGGGTGCCGTCCTTGAATCCGAACAGGTTCCGCGGCGTGGCCTGGTCGCGCGAGGTCGACGACGTCCGGCCGAAACCGAGCTGCGACCAGCGCACCGCGACCGCACCGAAGCCGATGCGGGCGAGGTTGCGCACCGCGTGCACCGCCACCTGCGGGTCGTGGGCGCACGCCTGGATCGCGAGGTCACCGCCGGAGCGGGCCGGGTCCAGGGCGTCGCCCGGAAACGCGGGCAGGTCGACGAGGGCGGGCGGGCGTCGGGCCGCCAAGCCGAACCGCCGGTCGAACATCGTCGGGCCGAACCCGATCGTCAGCGTCAACTGCGACGCCGGGAGTCCGAGCGCCTCACCGGTGTCCTCCGGCGGCGCCTCGATCGGCCCGTCGACCGCTCCGGTGTCGCCGGCCGCCTCCCCCGCCGTCATCCGCTCGGCCGCCTTCGTCCACTCCCGCAGCACGTCGACCAGGTCGGCGCGGCTCGTGGTCGTGATGTCGAAGCTGACGAAGTGCAGCCGGTCCTGCGCCGGCGTGACGATGCCCGCCTGGTGGACGCCGTAGAACGGAACGGCCGCCGCGGCGTCGCTGCCGCTGGAGCGCGCACCCGAACGCGCGTCGGCGACGACGTAACCGCCGGCCGCCGCAGCACCCAGCCCGGCCAGGCCGGCGGCGCTCGCGCCCAAGAGTCGTCGCCGCGACAGCCCTCGCTGCGACGGCTCTCGCTGCGGCGCGGCGGGAGCCTCGGGTGTGGCCTCCGCCGGTGCGGCGGTGCCGTCCGGCGCGGGGATCCGGCCGGTGCCGTCCTCGGTGGTCCGTGCCATTCTCAGCCCTTCCTCGCGTCGGGGTGCTCCGCAGCCGGAGCGCCCCGTCACTACTCACTTCTGCGCGACGACCGCCGCGACCTGGCTCAGCGGCTCGCTCAACGCGTCGACCGCCGTGGCGAACTGCTTGATCTCGGCCTTGGTGAGCTCGGTGTACAGCTTGAAGCCGTCGTCGGTCGCCTGCGCGTCGAGCAGCTTCTGCACGGCGGCGAACTGAGCGTCGAGCTTCTTCACCAGCTCGGGGTTCCGCTCGACCAGCGTCGGACGCAGCGCGGCGATCGCCGCCTCGGAACCCTCCACGTTCGCCTGGAAGTCCCAGAGGTCGGTGTGCGAGTAGCGGTCCTCCTCGCCGGTGATCTTCCCGGTCGCGACCTCGTCGAGCAGTTCCTTGGCGCCGTTGGCCAGCTGCAGCGGCGAGAGCTGCACGGTGTTGGCCTTGTCGACGACCTCCTGGACGTCCGCCAGCAACTTGTCGGCGAGCGCGCCGTCCTTGGAGACGTCCTTGGTGATCCAGAGGTCCTTCTCGATCCGGTGGAACCCGGTCCACTCCGTCCCCGGCTCGACGTCGTTCTCCCGGGCGTCGATCTTCGGGTCGAGGTCGCCGAAGCTCTCCGCGACCGGCTCGATCCGCTCCCAGTACGTCCGTGAGACCGGGAACAGCGCCTTCGCCTTCTCGATGTCGTTGGCCTTGACCGCGTTCACGAACTCGGTGGTCTTGGTGATCAGCGCGCCGGTCTGGCTCTTCACGTAGCGCTGGTAGCTCTGGGTGGCCGCGGCGAGCTTGTCGTCGGTGGAGAGCGACTGGCTCGCGCCGGTGACCTCGAGCGCGGTACGGATCCCGTCGCCCCGCATCCCCGGCTTGCACGCGCCTTCGTACGCACCGGCCGGCAGCTCGACGATCAGCTTCCGCGACAGGCCGGGGCCGATGTTCTCGACCTCACCCATGATGCGGTCGCCTTCGGCGTACACGTAGAACTCGGTGACCTTCGTGCCGGTGTTCTTGATCTCGAACGTGCTGGTCCCGGCGTCGAGCTTGGTCTTACCGACCTTGCACGACGTGTCGGTGGCGGCCACCGAGATCGGACCGCCGGACGCGTCGCCCGACTCGTCGTCGTTGGAGCCGCATCCGGCCGCGCCGAGCAGCGTGACGCCCGCGAGCGCCAGGACGAGCACGGTGGAGGGTCTGGAAGTCCGCATGTGGGGGGTTTCTCCTGTTCGTTCCGGCGCACGGTCGGGCCGCGCCGGCGGGTGGGGATTCCGGCCTACGGCCGGTGGGAGCACTCAGGATCCGGTGGGAGCGCCCGTCACCGAGTTCTTGGTGGACGTGTCGTCGGCCGACGCCTCGACAGCGGCGCCGTCCCCGACCTGCGTGGTCCGCGAGTCGCCGCCGTCCGCGGCCACCGCGGTGGGTGATTTCGTCCGGCTGGGCCAGAGGAAGAACGTCAGCACCGGGACGAGGTACGCGGTCCAGGCGATCGCCTGCAGCACGGTCGTCTGCGGCTGGAAGTTGAAGATGCCCTTGAGCAGGGTGCCGTACCAACTGTCCGGCGGGACCTGGGCGCTGACGTCGAAGGCCAGCGTGTTCAGTCCGGGAAGGACCTCCGCTTCCTGCAGGTCGTGGAAGCCGTAGGAGAAGATGCCTGCGGCGACGACGACCAGCAGCGCACCCGTCCAGGTGAAGAACGTGCCCAGGTTGATCCGGACCGCGCCCCGGTACAGCGCGAACGCCAGCGCGACGGCGATCACGATGCCGGCCAGGAAGCCGAGCAGCGGCCCGAGCTCGCTCTCCGCCTGCTGGGCGGCGCTGAAGAAGAACAGCGTGGTCTCCAGGCCCTCGCGGGCCACCGCCAGGAACGCCATCAGCGCGACCGCCCCCGCGCCCATCGCGATCGCCGCTTCGAGCTTTCCGGTGAGGTCGGCCTTGAGGTGACGGGCCGTCCGTCGCATCCAGAAGATCATCCAGGTGACCAAGCCGACCGCGACGATCGACAGGAAACCACCGGCCAGTTCCTGCTGCTTGAACGTGTCCAGGCCGGTGATGGCGTAGGTGAGCAGCGCGCCGAACGCTACCGACACGGCGATCGCGGCGGCGACCCCTGCCCAGACGAGTGGGAGGCGGTTGCGGCGCTCGGTCTTCACCAGGTAGGCGACGAGGATGCTGACGACGAGCGCGGCCTCCAGGCCCTCGCGGAGGCCGATGAGGAGGTTCGGGAAGAAGTAGTCGAACATCCGCTGCCCCTCTGCGTCGCCGTCCGTCCAGGTGTCTGCCCACCCCGGATCGCACGGCCGGGGCGGACGGTCGTCGACGTGACGTGCTCCGACCACCACTCACGGTCTGGAAACGCCAAGGCAAGCCTCGCCACGGTAAGCCTTACCTATCTCGAACTCAACCGGGCAGGCCCCACTAACACATCACACAACTCTTTGTGGGCGGCCCGCCGAGGGGCGAGCCTGGCAGGCGAGCGCGAGGCCTTGAGACCACCACAAGGTCGAGGCGGCGCCTCGCGCTCAACTGCCAGCCTCGTCCTCGGCGGGCTCCACCTTCGTACCCGTTCTACAAGCGACCGTGTCTCGGGCGGCGCTCAGCTACTCCAGGACGTCAGGTAGGCCAGCTGGGTCTCGGTGAGGGTGTCGAGGGTGACGTCGAGGGCGGCGAGCTTGAGGCGGGCGATCTCGCGATCGATGCCCGGCGGCACCTCCAGCACCGCCGCAGGCAACGCACCCGGCTCGTTGCGGAGCAGCCACTCCGCCGAGAGCGCCTGGATGCCGAACGCGATGTCCATCACCGCGGCCGGATGCCCTTCGGCCCCGGCCAGATTCGCGACCCGTCCCTCGGCGACGAGCAGCAGCCGCCGGCCGTCCGCCTGGACGTACTCGTCGACGTGCGGGCGAACCTCCATACGCCGCTCCACGGCGTTCGCCCCGAGCCACGCCACGTCGATCTCCAGGTCAAAGTGGCCCGCGTTCGCGAGCACCGCCCCGTCCTTCATCAACGCGAAGTGCTCGGCGCGGATGACGTCCCGATTGCCGGTGACCGTGAGGAACACGTCGCCGAGCGGCGCCGCCTCGGCCATCGTCATCACCGCGTACCCGGAGAGCGTCGCGTCCAGCGCGCGGCCCGGGTCGATTTCGGTGACGATGACCCGCGCACCGAGACCGGTCAGCCGCGCGGCCAGACCCTGGCCCACGTAGCCGAACCCGGCCACCACCACGTTGGCGCCGGCCAGCAGCATGTTCGTGCTGCGCAGCAACGCGTCGATCGACGACTGGGCGGTGCCGATCCGATTGTCGACGAGGTTCTTCGTGGGGGTGTCGGTGACCGCGACGACCGGGTACCGGAGCGCATCGGCCGACGCCATCGCCCGCAGCCGCACGACGCCGCTGGTGGTCTCCTCGCAGCCGCCGCGCAGGCCGGGCAGGAGATCCTGGTAGTCGGTGTGGAGTGCGGTGGCCAGGTCGCAGGCGTCGTCCAGCACGAGTTCCGGTGCGCGGGCGAGGACCGAGTCGAGGTGCTGCCGGTAGGTGACCGAGTCGGAGCGGTGCCGCGCGAAGACGCTGACGCCGTACTCGACCACCAGCGCGGCCGCCGTGTCGTCCTGGGTCGAGAGCGGGTTGGACGCGCACAGCCGGATCTCGGCCCCACCGGCCTGCAGCGTGCGGACGAGGTTCGCGGTCTCCGCCGTGATGTTCAGGCACGCCGCGATGCGCACCCCGTCGAACGGACGCTGGGCGGCGAACCGGTCGCGGATCGCGCGCAGCACCGGCATCGACCGGTCGGCCCACTCGATGCGGCTGTGACCGTGGCCGGCGAGCCCGAGATCTGCGACGTCGTACTGGACTTCCGGTGCACTCACTGCGCGACCGCTCCGTTCGGAAGCCGTCCGTCACCGGTGACTACCGACGCCTCGGCGGGCCGCGCAGCCTGGCTGGGCGCCCCCGGGGTCGTCGGGGAACTCGTTCCGCCGTCCGTCGAGGCGGCGGCGGAATCCTCGGCTGCGGGCGACCCCACCACGGCCGGCGTCGGCCCGTCGGGCGTGCTGCCGTCGACGACACCGGCGGGACCCGCTCCGGCCGTCGCGAGCGTCGATGTGCTGTCGGAGAGGGCCGCCCCTTCCGCGGGGCCGGCCGGCATCCGCCGGACGATCCACAGCGCCAGCAACGCCAGCAGGGACACGCCGACCAGCTCGGCGAGCAGCGGTGCGAACGAGCCCAGCGGAGGCTTCCAGCTACCCCGCAGCGGGTTGAGGCCGTAGCCCTGTCCGAATTGGAAGCGCGTCTGGACCAGCAGCAACGCCCAGACGTGCAGCAGGCCGGTCACCACGGCGACGGCCGGCACGATCCGTCCGACGCCGGTGGGGCCCAACGCCCGCTCGACGCGCCGCAGCGAGACCGCACCGAGAACCAGCCCCACCCCGAACGGCATCAGGTACCGCCCGTGCTGCGACCAGCCGATGTTGCGCAGATAGGCCAGCTCCAGTGCGACCAGGGCGAGGAACGACGTCGCCAGGATCGCGAGCAGGACCAGCGCGTGGCGGCGCTTCACCACCGCCAGGGCCGGGCCGACCAGCGCGCCGACCATGAGGTACCAGGCGACGATGGTCCAGCTGGGGAGCGTGGTCTCGCCGTAGCTGAACTGGCCGACCAACTGGTTGACCCAGAACGTGACCCGGGTCAGCGAGAGCTGCCGCAGGGCGTCGGAGTACGGGATCGTGGCGGCGGCGTTGCCCTCCGCGCCTTCGCTGTCGGACAGGCCGGAGAGCAGCATCCAGCCGATCGCGTAGATGCCCACCACCGCTCCGACGCCGAGCACCCACCAGACGTCGTGCCGACGCACCAGCGCCATCACCGAGGCCCGCCGCGCGAGCAGCAGGCAGGCCAGCAGGATGAGGATGAGCAGTACCGGCCCGAGCGCACGAAGGACGAGCAGCAGCGAAGCGGTGACTCCCGCCAGGACGACCAGCGAGCGGGTGAACCGCTCGGACAGCTCGCCGGGGCGCGCTCGGAACAGCGTCAGCAGCGTGGTCCAGAGCAGCACTCCGGCCGCGATCTCCCATCCGTTCGGGTTGATCGCGCCGTTGAGGTTCATCGCCATCGGCGTCGAGACGACGATCAGCCCGGCGACGAGCAGCGGGCGCCGTCGGCGCACCGCGATGTAGACCGCCAGCCCGAGCATCACCGCCGCGCCGAGCGCGGACACCAGGCGGGCCGCGACCACGCCGGAGAGGTCGGGCGAGATCAGCAGGGGAACACCGACGACCGCGTAGTACACCGGGTTGTACCGGCCGGCGGCGCTGGCGACCCGTTCGGTGTCCCGGTCGTCGGGCGCCGGGTCCTGGCAGCTCGCCGCCACCCGGTTCTTCCAGGTGCAGTCGAGCTCGCCGGGCAGGAGGCTGCGGGGGACGTCGAACCAGGCGCCGCCGCCCCGGATCGCGTCCGTGGGCGTCGCGTAGACCTGGCCGCTCACCACCGCGTAGGCGCGCACCAAGTGCTGGGACTCGTCGTAGGTGCCGTTCACCGGCAGGGCGGCGGCCCAGCCGGCGCCCATCAGGAAGAACGAGACGACCGCGACGAGCAGTACCCACCGGCCACGGATGCTGCCCGGACCGGCTGCCTCCGACGCGGCGGCCACCGTTACTCCGGGACCGGCCACGACCTCATCCTCCCCGGCGGGAAACCCCTGCCCCGCCTCGTCTCGGACACACTAGTGGGCGGGTGCGACAGGGCCGCGCCCGGCGCGGCCTGTCGGCGCAGCGCGCGCCTACTGAACCGATCCCCTCGCCGGGCTGGAGCACTCAGGTCTCGGCGGGAACGTCCGCTTCCTCCGCCTTCGCGGCGCTCGATGTCGTCGAAACCCCCGCGGGAACCGCGGTCTTGTCGTCCGCCGAGGCCTCCGGGTCCGCGGTCTCCCGGGACGCCGCGGGCGGCGGGAGACGCCGCCCGGGCACGAGCACCTCGAACGCCGTTGCCAGGCCGGGTTCAGCGTGCGGGCGTGGCTGCCGGGTCAGCACCACGAGCGCGACGAGTAGCAGACCACCGAACGCGACCGTCAGCAGCGGGATCTGCGGCCCCACCGCGGGCAGCCAGGCGCCGTGCAGGGCGCCGAGGGCCTTGAACCGCTGCGTCACCTGGAAACGCGTCATCACGACGGCCAGCGCCCAGACGTGCATCGCGCCGGTCGTCACCGCGCAGATCATCACGAACCGCTTGGTCGCCACCTCACCGAGGCGGCCCTCCCAGCGTCGTAGGCAGCCGGCGAGCAGCAGCGCGCCGACACCGAACGGCAGCACGTACCGGCTCTGCTGCGCCCAACCGATGTGCTGGTAGTAGAGCAACTCGAAGCCGACGAGCAGGCCGATGCTGACCGCCGCGATGCCGATCAGGACGGTCGCCTGCCGCCAGGTGGCGAACAACAGCGTCGGCACCAGGATGAGCAGCGCGAGGCCGTACCAGGCGACGAGCATGCCGTTCGGCGCGGCCACCTCGCCGTAGCTGAACCGGCCGACCAGCTGCGCGACCCACTGGGTGAGCCGGTCGCCCATGATGTACGCCAGCTTCTCGGCGAACGAGAGGTGCGGCGGCGGGTTCTCCGCCGGCGGGTTGTTCAGAACACCCGAGAACAGCGTCCAGGCGACGCCGAACAGGCCGGCGATCGACACGCCGATGCCCACCGCCCGGGTGTCCCTGCGGATGAACAACTCCCGGTTCCGGCCGGGACGGGCGATCGCCATGCAGGCCAGGACCGTCAGCGCGAGCAGGAGCGGGCCGAGCGTCCGGATCGACACCAGCGTCGCGGCTCCCAGGCCTGCCGCGAGCAGTAGCTGGCCGGTCCAGCGGTCGCTCAGCTCCCCGGGGCGTGCCCGGACGAGCGTCAGCAGCGCGGTCCAGGTCAGCACGCCGGAGGCCAGCTCCAGGCCGCTCGGGTTGATCGAGCCGGCCAGGTTGAGCAGGTTCGGGCTGGCCGCGACGATCAGCGCGGCGATCAGCATCGGGCTGCGCCGCCGGACCGCGATCGTGACCGCCGCCGCCATCATGCCGGCGACCATCGCGCCGGACACCAGCCGGCCGAGGACGATGCCGCCCATGTTCGGGCTGAGCACCATCGGGAGCCCGACCGGCACGTAGTAGAGGGGGTTGTAGCGCCCGGCGGCGGTACCGACCTCGATGCGGCTCGGGTCGTCCGGCGGACGCTGGAGGCACGACGCCGGAAGCTCCCATCGCTGGGCGCAGTCGGCGTTCACCGGGAGCAGGCTCCGCGGCACGCTGTACCACGCGCCACCGCCCCGCGCCGCCGCCGCAGGCGCGGAGTACAGCTGACCGCTGGCCGCTCCGTAGGCGCGGACGATGTGTTCGTCCTCGTCGTTGGTGCCGTTGGTCGGCAGCGCGAGTGCCCAACCGGCACTGACGAGGAAGAAGGCGGCGAACGCGAGCAGGAAGACCGCCCGGGCGCGCAGCGGGCGGACCAGCCGCGGCGACCAGCCGCCGGCGGTGGACGGCCTGGTGATGACGGTTGGGGACCCGTCCTTGGACACAGCACCTCCTGGCGGCAGTGCCGCCCGGTTTACCCGGCGCCGGGACACCCGCGTACGGATGCCCCGGCGTGCCGACGAATGTCGGAGTCAGTGTTGCGACTGCGGGCAATGACCGCTGCCCGACTCAGCCCGGGTCTTCGACGGTGAGACCCCGACTGCGTGCCCCTACCCGCTGGTGGGCACGCTACTCACCGGCGATGTAACGGTTCAGTACCGGTAGTGGTCGGGCTTGTACGGCCCCTCCACCGGAACGCCGATGTAGTCGGCCTGGTCCTTGCGCAGCTCGGTGAGCTTGACGCCGAGGGCGTCCAGGTGCAGCCGGGCCACCTTCTCGTCCAGGTGCTTCGGCAGGACGTACACCTGCTTGTCGTACTCGGACGTCTTGGTGAACAGCTCGATCTGCGCGATCGTCTGGTTCGAGAAGCTGTTCGACATCACGAAGCTCGGGTGGCCGGTGGCGTTGCCCAGGTTCAGCAGCCGACCCTCGGACAGGACGATGATCGAGTGCCCGTCCGGGAACACCCACTCGTCGACCTGCGGCTTGATGTTGTTCCGGACGATGCCCGGGGTCTTCGCGAGACCGGCCATGTCGATCTCGTTGTCGAAGTGCCCGATGTTGCCGACGATCGCCTGGTGCTTCATCTTGGCCATGTCCTCGGCCATGATGATGTCCTTGTTGCCGGTCGTCGTGATGAAGATGTCGGCGTAACCGACGACCTCGTCGAGCGTCGTGACCTGGTAACCGTCCATCGCGGCCTGCAGCGCGCAGATCGGGTCGATCTCGGTGACGATGACCCGGGCGCCCTGGCCGCGCAGCGACTCGGCGGAGCCCTTGCCCACGTCGCCGTAGCCGAAGACGACCGCGACCTTGCCGCCGATCAGCACGTCGGTGGCGCGGTTGATGCCGTCGATCAGCGAGTGCCGGCAGCCGTACTTGTTGTCGAACTTGCTCTTGGTGACCGAGTCGTTGACGTTGATCGCCGGGAAGAGCAGCGTGCCCTGCTTGGCGAACTCGTACAGGCGGTGGACGCCGGTCGTGGTCTCCTCGGTGACGCCCTTGATCTCCGCCGCGACGTTCGTCCAGCGCTGCGGGTCCTCGCTCAGCGTCCGGTTGAGCAGGCGCAGGATGACGCCGAACTCCTCGCTGTCGGCGGTCTCCGGGTCCGGCGCGGAGCCGAGCTTCTCGAACTCGACGCCCTTGTGGACGAGCAGCGTCACGTCGCCGCCGTCGTCGAGGATCATGTTCGGGCCCTTACCGCCGGGCCAGGTCAGGATCTGCTCGGTGCACCACCAGTACTCCTCGAGCGTCTCGCCCTTCCAGGCGAAGACCGGGACGCCCTGCGGGTTCTCCGGAGTGCCGTTCGGGCCGACCGCGACCGCAGCGGCCGCGTGGTCCTGGGTGGAGAAGATGTTGCAGGATGCCCAGCGCACCTCGGCGCCGAGCGCGACCAGGGTCTCGATGAGCACCGCGGTCTGGATCGTCATGTGCAGCGAACCGGTGATCCGGGCGCCGCGCAGCGGCTGAGCGGCGGCGTATTCCTCACGGATCGACATCAGCCCGGGCATCTCGTGCTCGGCGAGCTGGATCTCCTTGCGGCCGAACGCGGCCAGGGAGAGGTCGGCGACCTTGAACGGGAGCGTTCCCGCAGGGGCGTCGGTGACGGCTGTCATCGGTTCTCCTCATGGTTCCGGTGTGCACCCGGACGGCGACCGGAGCGACTCCGGTAGTCGTCGTCCGCGATGTCCACAACCGGGTATGTCCCAGTGTCGTCCGGGATGTCTACGATCGGAAATGCCCCCGTAGGAGCGTCGACCGGGGCGGGGCGGGAGCGCTGCGCGACCGGGATCTCGGCCAGCAACTTCTGATGCTTGTCGTACTCCCAGCGCAGCCAGTCGTCGGCGGGAACGTCCGCCGGGGGAGCCGGGCGAGCCTGGAACCATTCGTCCAGCGCCGCCCGCAGCTCCTCGTCGCGGCGCAGCCGTAGCGCGAAGCCGACGTCGGTGAGCCCGATGTCGAAGCGCTGCAGCAGCTCCCGCAGCGTCCGGAGACGCTGGAGCTCGGCCGGACCGTACAGGCGGTACCCGCCGGCCGACCGCGGCGCGGCCACCAGCCCTACCTGTTCGATGTACCGGAGCATCCGCGGTGACCACCCCGTGGTCTCCGCCGCCTCCTGGATCGTGAGCGTACTCATGGCCATTTGAGGTTAGCAGCGTTCTGTGAAGGTTTCCGAATCGGGCGGGAACTGCAACCAACCCGCCCCTTCTGACGTCAATAGACCGACGGATGAGTCTGTTATGTGACAACGGCGGGGAACGTCCTCGGCCGCCTGGTCCAAGAGTGACATCATCAGAGAGCGACCGGAGGCGAGGAATTGGATGTCCACGAACAGCGACGCCCTTCCGTTTGGCTTACGTGACGATGCCGTGGTGCTCTCCGCCCTGCGCGAGAGCGACGACCCCGGCGCCGATGCCGTACCCGGAACACGAGCGAGCTGGGCCAGTGGGTTCCGCCGACACTCCACCTCCGTTGACGCCGACGGGATCGCCCAGGCCGGTCTGGACGCCCTCTTCGACCGTTACCACCGCTGGCTGTTCGGTTTGTTCATGCGGACGCTGCGGGACCGCGAGAACGCCACGATCGCGCTGGGGCAGGCCATCGGCAGCGTGGCCGCCGCCCGGCTGACCAGGCCGGAGCAGCTGCGGCTGGCGATGGCCCGGGCCGCGTACGAGAGCTGCCTGCGGGTCGGCGAGGGTCGCAGCCGGGTGACCCGGATCCGCCGGTCGCCGGACGCCACCACCCAGCTGCTGGTCGGGATCATGGACGCCGGCGGCGACGGAGAGCTGCGGCGTCTGGTCTGGCGCGCGATGGAGACGCTGACCTACCGCGAGCGCCTGCTGTTCGAGCTGGAGTGGCACGACCGGCTGGACGGACGCGACCTGGTCACCGTGATCGGCGGACGGAACGCGCAGGCGGTGCTGGCCCGGGCGCGGGACCGGATCCGCGCGACGCTGACCACGGCGGTGGCGGTCTGGTACGGCAGCGAGCGCTGCACCGACCTGCGCCGGTTGGTGCGGCACGCCGGTGCGGCCGAGGGACGCCCGGGCGTGATGCGCAGTGTGATCGAGCGGCACCTCTACGGGACGCGGTCCGAGGCACCGTGCCCGACCTGCCGGGACAGCCTGGACTCGTACGCGCTCGAGGTGCTCGGGGCGGCGCTCCCGGTCTTCGGCATCCCGCCGTTCCTCCGCGAGCAGGCGGTGGAGGTCGCGCTGGAGTACCGGCACGGGCTGCGCGCGCCGTTGGAGCACGGGGCGTTCGCGCTCGGCGCCGGTGCGGCGGCCGGCGCGGCGCCGTCCTTCGGCGCAGTGGCCGCCGGGAACGGCGGAGCTGCCGCTGTCGCCGGAGGCGCGGGCATGGGTGGCGCGGTTGCCGCCAGCGCGGGCATGGGTGGCGCGGTTGCCGCCAGCGCGGGCATGGGTGGCGCGGTTGCCGCCAGCGCGGGCATGGGTGGCGCGGTTGCCGCCAGCGCGGGCATGGGTGGCGCGGTTGCCGCCAGCGCGGGCATGGGTGGCGCGGTTGCCGCCAGCGCGGGCATGGGTGGCGCGGTTGCCGCCAGCGCGGGCATGGGTGGCGCGGTTGCCGCCAGCGCGGGCATGGGTGGCGCGGTTGCCGCCAGCGCGGGCATGGGTGGCGCGGTTGCCGCCAGCGCGGGCATGGGTGGCGCGGTTGCCGCCAGCGCGGGCATGGGTGGCGCGGTTGCCGCCAGCGCGGGCATGGGTGGCGCGGTTGCCGCCAGCGCGGGCATGGGTGGCGCGGTTGCCGCCAGCGCGGGCATGGGTGGCGCGGTTGCCGCCAGCAGCGGAATGGGCGGTGGCGCGGTCGCCGCGAGCAGCGGTGGGCTCGGCGCGGCGCTGACCAGCGGTCCCGGCCTGTCCGCCGCCCCCAGCGGCGCGGGCATGAGCGGAAACGCGGGCGGCGCGCCTGGCATGGGCGGTAGCGCGGTGAGCGGCCCCGGCGCCGGTGGTAACGCTGCGGGCGGCCCTGGCATGGGAGGTAACGCCGCGGGCGGCGCACCCGGGATGGGCGGCAACGCAGCCGGTGGCTCCGGCGCTGGTGGTAACGCCTTCGGCGGCTCAGGTGCGGGTGGCAACGCCGCAAGCGGTCCCGGCGCTGGTGGCAACGCGGCCGGCGGCTCGGGGATGGGCGGGAACGCCGCGGGCGGCCCGGGCGCCGGCGGCGGCATGGGCAGCCCAGGAATGAACGGCGGCGTGCACTCCGGACCCGGTGCGAGCGGATCGGCCGCGGACGGCATCACGATGCCGCACTCCGAGCTGCCCACCGCGATCAACCGCCTCGTCCCGAACGACGCCCCCACCCGGCCCCGGGCGGTGCGCAACGACGCGAATCCCGCGCCCCAGGGCGCTCGGCCGGGCAACGTCTACTCGGGCTCGCCGTGGGGCGCTCCGGAGGAGCTGCCCCCGAGCCACGCCTACCTCAACTCGGCCCCGACGTTCCCCGCTCCGACCGCCGGTCTGCGCCGCAGGCGCGTGGCCGCCGGTGCGGCCGCTGCGGTCGCCGCGATGATGTTCTCGATCGGCGCGGTCGTGCTGGCCCAGAACCAGGCCACCGACAACCCCGCCGACGTGCTCGCGGCCGCCAGCCCGTCGC
This sequence comes from Cryptosporangium minutisporangium, assembly GCF_039536245.1. Taxonomy (NCBI): domain Bacteria; kingdom Bacillati; phylum Actinomycetota; class Actinomycetes; order Cryptosporangiales; family Cryptosporangiaceae; genus Cryptosporangium; species Cryptosporangium minutisporangium. The sequence continues at coordinate 64,770 of NZ_BAAAYN010000012.1, read as the reverse complement.
CGCGCGCGGCGAGCACCCCGGACGGCCCGGCTCCGATGCCGCACGCACCGGACACGAACACCGGCGGCGGAAACGACCCGGACAACTACCAGATCGACACGAACACCGGGAATCAGAACCCGATCCCGATCCCCGACCCCTCGTCCGGCACGCCGACCACGCCGCCGCCCAGCCGGACGACGCCCGGGACCCGCCCGACGACCCCGACCAAGCCCCCGACGAAGACCCCGAGCAAGCCGCCGACGACCCCGCCGACGACTCCCCCGACCACGCCGCCGACGACTCCGCCGACCACGCCGCCGGACGACGATCCGACCACGACTCCGCCGCGGACGAGCGAACCCCCGGCGTCCCCGTCGACTCCGCGCACGCCGACGCCGTCGGACGTGGTGGTGGTCCCGGCCTGACTCAGGCCGTGGGTGGCTCGGAACGCCGTAGTCGCTAGGAACCCGTAGTCGCTAGGAACCCGTAGTCACTCGGAACCCGTAGTCACTCGGAACCCGTAGTCACTCGGAACCCGTAGTCACTCGGAACCCGTAGTCACTCGGAACCCGTAGTCACTCGGAACCCGTAGTCACTCGGAACCCGTAGTCACTCGGAACCCGTAGTCACTCGGAACCCGTAGTCACTCGGAACCCGTAGTCACTCGGAACCCGTAGTCACTCGGAACCCGTAGTCACTCGGAACCCGTAGTCACTCGGAACCCGTAGTCACTCGGAACCCGTAGTCACTCGGAACCCGTAGTCACTCGGAACCCGTAGTCACTCGGAACCCGTAGTCACTCGGAACCCGTAGTCACTCGGAACCCGTAGTCACTCGGAACCCGTAGTCACTCGGAACCCGTAGTCACTCGGAACCCGTAGTCACTCGGAACCCGTAGTCACTCGGAACCCGTAGTCACTCGGAACCCGTAGTCACTCGGAACCCGTAGTCACTCGGAACCCGTAGTCACTCGGAACCCGTAGTCACTCGGAACCCGTAGTCACTCGGAACCCGTAGTCACTCGGAACCCGTAGTCACTCGGAACCCGTAGTCACTCGGAACCCGTAGTCACTCGGAACCCGTAGTCGCTTGGAACACCGTGCCGGTGCCGGTCAGCGTGACGTCGCGGTGGCCGGCCGACACGTAGCCGGCCTGGCCACCGCGCAGCTCGGCCGGGTCGGTGCCGTCATCGACCGTCACGGCGCCCTCCAGACAGAACAGGATCCGCGGCCCGTCACCGGCGAGCGACGCCCGCCCTCCGGCCTCGTCCAGCACGACCCGGGTCAGCACGAACTCCGGCACCGGCGGGGCCCACACCCGGACGCCCGGCCCCGCCTCCACGGCCGGGAACGGCTCCGGCGGCATCACCTCGAAGCGCACGACCCGCAGCAGCTCGGGAACGTCGACGTGCTTCGGCGTCAGCCCGCCCCGCAGCACGTTGTCGGAGCACGCCATCACCTCGACGCCGACGCCGTGCAGGTACGCGTGCAGCACGCCGGCGGGCAGGAACATCGCCTCTCCGGGTGCGAGCACCAGGTGGTTGAGCAGGAGCGCCAGCACCACGCCGATGTCGCCGGGGAACTGGTCAGCCAACTCCACCGCCAGCCGGTAGTCCGGGGACTCCCCGATCACCGCGCGGCACGCGTCCGCAAAAGCGACGGCCACCTGGTCGGCGTCCGGGAGCGCGAAGAGGCCCGCCACGAACGTCCGTAGTCCGCCGCCGTCCGGCGTCAGCCGGAGCCCGTCGAGCAGCGGTTTGAGCGCGGGAACCGCGCTGACGACCGGCGCGAGCACGGCGACCGAGCGTTCGACCGACCGGAACCCGCAGAGCGCGGAGAACTCCCCCACCGCGCAGATCAGCTCCGGCTTGTGGTTCGGGTCGACGTAGCTACGGCGCGGATCACCGGCCGCGAGACCGGCCGCCTCGGCTGCGGCGAACCCGGTCCTGGCCTGATCCTCGCTCGGATGGGCCTGTAACGACAGCGGGGTCTCGGCCGCCAGGAGCTTCAGCAGGAACGGCATCCGCGCGCCGTGCGCGGCCGCCACCGATGCCCCGAGTTCCCCCGCGGGGTCGGCCGCGACGAGCGCGTCGAGTCCGTGCTCGGCACCGTCCCGGATGAGGCGGGACGGCGCCGACGGGTGGCCCCCCATCCAGAGCTCGGCCTCCGGCTCCCGGCTGGGCACCGGACGACCTTGCACGCGGGCGATCGCCGACGTGGAGCCCCAGGCGTACGTGCGGATCGGGTTAGTGAGTAGCTCCACGGGTCTCGGCGTCTCCCCCAGCAGGCGCGCTCTCCGCGGACTGCGCGGCGCGAACCTTCGATGCGTGATAAATGTCCGGCTCCAGGTAGATCACCCGGGCGACCGGCACCGCATCCCTGATCCGCGTTTCAGCGGCGTCGATCGCTTCGGCGACCTTACCCGCCGTCTCGTCGTGGTGGACGGCGATCTTGGCCGCGACCAGCAGTTCGTCCGGTCCCAGGTACAGCGTCTTCATGTGGATGATGCGCTGGACCGTGCTGTTCTCCGCGCAGATCGCCCGCTCGATCCGCTCCAGGTCCTCGGCGCTGGCCCCTTCGCCGAGCAGCAGGCTCTTCGTCTCGATCGCGAGGAACACCGCCACCGCCACCAGCAGGATGCCGATCGCGAGCGTGCCGATCGCGTCCCAGAGACCGTCGTGGGTGATCAGCGTCATGCTGACGCCGAACAGCGCGAAGACCAGACCGAGCAGCGCCGCGGTGTCTTCCAGCAGCACTACCGGGAGCTCCGGCGCCTTGGCCCGGCGGATGAACCGGACCAACGACACCGAACCACGGCTCTTGTTCGTCTCCCGGAGCGCGGTCGTGAAGGAGTAGATCTCCAGGCCGATCGCGACCAAGAGCACGACGACCGGCACCCAGTGCCAGGACTCGATCGGCTCCCGGTGCTCCAGCTTGTGGTAGCCCTCGTAGAGCGCGAACAGACCACCCACGGTGAACAGCACGATCGAGACGATGAACGCGTAGATGTAGCGCTCACGCCCGTAGCCGAACGGGTGCTCGGGTGTCGCCGCCCGCTTGGCCCTCCGACCGCCGAGCAGCAGCAGGAGCTGGTTGCCGGAGTCGGCCAGCGAGTGGATCGCCTCCGCCAGCATCGACGAGGAACTGGTCAGCAACCAGGCGACGAGCTTGGTCACTGCGATGCCCAGATTGGCGATCAGGGCCGCGACGATGGCCTTGACGCCGCCTTCGGTGCTCACGCGTTCGTTCGCTCCTTCAGTTCGGAGACGGCCCGAACCGCGATCGGGTCGAGGCCGTGCAAGAGGGCGAGGTATACCGACGCGAAGTCCGGCACCGCGATGAGCGACGCCAGCCGCTCGAGCTCGGAACCACCTTCCGCGTTCAGCACGCTGACCCCTATACCCCGTTCCCGAGCCAAATCCTCAATCGCGTTCGCGCGAGCTGCGTCGACCTCCGACTCGCCGTCGTCGCGCAGCAGCACCAGGCGCAGTTTGGTGGAGCCGGCCGAGTCGACCCGGTCGGCGAAGAAGTCGTCCGCGTCGTCGGCGAGCGACCCGAAGACGCCGTCGATCAGGCCGACGCGGCCACGGCCGGCCTCGATCAGGTTGCCGGCGATGGCGGGGTACCGGGCGTTCGCGGCGAGCTGGTCGGCGAACCGGTTGGCCGCGACCGTCGCCAGCGCGGACGTGCCCCACACCACCGGGATCGTGTTCGCCAGCTCGATCGCGAGCGACTTGCCCTCGTTGACGAACGACTCGGCGGTCGGACGGCAGCGCTCGGCGTCGTTGTCGAGCCGGGTCGCGGTCTCGGCGAAATCGGCCTCGGTGACCTGGCACATGCCCAGTGCCCGTCCGGCGAGCAGCACCGGGGCGGCGAGCGACCAGAACGCCACCCGGGCCGGGCGGCGCCGGGGCACCGGAACGAACAGCGCCCGCGCGCGCTCGGCCATCGACTGCAGCTCACTGTCGGGCGCGCCGATCGCGACCAGCCGGGCACCGCGGTGCATCGCGGCCTCGGCGGCGGCGAGCGCCTCCGGGCTACGACCGGAGGCGGAGACCGCGACGACGACGTCGGCGGCACCCACCCAGCCCGGCACGCCGCGGCTGCGATGCAGGACGACCGGCACCGGGCAGCGCGGACCGGCGACCGCGGACAGCACGTCACCGGTACGGGCCGCGGTGCCGACGCCGGCGACGACGAGCGCACGCGGCCGAATCTCCTCGGACAGCACGTGCAGGCCGGCCTCGGCGGCGAGCGAGACGGCTTCCCGCAGCTGCGGCCCGGCGCCCGCGGTGGCCCGGAGCATCTCCGCCGGGTCGGCCCCGGACAGAACGTCGGCGTCGTCCAGACGGGTCTCGTCGATCTGAGCAGTCACTGCGCGCCGCCGGCCGTGGTGTCGCCGGTCGCACCGCCGTCTTCCGCACCGCGGTGACGAGCCTCGTCGAGCAGCAGCACCGGGATGCCGTCCCGGATCGGGTACGACCGGTCACAGACCGTGCAGGCCAGCTCGCTCGCTTCCTCGTCCAGACGCAGCGGCGCGTGGTCGTCGCTGGGGCAGGCCAGGATCTCCAGAAGTGCGGAATCGACAGTCACAGTGCCTCCGGGGTAGAGCGGACCAGAGCCAGGACCTGGTCGCGGATCTCGGCCATCCGTTCCGGCGTCGCCGCCTCGACGTTCAGGCGGAGCAGCGGCTCGGTGTTGGACGCCCGCAAGTTGAACCATGCGCCGTCCGGGAAGGTGACCGTGGTTCCGTCGAGCGTGTCGACCTCGGTTTCCGGGCCCACCAGCGCGTCGAGCACCGCACGGACGCTCGCGGCCTGGTCGGCCACTACCGAGTTGATCTCGCCGGACGCGACGTAGCGCTGGTACTCCGCCCCGAGCTCGGAGAGCGGCCGATCGCTCTCGCCGAGGGCCGCGAGCACGTGCATCGCCGCCAGCATGCCGGTGTCGGCTCGCCAGAAATCACGGAAGTAGTAGTGCGCCGAGTGCTCGCCGCCGAACACCGCGTCGCTCTCGGCCATCTGGGCCTTGATGAACGAGTGGCCCACCCGCGTGCGGACCGGGTTCCCGCCGTGCTCGCGCACGATCTCCGGGACGGCCCGCGACGTGATCAGGTTGTGGATGATCGTCGCGCCCGGGTGCTTGGCCAGTTCGCGGACGGCCACCAGCCCGGTGATCGCGCTCGGGCTCACCGGCTCGCCCAACTCGTCGACCACGAAGCAGCGGTCGGCGTCGCCGTCGAACGCGAGCCCGATGTCCGCCTTGTGCTCGACGACCGCCTTCTGCAGGTCGACGAGGTTCGCGGGGTCCAGCGGATTGGCCTCGTGGTTCGGGAAGTTCCCGTCCAACTCGAAGTAGAGGGGGACGATCGTCAGCGGCAGGCCCTCGCCGAGCACCACGGGAACCGTGTGGCCGCCCATCCCGTTTCCGGCGTCGACCACGACGGTGAGCGGGCGGATGCCGCGGAGGTCGACGAGCGAGCGCAGGTACTTCCCGTACTCACCGAGCAGGTCGACGCTGGTGACCTCCGCGCTCGCGGTCGCCGCAGGCGCCCCTTCGGCGAGGATCTTCTCGGCCGTGGTGCGGATCGTCGTGAGCCCGCTCGTCTGCCCGATCGGCGTCGCGCCCGCCCGGCAGAGCTTGATGCCGTTGTACTGGGCCGGGTTGTGGCTGGCGGTGAACATCGCACCGGGCAGGTTCAGGTGGCCGGCGGCGAAGTACAGCAGGTCGGTGGAGCCCAGGCCCGCCTCGGTGACCGAGACGCCCTGGCTCAGCGCGCCCTCGGCGAACGCACGGGACAGGGGCACCGAGCTCTCCCGCATGTCGTGCGCGGTGACGATGCCGGTGCTGCCCTCGCCCCGGACGAGTAGGGCGAACGCGGCGCCCAGTGCCCGCGCCACGTCTTCGTTGAACTGTTCGGGTACGACGCCGCGGACGTCGTAGGCCTTCACCAGGCCGGACAGGTCATGGGGGGACACAGCGCGCGCTCCTTCGATGCGGTGCGTTGCTCGGGAGCCTATCCGGGACGGGCGACAGCGATGCGCTCGGCAGGTCGGTCGACCTGCTACCTGGCTGCTCGGCGGGACCGGTCAGCGGGGATTGGGCAACGCCCGCAGGTGCCCTCGTCGGCCGACCTGCGGCGGACCGTCCTTCGCCGGACTCTCGGCACTCGCCGGCCGAGCGGCCTCGCGAACCGCGTCGGCCAGGGCCGCCAGGTCGTCGCTGCTCGGTGGCGGCGCTGCCCAGTCGCCTTCGGCGCGGACCAGGTCCCAACCCTTCGGGGCGGTGAGCCGCTCGGCGTGGCCCTCGCAGAGGTCGTAAGTGTGTGGTTCGTGCGATACCGCGAGCGGACCGATCACCGCGGTGGACTCCGCGTAGACGTAGGTCAACGTCGCCACCGCAGGCTGGGAACAGCCGTTCTTGGAGCAGCGCCGGTGAGACCTCACGGCGGAACGGTATCGGGCGGCGGGCTCCGGCGCCAACGGTCGCCCGCGGTGTGGCGGGTGTGTCGCACATCAACCGGGGTGAATCGACCGGTCTGTTCTCCGCGATGCGCACTATCCTGCTGCCATGGCCTCGCCCGCCGAGCACCAGCGCCGTCCCGGCACGTCCCGCCGCGACCGGCGCGGTCGTGGCATGCGCGGACGCCTGGTACCCGCGACGGTTCCGCTCTCCCGCAGCCGTGCGCAGATCTTCGACGACCTCGTCCTGGACGCCGTCGAGCACCTGGAGCCGCGGTGGTCCACGCAGCTGCGCGACGTCGAGTTCGCGGTCGAGGACGTCCCGCCTGAGCTGCCCTCGTACGACTCGGACGTGCTCGAGGACGGCAACGTCCCGCTGGCGCGGTTGCTCCCCGGACGCGATGGCGGACGGGGGCGCAGCACGCCACCGCGGATCGTCGTCTACCGGCGTCCGCTCGAAGCGCGCGCGTACGACCGGGAAGATCTCGCCGACCTGGTCCACGACGTCGTCGTGGAACAGGTGGCGAACTTGCTCGGTCTCGATCCGGACGACGTCGACCCGCCCGGGCACTGAGCAGCGGCGGTGACGGCGGGACGCTGCGGCTTTCGGCGCCGAGCACCCTCGGGCTGCTCTCGTGAGCGTGTGATCCGCGCACGATCGTGGCGCGGGTGCCCCCGTAAGCGACGACCCCACCCCCGCTGGTCGGTCGCGTCCGGACGGCGCAGATTCCGATGTCGACGGCTGCGATGCCGCTCAGCACACCGGGGCTGGCTCAGATGACCCGCTTCTTCAGCTTGCGACGCTCGCGTTCCGACAGTCCACCCCAGATACCGAAGCGTTCGTCGTGAGCCAGCGCGTACTCCAAGCACTCCGCCTTGACCTCGCATCCGGTACAGATGCGCTTGGCCTCGCGGGTCGAACCGCCCTTCTCCGGAAAGAAAGCTTCCGGGTCCGTCTGCGCGCAGAGCGCGCGATCCTGCCACTCCGGTGCCTCACCGACTACGAGATCGGTGATCACTTCTGCGGCCACTGCCGTGCCTCCTCCACTCGTACGCCGGCCGCGCGGCTGGCGCGTCGAACCCCCTGTGGAAGGCGATATGGACTATCCCCATTGGGAATTACACGCGTGTAATGCCGGTCCCGTCAAGAGACATTTTGACCTGATATGTGCATTTTTATCACGTGTCAGCCTAGGTGAGGGAACCCACCCAGCCAAAAAGGGTCGAACCGGCGCCGAGCGGGAACACCTGTCACCGCTGTCTCAGGGCACCCTTTCCCCGGAGATCCCAGCGTCGCAGCGATTCGCAACCGCGACGGCCCGCGAGGGCCCGCGAGGGCCCGAAACCCTATTCCGGGCGGGCCGCCGCGGCGACGATCGCGGCGCAGACCTGGGCCACATCGGCGGCCGCGCCCGGAGTCTCCTCGCCCATCAGGTAGGGCGGCATCGTGTAGATCAGGTTCCGGAACGGCCGCAGCCATACTCCCCGCTCGACGACGTCAGCGGTGACCCGGGCGACGTCGACCGGTGCGTGCAACTCCACCACGCCGATCGCGCCGAGCACCCGGACGTCCGCCACGGTCGACAGCGCCCGCGCCGGCTCCAGACCGGTGCGCAGGCGATCGGAGAGGCGCGCGACGGTAGCGCGCCACGGCCCGTCCAGCAGTAGCCGGATACTCGCCACCGACACCGCCGCCGCGAGCGGATTGGCCATGAACGTCGGGCCGTGCATCAGCGTGCCGACGCCCTGAGCGACCGCCCGGGTCGTGAGCACCGCAGCCATCGTGAGGTACCCACCGGTCATCGCCTTGCCCACCGCCATGACGTCCGGGCTCACGCCCGCGGCGTCCGCGGCGAAGAGCGTCCCGGTGCGGCCGAACCCGGTGGCGATCTCGTCGAAGATCAGCAGGACGCCGGTGGCGTCGCACACCTCGCGCAGCACCCGGAGGTAGGCCGGGTCGTAGAACCGCATCCCGCCGGCGTTCTGGACGATCGGCTCGACGATCACCGCGGCCAGCTCACCGGCGTGCCGCTCGACCAGCGCGACGAGTTCGTCCGCGTACCCGGCGTCGAACTCGGCCGGTGGGGGCGGCGCGAACAGGTGCTGCGGCAGCACTCCGGCGAACAGGTGGTGCATGCCGTTGACCGGGTCGCAGACGGCCATCGCGCCGAACGTGTCGCCGTAGTAGCCACTCCGGACGGTCAGCAGGCGGGTCCGGTCGGATCGTCCCGTCGAGAGTTGGTACTGCAGGGCGGTCTTGATCGCCACCTCGACGGCGACCGAACCGGAGTCGGCGAAGAACACGGTCTCCAGCGGCGCCGGGGTGATCTCCACCAGCAGGCGCGCCAGCTCGACGGCCGGCGGGTGGGTGAGCCCGCCGAACATGACGTGCGCCATCCGCCCGAGCTGGTCGGTGGCCGCGGCGTTGAGTACCGGGTGGTTGTAGCCGTGGATCGCGGCCCACCAGGAACTCGTGCCGTCGACCAGCTGCCGGCCGTCGGCCAGGCGGAGTCGCACGCCGGACGCCGAGACCACCGGCAGCACCGGCGCCGGATCCACCATCCCGGCGTACGGGTGCCAGATGTGGGCGGCGTCCAGCGTGCGCAGTTCGTCGGCCGAGCGGGCCTGGTACGCGTCATCGGAGGTCGCCATGGAGGCCGACCCTACTTCGCGGGCTCCGGGGCGCCCGCGAAGGTCGTTTACACAAAACCGGCAAACAGGGCTTATTCTTCCTGTACTGCCAGCATGGGGGGTGCCGGGTGGATCGTCCGACGAGCGGTTACTGGCCCAGCCGGGACTCCGTGTTGGGTGCGCCCGACCGGATCGCGGCCGTCGACCGCGCCCACTCCACGGCGTCCCGCTGCCTCGCCGACCAGCTGGCCCGGCTCGTCGCGGAGGCCTGTGGGGCACCGAACGCGCTGATCTCGCTGGTGCACGTCCAGCGGCAGATCGTCCTCGGTTCGTTCGGCGCCGGACGGGCGGGGGCCGGACCGGCGGAGATCGCCGCCGAGCGGTCGCTCTGCGAGGCGGTGGTCGCGGCAGGGATCCCGATCATCGTCGGCGACGCAACTCAAGACCGGCGGTTCGCCGAGACCGCGGCGGTGCGGAAACACGGGCTGGCGGCCTACGTCGGGTTCCCGATCCGGGACGCCGAGGACCAGGTCGTCGGCGTGCTGGCGATCGGTGACCACCTGCCGCGCGACTGGTCCGCCCGGCAGCTCACGGTGATCGACGACGCCGCGCAGCTGTTCACGGCCGGCCTGGCCGGTGAGATCGACCGCGAACGGCGGCTCGCGGGCGGAGACGACGGTGCGGAGCCCGGCCCGGCCGCCGAGGCAGCGTCCACCGAGACGGGGGCCCCGGAGACGGCCGTGCCCGACACCGTCGCCGACCTCACCGACCCGAGCCCCGCGGACCGGCTCGACGAGATCCACGCGTTCACCGAAGCGCTGCTCACCAGCTTGCAGACCGGCGTCGCGGCCTGTGATCGCCACGGCCGGCTGATCGTCTTCAACCAGGCGGTACGCCGGATGCTCGGCATGCCCGACGACGGGGCGACCGACGTCGAGCCGGACGAGTGGCCGGGCGCCCTGCACCTGTACCACCCCGACCGCCGCCCGTTCGCCGCCGACGACGTGCCGCTGCGCCGGGCGCTGCGCGGCGAACGGCTCCGGGACGTCGACGTGCTCGTGCTCGCGCCCGGACAACGTCCCCGCATGGTCTCGGTGAACGGCCAGCCGATCGTGGACTCCGCCGGTGACCGGATCGGGGCGGTGATCACCGTCGAGGACATCACCCAGCGTCGCCGCGCCGAGCAGCTCCAGGCCTGCGAGCTCGCCACCGCCCAGGCACTGGCCGACACGTCCGACCTACCCGCGGCCGCCACGACCGCCCTCGCGGCGATCGGCACCAGCCTGAACTGGCCGCACGCCGAGCTCTGGCTCGCCGACGAACTGTCCGGCGCGCTCACCCCGGTCGCGCGCTGGGACGAGCCCGGACGCGCCTCGATCCCCCGGATGTCCGATCCGGTCGTCGGCGGGGCCGGCCTGACCGGCACGGTGTGGAAGGCCGGTGCGCCGATCTGGGTCCCCGACATCGCGGCCGGACCGATGGCCGACCCGGTCGCGGCCGGCTGCGGGCTGCACGCTGCGCTCGGCGTCCCGGTACGGAGCGGTGACCAGACGATCGGCGTGTTGGCGTTCTTCTCGGCGCACGCGGAGGAGCCCGAGTCCTCGCTGATCGCGGTGCTGCTCGGCATCGCGGCGCAGATCGGTCAGTACCTCGAACGCCGCCGGGCGGAGAGCTACGCCGTCCGCCTCGCGCGCTCCGAGGAGGAGTACATCGCGCTCGTCGGCCACGAGCTACGCACGCCGCTGACGTCGATCGCCGCCTACGCGGAGCTGCTCCGGGAGTCGCCGGACGACGAGCGGCTGGGCAGCCTCCGGCCGCTGTTGGAGGTCGTCGACCGCAACACCCGCCTCCTGCTGGCGATCGTGGAGAACCTGCTCGACCTCGCCGCGCTCGACTCCGGCCACACCATGCTCGAGTTGGTGCCCACCGACCTGGCGACGATCGTCCGGGAGGCCGTGGAGGCGTACCGCCCGGCCGCCGACGAGCAGGGCGTCCGGCTCCGCGCCGAGCTACCGCCGGACGCGCCGCTCGTCGCCGACCCGGAGCGACTCCGGCAGGCGGTGGACCACCTGATCGACAACGCCGTGCGCTACAGCCCGGACGGTGGCGACGTGAACGTCTCGCTCGACCGGAGTGACAGTGTGGTCGCCCTGACCGTCGCCGACTCCGGCATCGGCATCCCGGAGACCGAGCTGGAGCTGGTGACCCGCCGGTTGCGCCGGGGCTCCCGCAGCACCGAGCGGAAGATCCGCGGCACCGGACTCGGGCTGGCGATCGCCTCCACCGTGCTCGCCAGGCACGGCGGCACGCTCACGCTGCAGTCGCCGGGCGAGCAGGGCACCACCGCGACCGCCCGGCTACCGCAGCATCCGCCGACGGCCGCCGTTACGCGAGGGTGAGCGTCGGGCGGGACGGCACCTCACCGTAGGTCGTGGTGCGCTGCCGCACCGGGCGGCCGGCGGCCGCGGCCATCGCGGTGAGCTCCTCCACCGAGCGCTCGCTACCGTTCTCCGACCCCGCCATCCGGCTGATCGTCTCCTCCATCAACGTGCCACCGACGTCGTCGGCGCCGCCGTTGAGGATCTGCACCGCCCCCGCATCGCCGAGCTTCACCCAGGAGCACTGGATGTGGTCGATCCGCCCGTGCAACGCCAGCCGCGCGATCGCGTGCACGGCGCGGTTCTGCGCGTTGGTCGGCCCCGGCCGGGCGATGCCGGCCAGGTAGATCGGCGCGTTGGTGTGGATGAACGGCAGCGGCACGAACTCGGTGAAGCCGCCGGTCTCGTCCTGGATCTCGGCGAGCGTCCGGAAGTGCCCGAGCCAGTGCCCGGAGTGGTCCACGTGCCCGTACATCATCGTCGACGACGAGCGGATACCCAGCCGGTGCGCGGTCTTGACGATCTCGATCCACTCCGCGGCAGGCAGCTTGCCCTTGGTGAGCACCCAGCGGACTTCGTCGTCGAGGATCTCGGCGGCGGTGCCCGGAATCGTGTCCAGCCCCGCTTCCTTCATCATCACCAGCCAGTCGTGCACCGACATGTTCGCCTTGGCGCTGGCGGTGGCGACCTCCATCGGGCTGAACGCGTGCACGTGCATGCCCGGCACCCGCTCCTTCACCGCCCGGACCAGGTCCGCGTAGCCCCGGCCGGACAGCTCCGGGTCGATGCCGCCCTGCATGCAGACCTCGGTGGCTCCGACCGCCCACGCCTCCGCGGCCCGGTCGGCGACCTCGCTGTTCGACAGCCGGTACGCGTCGGCGTCGGTGCGGCGCTGGGCGAACGCGCAGAACCGGCATCCGACGTAGCAGACGTTGGTGAAGTTGATGTTCCGGTTCACCACGTACGTGATCGCGTCGCCGACGACCTCGCGGCGCAGGTCGTCGGCGAGCTTCGTCAGCGTGTCGAGTGCGGCGCCTTCGGCGGCGAACAACGCCAGCGCAGCGTCGGTGTTCTGCGGCAGCAGCAGTGCGGCCGGGTCGTCTGCCGCGATGCTCAAGCCTGTGCGGACGTCGGACGCGAGGCGCTCGGGCGCGGACGCCGTCGGCATCTCCACGTGCTCCGCGACGGCCTCCCAATCGCCGTAGACGGTCGAGAAGTCACCTCGGCGGTCCTCGGTGCGGCCGGTCGTGTCGATCGTGGTGTGCAGATCCGTGCGGCCGACGCTCTCGATCAGCGCCGGGTCGGGCTCCTGCCACGGACGGCCGACCGGGATGGCCGCCTCGTTCGCCAGGCCGGTCTCCGGATCCATCAGGGCGTGCACATGGCCGGCGACCCGAGGGTCGATCCACGGCTCGCCGGCGAGCACGTACTTCGGGTGCGCGGTCAGCCGCTCGCGCAGCGTGAAGCCGGCCGCGGCGCTGCGGCGAGCCAGTTCCTCGATCTGCGGCCACGGGCGCTCGGGGTTGACGTGGTCCGGCGTGACCGGCGAGACACCGCCCCAGTCGTCGATACCAGCGCGCAGCAGCAGCGCGTACTCATCCGTCGTCTCGGCCCCGGCCGGGGTGTGCAGCTCGTCCAGGAGGTTCGGCGGCGCCTGCAGGCGCATCTTCGGCCCGAGCACCAGCCGCGCGACCGCGACCGTGGCCAGGTAGTCGTCGAAGTCGGCGTCCGGCTCGTTGCGCATCGCGGTGTCCGGCTTCGCGCGGAAGTTCTGGATGATGACTTCCTGGATGTGCCCGTACTCGCGCGCGGACTGGCGGATCGCGAACAACGACTCCGCCCGCTCCGCGTGGTTCTCGCCGATGCCGACCAGGATGCCGGTGGTGAACGGAACGCCGACCCGGCCGGCGTCGGTGAGTGCCCGCAGCCGGACGGCGGGCTCCTTGTCCGGCGAGCCGTAGTGCGGGCCCCCCGGCTCGGACCACAGGCGGGTGGCCGTGGTCTCCAGCATCATGCCCATGCTCGGCGCCACCGGCTTGAGGCGCTGCAGCTCCGCCCAGCTCATCACGCCTGGGTTGAGGTGCGGCAGCAGGCCGGTCTCCTCCAACACCGCGATCGCACACGCGCGCACGTAGTCCAGCGTGGACGCGTACCCGCGGGAGTCGAGCCACTCCCGTGCGACCGGCCAGCGCTCCTCCGGACGGTCACCGAGCGTGAACAGCGCTTCCTTGCAGCCCTGCTCGGCGCCGGCCTTCGCGATCGCGACGACCTCGTCACGGTCGAGGAACGTGTGCGGAACCTTGTGCGGGACGGTCGCGAACGTGCAGTAGTGGCAGCGGTCACGGCAGAGCCGGGTGACCGGGATGAACACCTTGCGGGAGTAGGTGACGATCCCCGGCCGCCCGGCGTCGACCAGGCCGGCGTCCCGCACCCGACTCGCGATCGTCAGGAGTTCCTCGAGGTGATCGCCCCGGGCGGTGAGGAGCGTGGCGGCTTCCCCCGGGTCGAGGCTGACGCCGTCCCGAGCGCGACGCAAAGCACGCTTGAGACCACGGTCGTCGGGAGTACCGGTGTAGGCGACGTTCGGGCGTGTGACCTCGACCATGACGGCCACCCTATGTCGCGCTGAACGCGGTTGACCGAGAGCCGATAGTGGCGCGAGTTACCTCTCGTCGTCGGCGTTCCGCGGCCGGTGCGCGCCGCCCTGCTCCGGCGGCAGGAGATCGTTCACGTTGACCACGTTCGTGTCCTGGGCGTCCGGGCGCCCGGCGCTACCCGGGGGCGTCGGATAACCGCTGGTCGGGCCGGGGTAGCCGCTGGTCGGCGCGGAGGACGGCGGTCCGTATCCGGGCTGGGGCGCCGGGTAGGCGCCAGCGGGGCCCGGAGCCCCGTACGGCGGTCCCGACGCGGGCTGCCCGGCATAACCCTGCCCCGGCTGGCCGGGCTGGCCGCCGTAGGGAACGCCCGAGCTCGGCGGGGCGTACGCGCCAGGCTGACCGGAGGTCGGGGCCTGGCTCGGCCACTGCGACTGGCCCGGCCCGGCCGGCTGGCCCGGCCCTCCCGGCTGGCCCGGCCACGAGGACTGCCCGGGGGTGCCGTAGGCGGCACCCGACGTCGGCTGCGCTCCGGTCGGCTGACCTTGCTGGGCTCCCTGACCGGGCCACGACCCCTGCTGCGGCGGCCAGCCCTGCTGCGGCTGACCGGGCTGGCCGTACGGGCTGCCACCGGGCATCGGTACCGCGCCGGTGTGCGCCGCCGGTCGCGAACCGGTGTCGCCGGGCATGCCCTCGCCGTACGGCGCGCCGGGGTACCCCGCGTAACCGGCCTGCGCCGGCCGCGAACCGCGCACCGCGAGCAGCGTCTGCACAGCGAAGAAGAGCGCGCCCGCGATCAGCGCCAGCCAGGCGAGCCCTTCCAGGAACGCGACGAACTTGGACCCGGTCGAGTACCCGGCCGCGAACGTGCTGAGCATCGTCACCAGCCCGAACAGGGCCGCGAAGCCCAGCTCGGCGACGGCCACGATGCTCACCAGCGGGACCAGCTTCTCTTTCGGCGGGTTCACGACGGCGGCCAGCACGACCGCGAGCGCGGGCAGCAGCGCCGGGGCCAGCCCGAGGAACCAGCCCCGCGAGGTCGCCAGCGCATCGGTCACGTCGAGGGACGACGTCGGAATCGAGAACAGCCCGACCACGAGCAGGAAGCCGTTCACGGCCAACAGCAGTACCGCCGCCGGCCCGCGTAACCGCTCGAAGACGGCCCGGACGGGCGGAAGGGCCTCGGTGGACGACACGGTCTTCTCCTTCGACGGCAGGATCTCCGCATATCGGCAGGTGCGCCCGCCAGCCTGGCACAACCCACCGGGGAGGTGTGAGCGAACGCCCCGGGCGACCGCCGTCCGCGGCGTGCGCAACGATGGGAGCATGCGCATCGTCGTACTGGCCGGCGGCATCGGCGGGGCTCGTTTCCTCCAGGGCGTCCGGGCCTGGGCGGAGAACCGGCCCAACGATCCCGAGATCACGGCCGTCGTGAACACCTCTGACGACGTCACCCTGCACGGCCTGCGGATCTGTACCGACCTCGACAGCGTGATGTACACGCTCGGTGGCGGACACGACGAGGAACGTGGCTGGGGACGCGTCGGCGAGACCTGGGCCGTCAAGGACGAACTCGCCGAGTACGGCGCGGAGCCGACCTGGTTCGGCCTCGGCGACCGGGACATCGCGACGCACCTGGTGCGGACGCGGATGCTCGACGCCGGGTATCCGCTCTCCGCCGTCACCGAGGCGCTGTGTGCCCGCTGGAAACCGGGCGTCCGGCTGCTGCCGATGACCGACGACCGGGTGGAGACCCACGTCGTCCTCGCCGACGAGCTCGATCCTGACGCCGGGGGCGCGGGCGTCCGGCGGCGGGCGGTGCACTTCCAGGAGTGGTGGGTCCGCTACCGGGCCGGGCTCGCGGCCGATCGGTTCGTCCAGGTGGGCATCGAGGACGCCAAGCCAGCGCCGGGCGTCCTGGAGGCGATCGCGGCCGCCGACCTGATCCTGTTCGCGCCGAGCAACCCGGTCGTGAGCATCGACACGATCCTCGGAGTGCCGGGGATCAAACCGGCGCTGGCCGCCGCGTCGGCGAAGATCGTCGGGGTGTCGCCGATCATCGGTGGTGCGCCGGTTCGCGGAATGGCGGAGAAGTGCCTGCCGGTGGTGGGCGTGGAGGTCTCGGCGGCGGGGGTCGGCGCGCACTACGGGGCGCGGGCCTACGGCGGGCTGCTGGACGGCTGGCTGGTCGACACCACCGACGCCGGCACCGTCCTGTTCGGCGCCGACGTCCGGGCGGTACCGCTGTGGATGACCGATCCTTCGACGACGGCCGAGATCGTCGCCGAGGCCGCGGCGATCGGCGGGATCCCTCGTGGGTGACGTCGTCGGGCCACCGCCGTCGCCCGCGCCCAACGGTGGTGCGGCGGCACGGGCCGGGGGCGTACAGATCTTGCCGGTGCCGGGGCTTCCCGAGGTCACACCGGGAGCGGACCTCGCCGCGCTGATCGCCGCCGCCGCTCCCTGGCTGGTGGACGGCGACGTGCTGGTCGTCACCAGCAAGATCATCAGCAAGGCCGAGGGCATGCTGGTCCCGGCCGGTGACGACCGGGAAGCCGCCCGCGAGGCCGCGATCGACGCCGAGACCACCGCCGTCGTCGCCACCCGCGGCCGCACGCGGATCGTCCGCACGTACCACGGGCTCGTCCTCGCCTCGGCCGGCGTCGACACGTCCAACGTGGATCAAGACACGATCGCGCTGCTCCCCCGGGACTCCGACGCCTCCGCCCGAGCGCTCCGAGCCGGGTTGCGGGACTCGCTCGGCGTCGACGTCGGGGTGCTGGTCAGCGACACGATGGGCCGGCCGTGGCGGGTCGGTGTCGCGGACGTGGCGATCGGCGCGGCCGGTGTGCGCCCACTGCGGGACCTGCGCGGGCAGCGGGACGGCCACGGCAACGACCTGGCGATGACCGTGGTCGCCGACGCCGACCAGCTCGCCGCCGCGGCCGAACTGGTGAAGGGCAAGTCCGGCGGCGTGCCGGTCGCGGTCGTGCGGGGTGTCCGAAAACTGGTCGACGTCGGTGGTGACGACGGGCCGGGCGCCGCTGCGCTGGTCCGCGTGCTGGACGAGGACATGTTCGCGCTGGGCACCGCCGAGGCCCGCGCACTCGGGCACCGCGAGGCGGTCACCCTCCGCCGCTCGATCCGGCATTTCACCTCACAGGAAGTGGCCCCGGACGCCATCGCCCGTGCGGTGGCCAGTGCCGTGACGGCGCCGGCCCCGCACCACACCACGCCCTGGCGCTTCGTCCACGTCGCCTCGGACGACGTCCGCAAGCGGCTGTTGACGGTCATGCGGGACGCCTGGGCGGCCGACCTGCGAGGCGACGGATTCGACGAGGCCGCGATCGCGCGCCGACTCAAGCGCGGCGACCTGCTGTGGGAGGCACCCGCTCTGGTCGTTCCGGCGCTGGCCCTCGATGGCGCGCACACCTACCCCGACGCCAGGCGGGCGACGAGCGAGCGGGCGATGTTCCAGGTCGCGATGGGCGCCGGGGTGCAGAACTTCCTGGTCGCGCTGGCCGCCGAGGGCATCGGCTCGTGCTGGATCTCCTCGACGATGTTCTGCGCGGACCTGGTGCGGGCCGAACTCGATCTCCCCGACGACTGGCACCCCATGGGCTCGGTGGCCGTGGGCTACCCCGCCGAGGACCCTCGCCCCCGTCCGCCCCGCGACGGCAGCGCCTTCCTAGTCACCCGCTAACGAGCCGCCAGTCCCGATCCGGAGACCCTCGCGGGATGGCATGGTGACCGGCATGGTGGCGCGCCTGCATGTCCAGGAACTGGTCGTATCACAGGATTACGGACAGTTCTACTTAACCACCGATGAGGACATCGACGGTGGGGTGCTGCTCGACGACGCCTATGCGAACGGCGGAGTCGGCCAGGAGGAACCCGGCTTCGACGTCCTAGTCCGCACCCCGCACCAGAACAACTTCGAACTCGGGCTCCGGGTCGAGCTCTGGAACGGAAGACCGCCCGACGACCTGGACGACTGGCAGGAAGCGTCGGAGGCATGGGTGGAGGTCACCGACTTCGGTCTCTGGTACGGCTCGCCGATCCAGGAGTACCACCGCCTGGAGGTGCCGCCGGGCGAGTACGCGGTCCGGATCGCCGGTCGCGGCCTGACGCACTGGGGCTGGCCGGGTACGACGACGCCGGGAGACACCTGGCGAATCCAGCTCTGGCCGAGTGACGAGCCGTTTCCGGCACGGAAGTTGCGGACCTGGTCGGGCTGGGAGCCGCTGCGGAACGGTCAGAACGTACGGTAGTCGCGCGGGGAGAAGCGGGGGCCGCGACGAGGGGGACGAACGGCGGGCCCTACCTCGACGAGGCGCACCGCGCGGGCCCGATGCGGAGCGTACGGCGCGAGCACCTCGAGCATGCCCGCGTCGTCGAGCTTGCGCCCGACCAGCGCCCACCCGACGACGTTCGGCAGGTGGAAGTCGCCGACGCTCACCACGTCGGCGCCCGACATCGCCCGCTGTACCGCCTCGGCAGCCGTCCACGGCCCGATCCCGGGCAGCGTGCACAGGATCCGCACCACCTCGGCGACCTCGCCCCACACCAGCTGATCGAGGCGGGCGGCCACGGTCGCCGCGGCGCGGATGGCCCGTCGCCGGGACAGGTCGACGCCCGCCTTGTGCCACTCCCAGTCCGGGATCGCCAGCCAGTCGGCGGGGTAGGGAGCCACCGCCATGCCCTGCGGTGCCGGGCCGGGGGCCGGTGAGCCGAACCGCCACACCAACTCACGCCACGACCGTCGGGCCTCGATGCCGGTCACCTTCTGCTCCAGCACGGCCACCGAGACCTGGTCGAACAGCAGCCGCGTCGCCGGGAACCGCAGTCCGTTGCCGCACGTCCGCCACGCCTCGGCCAGAACGGGGTGCGGCGCCGCATCCAGCACCCCGCCGAAGTCGCTCACGTCGTCGTCAGCACAGAGCAGTGAGGGAAGGTGCTCGAGCAGCCACGGACCGCCCGGACCCCAGGCGTCCGCCACGATCGTGTCGCAACGCGGTGGCGAAGCGCTCGGGCCAGCGTGGTCCGACGTGCCTGCGGGCTTCCCTGTCGTGCGGCGCAGCCGCAGCGTGCCGGGACCGTCGGGGGTGGGCGCGGTGCGCCACAGCGCACCGTCGGCCAGTCGCTGGGTCGGGTCACCCTTCCCTCGGGCCAGGTGCCCGAGGGAGCGACGCAGGTCCAGCGGGTACGACGGACGCCACTCACGCGTGAGTGGTTGCGCTGAGAGTGCCTCAGCAGAGATTGCCCGCACCCTTGTTCTTCAACGCCTCGACCAGCGACTTGACCTCCTGCGCCCGGTCCCGCGGGCAGACCAGCAGCGCGTCCGGGGTGTCGACGACGACGACGTCCCGCATGCCGAGCAGCGCCACCGTCCGGCTCGAGTTGGGGACGACCATGGAGCCAGAGGTGTCGATCGTGATCACCCGGTCGGGCGTACCGACCACGGTGTTGCCCTCGTCGTCGTGCTCGAGGACGGCCGCGAGCCCGTCCCAGTCGCCCAGGTCGTTCCAGCCGAACGCGGCGGGGACAACGGCGACGCCGCCCCGGGCCGCGGCGTCCTCCATGATCCCGTGGTCGACCGAGATCTTCGGCAGCCGCGGCCAGACCTCGGACAGCACCTCGTCGCGTCGGGGCAGATCCCAGGACTCGCAGATCTTCATCAGCCCGCTGTGCAGCTCGGGGAGCTGCCGCTCGACCTCGGCGAGGAACGCGTCGACCCGCCAGACGAACATGCCGGCGTTCCAGACGTACTCGCCGGATTCGAGGTAGGTCTCGGCTACCTCGCGCGACGGCTTCTCCTTGAACTCCAGCACGGCACGCGCGCCGGTGGCCAGGTGATCACCGCAGCGGATGTAGCCGTACCCGGTCTCCGGGCTGGTCGGCGTGATGCCGATGCAGACCAGCTTTCCCTCGGCCGCGGTCCGGATCGCCGTGCGCACGGTCGTCACGAACGTCCGGACGTCCCGGACGACGTGGTCGGCCGCGAACGACCCCATCACGGCGTCCGGGTCGCGACGCTGGATCAGCGCGGCAGCCAGCGCGATCGCCGGGCCGGACTCACGCGGACCGGGCTCGACCACGATGTTCGACGCCGGCACCTCCGGCAGCTGCCTGGCGACCGCGGCGGCGTGCGCGGCGCCAGTGACGACGAACGTGTCACCGGGCAGCGAGACGTACTTCAGCCGGTCGACGGTCTCCTGGATCAGCGTCCGGTCACCACCGGTGAGCTGATGGAGAAACTTGGGATGCCCGGCGCGGGACAGCGGCCACAAACGCGTGCCGCTGCCCCCGGCGGGGATGACTGGGTAAAAGGCTCCGCTCATGAGGCCACCTCCGCGGGCTGGTCCTGTCCTCGGGGGTCGTCGGTGCCGTCGGCGGCAGCCGTCACGCGCTGGCCGCCACGGCTCGGGTGAAGCTGGCGATGTGCGCCTCGGCGGAGGCGTCCCAGGAGAACTCCAGGGACCGCTCACGCCCGGCCGCGCCGAGCTGGGCCCGTCGCTCGTGGTCGTCGAGCAGCGCAGCCAGGTCGGTACCGATGTGGTCGGCGTCCTCGCCGGTGTAGGCCACCGCCTCGCCGCCGACCTCGGGCAGCGACAGGCGCGGGGTGGTCAGCACGCAGGCGCCGCAGGCCATCGCCTCCAGCACCGGCAGGCCGAAGCCCTCACCGTGGCTCGGGTAGGCCACCACCACCGCGCCACCGAGGTAACCCGGCAGGTCGGCGTAGCGCAGATAACCGGGGCGGATCAACCGCAGGTGCGGCGGGATCTCCTCGATCGCGGTGTCGATCTCCTCGTCGTGCCCGGAGCCACCGGCGATCACCAGGGCGGGCGGCGCCTCACGGTGCGCGCAGGCCCTGGCCCAGCCGCGGATCAGGTTCGGCACGTTCTTGCGGGGCTCCTGCGCACCGAGGAACGCGACGTAGCTGGCCTGACCGATGCCCAGCCGGGCCCGGACGCGCGCGCACTCGGCGTCGTCCGGCACGTGGAACACCCGGGGGTCGACGCCGTGGTAGGCGACGTCGAGCTTGGTGGGGTCGGCGTCGAGCAGGCGGATCAGCTCGTCGCGGGTCGCCTTGCTCGGCACGATCACCCGGGACGCCCGGCGCATCGCGGTGCGGGTCGCGGAGCGGAAGAACGCGCCCTTGCCCTTGTCGTAGTGCCGCGGGTCGGTGAAGAACGTCGCGTCGTGCACCGTCACCACGACCGGGCAGGAGACCCGCAGCGGCTGGGTGTAGTGCGGCGAGTGCACCACCTGCGCGTTGACGTGCTGGGCGACCAGCGGAAGCCCGGTCTGCTCCCAGGCCAACCGGGCCGGGCGGTGGGCGACCGCCGCCGGCGCCGAGATGACGGTGGCCGCCGGCACCAGCCTGCTGTAACGCTCCGCGTCGGCGCGCTGGCAGACCACTGCCAGATCAGCGCCGGCTCGTCCGAGGGCCGGAAGCAGCCCGTCGACGTACCGACCTACGCCGCCACGGTCCGCGGGAACCGCCGTGGCGTCGACAAGGACTCGAGGGCCGTTGCCGCCTGTCACCAGTTGTCTCCTCGTCGACCTGTTCGTCGCACCAGGTTGCCGACTTCTCTTTTTGGGGGGATCCACCGTGACCCCGCGTACGGGTGGACGACGCCGTCTCCCGCGCTGTAGAGAGTACGCCGGAGTGGCACCCGTCACCGCACGGTCGACGCCGTCCGGTGGCTCCGGGATCTCCCCCGGCGCCACCGTAGCGGTTACTTCGTGAAGCCGAGGTAGGTACTCCGCAGCCCGAGCTTCGAGCGGAACGCGTCCCCGGTCACCGACACCGTCGCGGCCTTGCCGGTGGAGAGCGTGCCGGCCAGCACGACGGTCTCGGCCCGGCCACCCCAGCGGCCGACGCCGGTCCGCTTGGTCACCGTGACGGTGGTGACCTTGGTCAGGCCGGCCGCTCCGTCGATCGCGGCGAGCTGCGCCGGGGTGACCACCGTCGTCCAGTTGTTCGTGGACGAGCCGGAGGCCAGCGAGTACGGGTCGACCTTGGCCGGCAGGTAGCTCTTGCCGCCGGAGGCGGTGTAGCCGCCGCTGTTCGACGAGAACTCGGTGCTGATCACCGTGCCGCCGACCGTGAGGACCTTGCCCGCGGTCGCGGTGATCGCCGCGTTGGTGGCGGCGGTCTCCGAGAGCGCGCCGTCCCAGCACTGGTTGGCCTGGGTGTCGATCACGTCGTAGTACCTACTCGGCGTGATCTTCGCTGCGGCGTACGACCGGGCCGCGAGCGTCTGGGCCTGCAGGGCCGCAGCCGGCCAGCTCGACGGCATCTCCGAGGCGACGACGCCCTTGAGGTAGGTGTCGATCGGCATCCGGGCGACGTAGCGGGCGGTGTTGTCCGCGACCAGGGCGGTCAGCGAGCCGGCGAACGTCACGCTGGTGCCACCGCGGCAGTCGGACTTGGCCGCGCTGTAGTTCACCTTGAGCGTCGCCGGGCCGCTGAACGTCACCGGGGCCGCGAGCGTGTGCGTGGTCTTCCAGGCGGTGCCGACCTTCTCCTGGATCAGGTAGCTGCTGCCGCTGCGGGCGACGTGCCAGCCGGTCCGGACCGGGAGGGTGACCGCCGTGCCGTTACCGGCGGTGGCGACGATGCCGCTCACCGTGGTGCCGGAGACCGGCACGAACGTGAAGTGCCCGCCGTCGATCGCGGAGAGCCGGACCCGGATCGTCGGGTTGCCCTTCGCGGCGACCACCGCACCGGGGTAGTAGAAGTTGACGATCTGGGTCGCGGACAGGCCCTGCGTGGCCGCGCCCTTCGCGCCGTACTGGCTCAACCCGCGGCCGTGGCCGAAGCCGGCGCCGTAGACGGACAGGCCCGCGGCCGGAACCGCAGCGCTGTTCGTGGTCGAGGTCGCGGTGGTGACGGCGGGGGTCGGCGTGGCCGTCGGGCTGGTGGTGGGCTTGGCGGTCGGGCTGGTGGTGGGCTTGGTGGTCGGTTTCGTCGTCGTGGTGGGCTTCGGAGCCGCGGTGGGCTTCGTGACCACCGGGTTCACCGGGGTGGAGCCGAGCTTGTAGGCCGCGACCAGGGTCTTGGCCCGGGTGCGCACCCAGCTCATGATCGCCAGGCCGTACTTGCCGGGGCAGGCGGTCGAACTGGTGCTCTGGTGCGGGTAGACCGTCGGCAGGCTGACCGTGACCTTGGACTTGAACTTCGTCGAGGGGCCACCGGTCAGGCGGGTCGTGCCGACCGGGCTGACCTTGCCGGCGCCGAGCTTGAACGCGGAGTAGCGGGCCACGGCCTCCTTGGCCGCCGCGCTCACCGCGACCTTGGTGTGGTCGCCGATGATGCCGATGCCGCTCGTCCCGCTGTTGAAGCCACCGGCGTGGGCGGCGACCACCGCGCGGCTGAGGCCGCCGTAGCGCCCCTCCCAGACCCGGCCGAAGCGGTCGATGAGCACGTTGTAGCCCATGTCGCCGTACTTCTCGGTGACGGCCATGTAGTAGTAGATCGAGCGGATGATCGCCGGCACCTGGGCCGCGGTGTAGTTGTTGCTGGTCGCGGTGTGGTGCACGACGACCGCGTTGACCTTGGACGCGTACTTCGGCGCCCACTTCATGTACGCGGCGTTCGCACCCCAGGCGGCACGGCCGTAGATCTTCACGACACCGTTGCCGTACGACCCCGGGTTCGGCGCCGCGGCCGCGGCCGGTACGGCGGCGGGGGCCAGCGGATCGGCCGAGGCGACCTCTTCGCCGTCGGTGGCGGTGGCCTCCGGGGAGGCGTCCTGGGTGGCCTCGGCGACCGCCTCGGGCGAGGCGGACGCGGTGGCGGCGGAGACGTCGGCGGCGGCCGCGTCGGTCGCGGCGACACCGGGGTTGATCAGGTCGACCTTGACGTCGACCGGCTGCCGGCCGGCGACCGTGGTCACGACGACCTCGGCGGCGACGGCCTCGCCGGTCCAGATCAGGCCAGGGCCCTCGCGGAGGTCGGCCGGGATGGCGTTGGTTCCGTTGCGGTCGTCGTTCTCACCGTTGGAGGCGGTCGTCCAGGACGACCACGGCGCACCGGCGGACGGCCGGGTGCGCACCGCGACGCTGACGCGCCCGAGCGACGGGTCACGCTGCCAGCTGATGCCGATCGCGGAGAACGGGGTGCCCGCGGCGACCGTGCGGAGGACGCGCGGCGCGGCGCTTCCCTCGGTGGCGGCCGCAGCGGCGAAGGCCAGCGGCACACCGGCCGGCTGGCTGTTGCTCGTCGAGGCGCCGTCGGCCGGGTTGGTGGCGCTGCCCAGCGCGAGCGTGCGCACCGACACCTTGGCGGGGCTGCTGGAGCCCGCGCTGCCGGCCTGGGCGCTGCCGGTGTCGACGCTGTCGGCGGCGTCCGGGCCCGCCGCGCTCTGCGCCGCACCGGACGAGGCGTCGGTGGTCGTCGGAATGGTCTGCGTCGAGGTGGCAGGGGCCGGGGTGGCCTGGACGACGGTGCTGGCTGGCGTCAGTGCGATGCCGCCGGCGACCGCCGCGACGACCGTGGCCGGGAGGGCCACGGCCCACCGGCGCGCTGTCGTGTGTCGAGCCATAAAAGCAGATCTCCCGCGTCGTCTCGGTACGGCTTCGGTCGTGGATCGGCGTCCACGAATGAGCCGTCGGCGGGATCGGTTGCGGGATGAGCGGGGTTGCTGCCGCGCACCCGGCACTCACCTGGCGTGCAACGATGCGGCAACCGACCAGGCGCGAACGGGCTTACGGAGGCATGGTGCAGCTGCAGGAATCACCGGACGCGGCGTTGCGGCGGGCGCTCGGGGACGACCCGGGCCGACCGCTGATCACGCAGTACGACGACCGCACCGGCGAGCGCGTCGAGCTCTCCGTCGCCACCGTCGACAACTGGGTGTCGAAGACCGCGAACCTGCTGCAGGAGGCCGGCGTCGAGCCGGGTGCGGCGGCCGCGGTGCTACTGCCCGCGCACTGGCAGACCGCGGTGATCCTGCTGGGCTGCTGGCGGGCCGGGGTCGCGGTCGGGTACTCCGCCGCCGTGGGCGACGCCCTTCATCCGGACGCCGAACCGCAGGTCGTTTTCACCGCGGCGGACCGGGCCGCAGAGGCCGTCGAACTGGGGGGCGAGTTCGGGGGCGACGAGGTGTGGGCGCTGTCGCTGGCCCCGCTCGCCGCGCCGCTGCGCGAGGTGCCGTCCGGAACCGCGGACTACGCGGTCGAGGTGCGGGGGCAGGGTGATCGGTTCGCGCCGTACGCGCCGGTGGACGCCGGGGGGCCGGGCCTGCTGGGCGTCGGGTCGCTCGCCGAGCTGACGACGCTCGGCGCGGAGCGGGCGTCCGCACTCGGCTTGGGGGCCGGTGGGCGGCTACTCGTGGGCACCGGGGACGACGTTCAGCCGTCGCCGCTCGACTGGCTGGTGGCGCCGCTGGTGGTGGGCGCCGGTGTCGTGCTGCTGCGGCACCCGGACCCGGCGCGCGTCGATCGCGTGGCCGAGTCCGAACGGGTGACCGCGCGCTACCCGGGCTGACTCCGCGCGCCACCGCCGGGCGCGGGCGTGGTGGGGCGCGGTCTTCCCGAAAACCCGCCCGTCCGGGCGCTGGGAGAGGTGGCTTCCCGAAAATCCGCCCGTAGGGGCGCTGGGGGCGCGGTCTTCCCGAAAACCCGCCCGTCCGGGCGCTGGGAGAGGTGGCTTCCCGAAAATCCGCCCGTAGGGGCGCTGGGGGCGCGGTCTTCCCGAAATCCGGCACGGGCCGGGCGCTCGGTGGGCGCGGGCCGGGCACAAGAGAGCCCCGGCCCGCTCGCGCGGGCCGGGGCCTTGTTCACTTGGAAGAACCTCCGGGCTCCACCCCCTGGGGAGGATCGAGTGGAGTACCGAGACTCTTCCGACCGTGTCGCCGAACCGTCTACCGCGTGCCGCGATGACTGGCTTCGGCGGAACCGGCTAATAAGTCGCCGTCGCGGACCCGGGCGGACCCGGATCGTGAACGGCGCCTCCTTGAGCCGGCGTCGTGCTCCGTCGTGCACGACGGGCGGGACCGGACGTTCCGACTGGAGGTCACGCCCGCAAGACGTCCCGAGAACGGGACATCGGCGGAGCCCGGCACCACGGCACGTCGGTGCCGCGTAGCCGGTGGCACTGGCGACGCAGCCACCGACCACACTGCGACCAACGACTGTGTCATGCCACCCCCTTCCGTGCGTCCAGATATGGACATACCGTGTCTATCAGAATCAAAGCGGCAATGGAAGCCTTAGGCATCTCTGCACCCAAATGCAACTCTGGCCCCATTGGCCTCACCGGAACTGGCCCGGCATCCCTAGACTCACCGCGTGAAGCTGTCCGTCCTGATGCCGGTCTTCAACGAGGAACGCACGGTCGCGAGTGCGGTCAAGCGCGTCCTCGACGTGGACTACCCGTGCCCCGTCGAGCTCGTGGTGGTCGACGACGGCAGCCGTGATCGCACCGCCGCAGCGCTCGCCGGCATCGGCGACTCGCGGATGGTCCTCGGCTCGCACCCGCTCAACCGCGGCAAGGGCGCCGCCGTCCGCACCGCGGCCGGCCTGGCGACCGGGGACTACGTGGTGGTCTGCGACGCCGACCTGGAGTACTCGCCGGAGGACATCCCCAAGCTGGTCCAGCCGGTACTCGACGGCGACGCCGAGGTCGTATTCGGCACCCGCACGTTCGGGTCGCACGCGTCGTACTCCTACTGGTACGTGCTCGGCAACCGGGGCGTCACCACCGCGTGCAACGTGCTGTTCAACTGCTACCTGACCGACCTCGAGACCGGCTTCAAGCTGATGCCGACCGCGCTCTACCGCGAGCTCGACGTCCGGGAGCCCGGGTTCGGCATGGAGGCGGAGATCGCCGCGAAGCTGCTCCGGCGAGGTATCCGGCCGTACGAGGTCCCGATCAGCTACCGGGCCAGGGGCCGCGCCGAGGGCAAGAAGATCACCTGGCGGGACGGCGTCGAAGCGGTCTGGATCCTCGGCAAGATCCGGGCGGGCGGACGGTAGGACACGGTACGGCTGACCCCTCCCGGGACCGCCGGGACCGGCCGTACGCTTGCGCTGGGATCATTCGGCGGCTGGCGGGGCGTTCGCTCAGCTCAGCGCGGTGCGCACAGCAGGCGCGAGGGGGTCAGCGATGGGTCGCTGCAGGTGACCTTCTCCGTACTAGGCCGGGATCCGGTCACCGGGGAACTGGGCGTCGGCGTCGCGTCGTGCGTGCTCGCCGTCGGCCGGGCCGTTCCCTGGGCCAAAGCCGGGGTGGGCGTCGTCGTCACCCAGTCCCAGACCCGTCGCGGCTACGGTCCGCACGCGCTGGCCGGCCTGGAGGCCGGCGTTCCCGCCCATGAGGTGCTGACGACGCTCCTGCGCCGGGACATCGGAGCCTCCGCGCGCCAGGTGGCGGTTCTGGCCGCGGACGGCGCGGTCGCGGTCCACACCGGCGAGGGTTGCCTCGCGACCAGCGGCGACCGCTACGGGGACGGGTGGAGCGTCCAGGGCAACCTGCTGCGTTCACCGGCGGTGCTGGACGCGATGGCGGACGCGTTCATCCGCAGCCCGTTGCCGCTGGCCGAGCGGTTGCTCACCGCCCTCGAAGCCGGGGACGCCGCCGGCGGCGACCTGCGCGGACGCCAGTCAGCGGCGCTGCTGGTCGTCGGTGGCCGCCGCCAGGCCGAGCCGTGGGACGCGATCGCGGTGGACTTGCGCGTCGACCACGCGTCGGACCCGCTCGCCCAGCTCCGCCAACTGCTCTCGCTGCAGCGCGCCTACGAGGACGGCGACAGCGCGACACTCGCCGACGTTGCGCCGGACAGCACCCGAGCCGTCCACGCGGCCCTCGACGCCGCCCGGCGCGGTGACCTGGAGGGTGCCCGGGCGGCGCTGGCCGAGCTCCGCCGCAAGCCCGAGTGGGAGGAGTGGCTGCGGTCGGGCGCGGTCGCCGGACGTTTTCCGCACCTCACCCGCCTGCTCGACTGAGGATTCTCGTCGACGCGTCACTCGACCCACCTCTGACCTTCGGCGACGCCCGAATCGTCGGCGGTGCGGGGTAGCCTGCTGGTGACGCGGACGTACCCGACCCACCGGCCCGGGGAGAGCTCATGCGGCACTTCGGCAGTCTGGTGCTCGCCCTGCTCCTTGCCCCGGTGATCTGGGCGGCGGTCGCGTTCGGGCCGAATCGGCTGGCACGCTCGACGCTCGACTTACCCGGCTCCGGCGACACCGACCGTTACCTCGGTATCGGGCTGCTGCTGGTCGCTGCGGTCGCGCTCGGCGTCCTGCTGGTCACCCGGCTCTCCCCGCTCGGCCCGGCGCTGGTGGGGCTGGCTTTTGTGGCCGTCTCCGCGCTCGGCCTCTCGGCGAGTTCGCCGGTATACGACCTCGGTAAGGACGTGCTCTCCAACGAGGACCAGCAGACGCTGGTCTCACCGCTGGCCACCGGCTATCTCTGGCTCGCCGGATTCCTCCTGCTCATGCCGTTGGTCGTTCCGTCCCGCTGGCGGAAGACACGTCCGGCCGCGGCGCCCGCGGCGGCGGTTCCGGCCGGCCCCGGCGGCCCCGGTAATTTCGGCGGCCCTGGTGGTCCACCCGGCCCCGGCGGTCCTCCCGGTGGCGGCCCCGGATCCGGCTACGCGGACGGTCCCGGAGGCCAGGGCGGCTACGACCCGGGCGGCTACGGCGCCGGCGGCTACCGACCGGGCACCGGCCCGGCGTCCGGCGAGTCGCCGACCGCGATCGCCGCACCGATCGGATCCGACCGCCCACCCGGTGAGGGCGGCTACCAGTCCGAGGGCAGCGAGTACGCGTCGGCGCCCGGCTGGGACACCCCGCCGCACCAGTCCCCTGGCGGCCAGCCGCCGCACTCGACCACCCCGTACCCGGCCGCGACGAACTACCCGCAGTCGGCGTACGACCCTCCGGAGGGGTCCGGCTACCCCAACTACGGGGAGCGGCCGCTGCAGGCCCCGGGTTCCGCCCAGTTCCCGTCCGCCTCGCCGTACCCGGGCTCCCCCGGCGCGCAGTACCCGCCGTCCACGTACCCCGCGTCGCCGTCCCGGTCCGCGGAGCCGGCACCGCCACCGAACGCGTACCAAGCGCAGACGTATCCGACCACGTACTCGGCGCCGGAGCAGCCACCGGGGCCGACCAGCTACGCCCCGACCGTGTACGGGCGGCCACGCGCCGCCGACGACACCGACGAGACGCGCCCGCCCGCCGGACCGGACACCGACGATCCGCGGGAGACCCGCCGCCTGCCGTGATGGCCGGTGCCTCAGACCGCGCCGGGGAGCCATTCGCCGAGCTTCGCGCGCACCCGGACGTCGGAGAAGAACGCGGTGTGGACGACCGCGCTCGGCGACTGGACCACGAACGGGTCGGTGACCCGGTAGTCCCCGGCCTCGAACACCCCCTGGGTCGGCACCACGAGGTCGTTGCCGGTACCGAAGAACGGGTCCACGATCGCGTTCAACGCCCGCAGCCGGAGATCCTCGGCAGCCGGGGTGAAGTCCGACGTGATCGCCCGCACCGCGCCGGCCGCGCCGCTGGCGCCACCCCCGAACACTTGGGCGTTCGCCGCCGTCACCGCCGGGTTCCCCGGATCCATCGCGGTCAGGCCGGCCAGTCCGTTGAACACACCGGTCGCCACCTGCTTCACCAGCTCGATGACGGCCTCGGCGGTCGGCGTCGCCACCTCCTCGGGCAGCATCGAGAACAGGTTCGTGAAGACGTCGATCAGCGTCGTCCAGCGCTTCGGCGAGGCGAGTACGGTCCCGCCGTTCGGCGTCCCGACGTGGATCAAGCGGCGGACGTCCGGCGTCGGAACACCAGCGGCCGCGGCGAGGGCCGGGTCGGCGATCCGGCGTCCGACCAGGCCGCCCCGGGAGTGCGTCAGCAGGTCGAGAGTGACCGGACGATCGGTCGGTAACCGCCGCAGGAACCAGTCGGCGTTCGTCGTCGGATCGACGTGCAGGGTCTGGTGATCGAAGCCGAGCACGCGACCCTCGTACCGTGCGACGAGTTCCGCCAGGTCGGGTTGCCCGCCGCCGCTGCGGTTGAGCCCGGCGAATCCACTGCGGATCGTGCTGAACGTGCCGTGGACCAGGACCAGGAACGGCTTGTCCGCCAGCTCCGCGAGACGTGCGGCAGAGACGCCGTCCGGCGGCGGGACGTCGCCGAGCGACTCCGGCGTCACCAGGCTGAGCGCATGCGGCCGCCGCCGGTCCTCCCACCATCCGACGACCGCTTTGCCGACCGCCGCAGCCGCGGCCTCAATCGGGAAGCGGATCAGGTGCAGCACCTTGCGGACGCCGAAGCCGAGGAAGCCCCGCTGCTGGCCGCCGACGCCGCCCTGGTCGAGTTGCACGATCGGGATGCGGAACGTCTGCTCGATTCCGGCGCGGACCGGAGCCACCCCCCGGGCGGCCAGGGCGGTCCCGTTGTCGGCGATCGCGACCGCGGTGGCCGCTGCCTCCACGTCGATGTGCCAGCGGACCAGACCGACCTCGTCGACCTCCAGCACGACCTGGCCCTCGTCGGGGTCGGGGCCGGGCACGGACAACTCGACGTAATTCTCCTCGCCGGTCAGCGCACGAACGCCCCCGAAGGGCGTCGGTGGCACCTGGACGTCGTCGAGCGGCACCGCGAGCACGGTTCGCATTCCGGCGGCCTCCACCACCGGAAGGAGCCGCGCAACTGCGTCGCCACTGTCCCCGAGTAACTCGTCGGCCACCACACCGCGCACCGGACGGGTTGCGGTCGGAGCCTGGCGCACGTCCCCGACGGTCGCGCTCACTCCGGACGAACGCAGCCGCACGCCGTAGGCCAACTCCACCTCGTTGTCGCGCTCGAGCTCAGGCACCGCGGTCCCTCCCCCTCCACCACACCAGGAGCCTTGGGTGACCAAAATAGACGTAGGCCGATACCGTCTCGGTCCCCGGCAACGTTCCCCGGATCCGCCGCAGGAACGCCGCTGGGGACTGGCCCGCCCAGACGGCCGGATAGAACTGCTCGGCCACGGTCCGGGCCACGCCGTCGTCGACCTTCCAGAGTGGTGCGACGACCGCCCCGGCGCCGATGCCGATCAGGGCCGCCGCCATCCCGGTCGGCTCGCCGAGCGCCTGCTGTCCCTGCCCGACCTGGCAGGCGTTCAGAAACGCCAGCCGGATCGGGCTCTGGCCGACCCCGCGTACCGATCGTGGGCTCAACCACGACCCGTCGAGCATCAGCAATCCGTCCCGGCTTCCGGTGACGTCGAGCTGCCCGTGCAGAGCGACGTGGACGACGTGGGCGGACGGCCGACCCGCGAGGACGGCCAGCACCGGATCGATCTGCGCCGGGATCTGCTGCGCGCCGTACCAAGCGGCGAGGTGCTTGGCCTCGGCTTCCGCCTCCGGCAGGCGGGGCGCGCGCTCGTAGCGACCGGTGATCACCGCCATCCGGTCCAGGTCGAGCGCGGCGGGCGGGGCCGGCGTTCGATGCTGCTCCTGGTAAGTCCAGCGGCCGAGGACGGTCTGTGCGCCGAGCACGTCCGGGTACTCGGCGTCCCAGGGATCGTCGACGATCGCCAGTTCCCAGGGGACGAACGGTTCCCAGCTCGCCAGCAGGACGGTCGGTGGCTGCGGCGCGCGGAGATCGGCGATCGCCCGCAGCGCGACCCAGAACGCTTCCGGCATCGCCTGCCGGATCTCGTAGCCGATGCCCCGCAGGTACTGGGCGCGGTCGGCGGCGTCCCGCCGGTCCTCGACGCCGCGCATCATGCCGCGCGCCCACTCGGCGTTGGTGCCACCGGTCAGTACTCGGATCGGCTCCGAGGGCAGCGGGACGCTCGAGTGCGGTGAGCGGAGGTACCACACCAGACGGTGCCCGGCCGTGTCGTTGCCGGGCGCGACGATCACCTCGAGGTCCGGCTGGGTCTTCGGGTCACTCGGCAGCACCCAGTCGACGCCCGACGCGAGCCCGCTGACCAACGCCACTTCGGCCGCGGCCGGAGAAGACGGTACGGCCGGAGCCGACGGACTCGGCGGAGCGAGCGGAGGGGGCGGCCCGGCCGCGGCCGGACCAGCCAGAGGCGGGCCAGCCGGGGCCGGGTTGGCCGGGGCCGGCGCAGAGGCAGCCGAGGCCGGCCGCACCACGTGGACCGTCCGGGACGCGACCCCGATGATCTGCCCGTCGAGCGAGTAGACGGCCTGGAGCGCCCGGTCGTCGCGGAGACGGAGGTCCTCCTCGGCCACCAGCCGGACAAGCGCGACTGGGTAGGGGTCCGCGTCGGTGACCGGCAGCAGCCTCGACAGGCCCTCGCCCAGGACGCGGAATCCTTCCGCGAGCACCTGGACGCCGAGCGTGAACGGCCCGGCCGGCACCTCGAACCCGGCCGAGACCACGCCGGCCTGCGGCGACGCGCCGAGCCCGACCAGCACCGCAAATTCGACGCCCGGCGCCACGGCGTCCGGCGCGTCCAGCCGCGCACAAACACTCCGCTGTACGACCGGCTCCAGACCAGTTCCGGAGACCCGGTCCGGTTTCTCCCTCGGGTGCGGCGTGGGCGCCCGACTGCGCTCGCGCCACCGCTGCCACCAGCTACGCCGTGGCGGGGCCATCTGCGGCGCGTCCGGCGGTGCCGACGGAGAAGGAAAGTATCCCGGCAGTGGCTGGGGCTCGTACGACGGAGGCGCGGACGGCGGCGGCCGGAACATCGGGCCGGGCGGGCTTCCCCGCAGGAACGGCGGCCGCAGCGTCTCGACGAGCACGAACAGCCGCGTCAGCGCCTCGTACGGCTCGTCCCGATCGTCGCCGGTCGGGGCCGGGTCCGGCGGGACGCCGGTCAACGTCGACGCCGCCTTCGCCAGCAGCTGCCAGGCGTCCGGTGACACCAGCGCCGCCGCGATCAGCGCGAGAATCTGCGTGGGGGCGCCCACCGTCGCAACCGCCCGCCCTGCGATCGCCGCAGCGTCCGGCGGTCCTTCGCGCCGCAGTTCCGACCCGGACCCGAGCTGAGAATCCGCCGGCCCGTGCTCCACGAACGACCGCACGATCCACGGCCACGCCCGCGGCGGGTGGTCCAGAAGCTGCCGCCGCAACTGCTCAGCCCTCGCAACCAGCTCGGGTGTCGCCTGAGCCGCGGGGGCGGCGCGCGGAGCGTCGTCCGGCGGGAACAGCGTTAACCCGTAGCCGGCGGCGGCCCGGATGACGTCGGGACCGACCGGGACCTGCCGGAGCACCGCGGCCGCGGCATCGCGAACCAACGGGTCGGGGTCCTCGAGGGCGCGCAGCACGACGGCGAGGTCGTCGACCGACAGCGGCAGCATTGCGGTGATCCTCGTGGCGACGGGCAGGACCGCAGCCAGTGTGGAGCATCCGCGCTCGCCCTACCGCCTCACTTGAGCAACTGGCGCGCCATCACGATGCGGTTGATCTGGTTCGTACCCTCGTAGATCTGGGTGATCTTGGCGTCACGCATCATCCGCTCGACCGGGAAGTCCTTGGTGTAGCCCGCACCGCCGAGCAGTTGGACGGCGTCGGTGGTCACCGACATCGCGGTGTCGGACGCCAGCACCTTCGCCGCGGCGGAGTAGAACGTCAGGTCCGGCTCGTTGCGCTCGGCCTTCGCCGCGGCGACGTACACCATCTGCCGGGCGGACTCGATCTTCATCGCCATGTCGGCGAGCATGAACTGCAGGCTCTGGAAGTCGGCGATCGCACGGCCGAACTGCTTGCGCTGCTTGACGTAGTCGCGGGCGACGTCGAACGCACCCTGGGCGATGCCGACCGCCTGGGCGCCGATCGCGAGCCGGGTGTGGTCGAGCGTCCGCATGGCGGTGGCGAAGCCCGTTCCCGGTTCGCCGACGACGCGGTGCAGCGGGATCGTGCAGTTCTCGAAGTAGACCTCGCAGGTCGGCGAACCCTTGACGCCGAGCTTGCGCTCCGGGGTGCCGACCTGCGAGGTCTACTTCGAGAACTGCACGATCCCGCTGCACCGCGTCGTCGGCGAACCCTTGACGCCGAGCTTGCGCTCCGGGGTGCCGACCGAGAAACCTGGGTCGTCCTTGTGCACGACGAACGCGGAGATACCGCGCGAACCGGCGTTCGGGTCGGTCTTCGCCATGACCGTGTAGTAGGTCGAGATCCCGGAGTTCGTGATCCACGCCTTGGTGCCGTTGAGCACCCAGTGGTCGCCGTCCCGGACCGCGCGGGTCGACATCGACGCCGGGTCCGAACCGGCCTCCCGCTCCGACAGCGCGTACGAGAACATCGCCTCGCCGCGGGCCAGCGGGGGCAGCACCTCGCGCTTCAGCTCGTCGGACCCGGACAAGATCACCGGCGTCGAGCCGAGCTTGTTCACCGCAGGGATCAGCGAGCTGGACGCGCAGACCCTGGCGACCTCCTCGACGACGATCGCGCCGGTGATCGCGTCGGCGCCCTCGCCGTCGTACTCCTTCGGCACGCCGACCGCGTGGAAGCCGGCCTTGGTGAGCGCCTCGCGGGCCTCGACCGGGAACCGGGAGTTGTCGTCCACGTCGGCTGCGTACGGAGCAATCGCACCCTCGGCGATCTCGCGCACCGCATCGCGGACATAACCGTGTTCCTCCGCAAGCCGGTAGATACCGAACGAAGTGTCCACGGTTACTTCTCCTTCATCCCTGAACGCGACCCTTAACGCTCATTAAGTGTTCTCAACCTTACCGACCGAGGCGTGTGGTTCTGCTGGCGGTATCGCGGACACCATCTATCCTCGAACGGTTGAGACGACCCGGACGGCCCCTGCACCCCGCCCGGCCCAGTAGAGCTGACCCGGTGGGTCTTGCCACAGGAGGAAGCACGCGTGTCGGAATCAATCCCCCAACGACCTCGCCTGACAGTGCTCGGCACGGGCTATCTCGGGGCCACCCATGCCGTGTCCATGGCCGAACTCGGCTACGAAGTGCTCGGCATCGACGTGGATGAGTCCAAGATCACCAAGCTCGCCGACGGCCAGGTGCCGTTCCACGAGCCCGGTCTGGACGAGATGCTGCGTCGCAACCTCGCCACCGGTCGTTTGCGGTTCACGACCTCTTACGCCGAAGCTGCCGATTTCGGCGATGTGCACTTCGTGTGCGTCGGCACGCCGCAGAAGGCCGGCAGCCTCGCCGCCGACATGCGGTACGTCGAGTCCGCGGTCGTGTCGCTCGCGCCACACCTGACGCGGAAGGCGCTGATCGTCGGTAAGTCCACGGTGCCGGTGGGCACTGCGGAGTGGGTGGAAGAGCTCGTCGCGCAGCACGCACCCGCGGGCATCGGCGTCGAGGTGGCCTGGAACCCGGAGTTCCTCCGCGAAGGCTTCGCCGTCGAGGACACGCTGCGGCCCGACCGGCTCGTGTTCGGCGTCAAGAGCGACTGGGCCCGCGAGATGCTCGAGAACACCTACAAGGGCGTTTACGAGCTCGGCGTGGCCGAGGACCGTGAGGTGCCCACCGTCGTCACCGACTTCCCCACCGCTGAGCTGGTCAAGGTCGCGGCGAACTCGTACCTCGCGACGAAGATCTCGTTCATCAACGCGATGGCCGAGGTCTCGGAGGTCGCCGGCGCGGACGTCACGCAGCTGGCGCGCGCGATCGGGTACGACGTCCGAATCGGCAACAAGTTCCTCCGGGCCGGCGTCGGCTTCGGTGGCGGCTGCCTGCCGAAGGACATCCGGGCCTTCCAGGCTCGCGCCGAGGAGCTCGGCGTCGGACACGCGCTGCGGTTCCTGTCCGAGGTCGACCAGATCAACACCCGCCGCCGGGAGAAGGCTGTCGAGTTGACCGCCGAACTCGTCGGCGAGCTCGCCGGTGCACGTATCGGTGTGCTGGGCGCCACGTTCAAGCCCAATTCGGACGACGTGCGCGACTCGCCGGCGGTGGCGGTCACGAAGCTGCTGGCCGAAGCGGGTGCGCAGGTCACCGTGTACGACCCGCAGGGCATCGACAACGCCAGGCGCGCACTGCCGACTGTCGCGTACGCCACGTCGTCGGTGGACGCGATCCGGGACGCCGACGCCGTGGTCGTGCTGACCGAGTGGGAAGAGTTCCGCCACGCCGACCCGGTGGCGCTGGGCAAGGTCGTCACCCACCGGCGGGTCGTGGACGGACGGAACTGCCTCGACCCGGCCGAGTGGCGCGCCGCCGGCTGGGAGTACCGCGGAATGGGCCGCGCCTGAGTTCTGCCGTACGAGCCCGGGTCGCTTCGGCGGCCCGGGCTTCGTCGTTCCCGGCATAGATTGGACGCATGAGCACGGCAACGAAGCACAGTGATCCGGATTCGATCCGCCGGTTGTTGGCGGCCAAGACGTGGGCGTTCGTCGGGCTCACCGACACCCCGTACCGCACCGTGTACCAGATGGCGGCGTTCCTGCAGCGCAACGGTGTCCGGATCGTGCCGGTCAACCCGCGCGCCGAGTCCGTCCTGGGCGAACAGGGCTATACCGACCTCGAAGGGATCCCGTTCGCCGTCGACGTCGTGGGGATCTACCGCCGCTCGGAGTTCGTCGCGCCGCACGTCGACGAGGCGATCCGGATCAGCGCCGACGGCGTGTGGATGCCGCTCGACGTCGTCGACGAGGACGCGGCGGCCCGGGCCCTCGACGCCGGGCTCACGGTCGTCATGGACCACTGCCCGAAGATCGAGTGGCCCGCGTACGGACGGCGCTAGAAATCTGGCCCGTTATCGACCTATCCCCTGCCCGCGATACGTCGACAACGGGTCAGGTTTTCGAGTGGGCCTGGAGGGCGGCGTCTTTCTGAGCCACCAGGGCGCGCAGGTCGTCCTGGAACGTGACCATCTTCGCGCGCAGCGCGGGGTCGCTCGCGGCGAGGATGCGCACCGCCAGCAGCCCGGCGTTTCGGGCACCACCGATGCTCACGGTGGCCACCGGTACTCCGGCCGGCATCTGGACGATCGAGAGCAGCGAGTCCATGCCGTCCAGGTGCTTGAGCGGCACCGGGACGCCGATCACCGGTAGCGGCGTCATCGAGGCCACCATGCCGGGCAGGTGCGCGGCACCGCCCGCCCCCGCGATGATCACCTTCAGGCCGCGGTCCGCCGCCGATTCCGCGTAGTCGAGCATCGCGCGCGGCGTCCGGTGCGCGGAGACCACCCGCACCTCGCGCTCGATCCCGAACTCGGCGAGCGCCTCGGCCGCCGCCTTCATCGTGGGCCAGTCGGAGTCGCTGCCCATGATCAACCCGACGCTCACGATGTTTGCCCTTCCATGGGGGGACGCCCCTCTCGAAGCCAGTGCACCGCACGCCGGGCCCGGCGGCGGACGTCGTCCAGGTCGTCGCCGAGCGCGGTCACGTGTCCGACC
Organism: Cryptosporangium minutisporangium; assembly: GCF_039536245.1. Taxonomy (NCBI): domain Bacteria; kingdom Bacillati; phylum Actinomycetota; class Actinomycetes; order Cryptosporangiales; family Cryptosporangiaceae; genus Cryptosporangium; species Cryptosporangium minutisporangium. The sequence goes on along the minus strand of NZ_BAAAYN010000012.1, from coordinate 27,429 downwards.
TTCCGTCCCGGTCGGAGTTCCTTGCCGTACAGGTGCACCTTGACGCCCGGCTCGGCGGCGAACATGTGGTGCAGCCGCTCGTCGAGCGTCATGTCGGCGGGAGGCTTGTAGTGGTGGTGGTCCGCGGGCTCCGTCCGTGGCGTGGCCCCTGGCCGGGGCGGCGTCACGTCGCCACCGAGCAGGTTGGCCATGACGACGTACGGCGCGGTGAGACCGGTCGCACCGAGCGGGTAGTCGAGCACCGCCCGCAGGTGCTGCTCGAACTGCGACGTCCGGGAGCCCTCGATCGTCCAGTGCGCCGAGTTGTGCGGGCGCATCGCCAGCTCGTTGACGACGATGCCGTCCGGCGTCTCGAACAGCTCCACCGCCAGCACCCCGACGACGTCGAGCTCGGCCGCGAGCCGGATCGCCAGCTCCTGGGCTTCGATCGCCCGCTCCTCCGACAGCCCCGGCGCCGGCGCGATCACCTCGACGTTGATGCCGTCCCGCTGCACGGTCTCCACCACCGGCCACGCGGCGACCTGGCCGAACGGCGAACGCGCCACGACGGCGGCCAGCTCACGGACGAGCGGTACCCGCTCCTCGACGATCAGCGGCGTTCCGGCGTCGAGGAGTTCACGTACCTGCGACGGGTCGCTGATCATCCAGACGCCGCGGCCGTCGTAACCGCCGCGCGTGGCCTTGGCCACCACCGGGCGATCGCCCCCGGCGGCTGCGAAGGCTACGACGTCCTCGACCGACGCGACCGGCGCCCACCGCGGCACCGGCGCACCGAGGGCGGAGAGCCGCTCCCGCATGACCTGCTTGTCCTGGGCGTGAATCAGCGCGTCCGGGCCCGGGTAGACCGTGAAGCCCTCGGCCACCAGCGCGCGCAGGTGATCCGGCGGGACGTGCTCGTGGTCGAACGTGACCACCTCGGACCCGGCCGCGAGCTTGCGCAGCGCCGCCAGATCGGTGTGGTGGCCGACCAGAACGTCGGCGGCGACCAGCGCGGCGCCGTCCTCCGGATCGACCGCGAGAACACGCAGCGACTGGCCGAGCGCAATCGCGGCTTGATGGGTCATCCGGGCAAGTTGACCGGCGCCCACCATGCCGACTACCGGGAGTCCGGTACGGGGGTGCATGGCCCGAAAGCCTAGCTGGCCAGCACTGATCACTCCGGCCCCGGATGCGGCCGGTGCGGCGTCGGCCACACCCGATCGAACCGGGCCGGGCTCCGTCCCGTGAGCAGGTAGTGCAGCTTCTCACCCGCGGTACGGCACGGGACCGCGACCCGTATCCTCGATCGGTGGACTTCGTGCGGCGTCTTCGCGACCGATGGCACGCCCTGATCAAGGAACTGACGAAGTTCGGCATCATCGGCATCGTCAACACCGCGCTCGACTTCGCGGTCTGGAACGCGCTGCTGTTCATCGGCCCGATCAAGGCGCAGGTCATCGCGACGATTGTCTCCGCCACGTCGTCGTACTTCATGAACCGGCACTGGACGTTCCGGCACCGGGCCCGCTCCGGCCTGCGCCGGGAGTACCTGCTGTTCTTCGGCTTCAACGCGATCGGGCTGTTGATCACCGCTGCCATCCTGGGGGTGGCGGCCTACGTCTTCCACGTCGAACACGTTGCGGCGCTCAACGTCGTCAAGCTGTTCGCGATCGCGGTCGCCACCGCGTTCCGGTTTTGGGCGTACCGCCGCTGGGTCTTCCTGCACCCGGAGGACCAGCTGTACGAACCCGAAGAGGAGCCGGCCCCCCAGCGGTAGGAACTCCTTTTCGACCGCGACACACGCGAGAGGTTGAAGAGGGTTCAGTGGCCGGAGGGATTGTGAACACATCTGACCAATGCCGCATGGTCGCGTGCATGGAGTCTCTATCGTGGCCAACGTGACTCTGTTGGCCAAGTTTCGCGCCGGTCGGGAAGGGCTCCTCCGCCAGCTGGCGTCGTTCGGCGCCATCGGAGCCTTGAACTTTGTCGTCGATACCGCGATCTTCAACGCGCTGTTCGTGGTCGGTCCGGTGAAGGCGCAGATCGTGGCGACCGTCGTGGCGACGACGCTGTCGTACTTCTTGAACCGGCACTGGACGTTCCGGAAGCACGAACGGTCCGGGCTGCGGCGCGAGTACACGTTGTTCTTCGTGCTCAACGGCGTCGGGCTGGCGATCACCGCGGCGATCGTCGGCGTCGCGAAGTACGGCTTCGACCTGCACGACCAGCTGGCGCTGAACGTGGTGCGGCTGTTCGCGATCGGGGTCGCGACGCTGTTCCGGTTCTGGTCGTACAAACGCTGGGTGTTCGGCAAGGAGGTTGTGCCTGCCCCTGCGGTGGTCACTTCCGGGACGGATGCGACCGGCACCGAGCCCGCAGCTGTGGCCGACGCCGCGGCGACGATCGTCCGGACCGTCCCGGAGCAGCGCTCCGACCGCGAACCGGTCCGCGCCGACCTCTAACGCCGCCGGAGCCAGCGTCGTCCGACGACCTCCGGCTCCGCGTCGATCTCGTCGAGGTCCCCGTCGAACTCCTCCTCGACGTCCGGGTCGAGGTCCTCCGCGTCGAAGTCGCCGAACTCCTCGTCGAGCAGCTGGTAGACCGCGCCCTGCACGCGCTCCACCCCCGGCACGTTCTGCACGACGACCACACCGCGGTCGCCGGTCAGATCGACGTAGAGCGTGCCGCAGCCGAGCGCCCGCTCCAGCAGCGTGTGCTCGAACGAGACCTCTTCGATCCGGCCGAGCGGGATGTCCCGCCCGTACCGCGCGAACACCCCGGAGCGCAGCAGCAGGCGACGATCGGTCACGGTCAACGTCGTCGTCAGCCAGTGCAGTACCGGCCGGGACACCGAGGCGCCCAGGACGACGAGCGCGACAGCGGCGATCCCCCACCGCGTCGAGGACTGTGACACCACCGCGATCAGCAGCCCGGCCACCCCCACCACGACGACGGTGACCACCGCAGGGCGGAAAAGCACCCGCACGTGCGGGTGACGGTGAACGACGACGTCCTCGCCGTCCATCAGCAGGCGGTACGGCACGGCCACCGGCGTCTCCGGACTCCTCGGGCAAAACTATTCGATAAAGCCACAAAACAGCGGGCGTCGGTGCTCGACCTCGCGCCCGGCAGGCTAGAGCATGTGGGCCGGAAGCGGGGGGAACAGATGCGGCGACACGACATCCGGCACCGGCGGGCTGCGGCGGCCCTGGGCGCGCTCGCCCTCCTCACCACTGCTGCGTGCAGTGGTGACGACGGCGATTCGGCGGCGGCGCCCACTGCGTCCGCCAAGAGCAGTCCGACTACGGTCACCACGACGGCGGCGAGCCCGGTCTCCACGCCGGCGCTCGACGCCGGGCCGATCACGCTCAGCACACCCGGTGAGGGCGCGACCGTCGACCGCAGTTTCCTGGTCCGCGGCTCGGGGGTCGCGTTCGAGGGCACCGTGCTCTGGAAGCTCTCCGACGCGGGCGGCGGGGAAGCGATCAGCGGTTACGCCACCGCAGGCACGACCACGAAGCAGCCGTTCCAGTTCACGGTCGAGGCCCCGGACGCCGGCGAGTACACGCTGACCGTGTACCGGGAGTCCGCAGTCGACGGCGCCCAGACCGACGCCGTCAGCCGCACGATCACCGTGCGGTAGTCGGCACCGTGCGGTAGGTCGGCCGCTCAGTCCTCGCCCGGACCGTCGACGATGAGGATCAGGCGGCGGGCGACGTCGGTCGGGTCGAGACGGCCGTCGGCCACCGCCGCGCAGAGCGAATCGTGATCCGGCAGGTCGAGGACCCGGGCCAGCATCGACAGCGGTCGGTCGTGCGCCAGCACGCGCCCCTCCGCGGCCAGCGCCGCCGCGATGTTCCGCCGCCCGTCCTCGACCGACGCGTCCGAGACGTCCTCGGCGAACCAGCGACGGATCTGGATCTGCGCCTGCGGGCTCTTCGCGAACGTCAGCCACTCCTCGCTCGGCCCCGAATACTCCGACGGCGACGTGAGCACTTCCACCACGTCGCCGTCGGAGAGAGGCCGGGCCAGCGGTACGAGCTGCCCGTTCACCTTGGAGCCGATGCATCGGTCGCCGAGCCGGGTGGAGACCGCGTAGGCGAAGTCGACCGGTGTCGCGTTCTCCGGCAGGCTGATCGCCCGCCCGTTCGGCGTGAAGACGAGCACCTCGTGGTCGGAGAGGCCGGAGCGCAGCGAGTCCATGAACTCGCCCGGCTCGGCGGCCTCCTCCTGCCAGTCGAGCACCCGCTGCAGCCACTCGAGCTCGGCCGCGGCGTCACCCACTCGATCCCGGCCGAACCGGTGCAGCGCGGCGATGCCGTACTCGGCGACGCGGTTCATGCCCTCGGTCCGGATCAGCACGTCGCAGCGGCCCTCCGGCGCGATCACCGTGGTGTGCAGCGACTGGTACATGTTGAACTTCGGAACGCCGATGTGGTCCTTGAACCGGCCCGGGATCGGGTGCCACCGTCCGTGGATCACGCCGAGCGCTGCGTAACACTCCGTCGGGTCGCCGTCGATGACCACGACGAGCCGGTCGGCGCCGATGAAGTCGCCGGGCGCGTTCGGCGTCTTGTTGATCTGCTTCCAAACCGACTTGAGGTGGCGCTCACGCCAGGTGACGCTGGCCTTGATCCGGGCGCTCCGCAGCGCCCCGGAGGCCTCGGCGACCAGGCCGTCGAGGTAAGCCGTGCGCTCGGCCATCCGCGTCTCGACGCGGCGCTCGACCTCGGCGTAGGCCTCCGGCTGGAGGATCCGGAAGACCAAGTCTTCCAACTCGCGCTTGATCTTGTGGATCCCGAGCCGACCGGCCAGTGGGATCAACACCTCGTTGGTGGCGCGAGCGATCCGCTGCTGGGAAGGGCCGGACTTGAAGCCGAGCGTCCGCATGTTGTGGACGCGGTCAGCGAGCTTGATCACCAGGACGCGCGGGTCGCGGCCGGCCGTGATGATCATCTTCCGGTTGGTCTCGGCCTCGGCTGCGGCCGTGCCGAAGCGGACCTTGTCCAGCTTGGTCAACCCGTCGACCAGCAGCGCGACCTCGTCACCGAAGTCGGCGCGTAGCTGGTCCAGCGTGTACTGGGTGTCCTCGACCGTGTCGTGCAGGATCGCGGCGACCAGGGCGGTGGTGTCCATGCCCAGCTCGGCGCAGATCTCGGTGACCGCGAGCGGGTGGGTGATGTACGGCTCGCCGCTCTTGCGCATCTGCCCGCGGTGGGCGCGCTCGGCGATCGTGTAGGCCCGACGGAGAACCTCGACGTCGGCCCGGGGGTGCGCTTCGCGGTGCAGTGCCAGCATGTTCGCCAGCGGATCGTTCTGACGGTTGCGCCCGGCGGTGGTCGCCGCCCCGGCGCGGAGGAGAGCCCGTAGCGCTCTCCGAGCCACCGGCCCCCCCGCCACCGCTCCGCCGGTCTGCGCGTCGTCTGATCCGCGGCGACCGAGCGGCTGGGTCGGATTCGACCCGAACGGGGTGGCCTCGGCGCTCATGCCTCGGCCCGTCCAGGGCAGCAGAAGCCCATACGGACTACAGAACGGTGTCGGACGGCTCGCGTATTCACTGCGGGCCTCACCTCCGGCCGGTCGCCGAGACAGGAAGTCGAGATGTACCGATGGTATGCGCCCAAACAGCCCGTTGGTGCCCCTGACCGGGCGAGCAATCCGATGCGCTGGTCCACCACTGGCCGTTCGACGGAGCCCCGCTAACTAGTTGGTATCGATCACTGTTGCATCGCGATAGTTTCCGATATATCGTTAGAGCATCGGTAGCAAGACCTACACAGGAGGCACTCATGTACCGCACACCCCACGAGCACCGCGGCCGAGGCCGCGGACGACAGGGTTTCTTTCCCGGCTTCGGCGGAGTTCCGCCCTTTCCCCCGGGCTCGCCCGGATTCGGCCCCTTCGGCCCTCATGGGCGCGGCGGCCGCCGGGCTCGTCGCGGCAACGTCCGCGGCGCCGTCCTCGTGCTGCTCCGCGAGCGGCCGATGCACGGCTACGAGATGATCGGCGAGATCGCCGAGCGCAGTAACGGCGTCTGGCGGCCGAGCCCCGGCTCGCTCTACCCGGCCCTCCAGCTGATGGAGGACGAAGGTCTCGTCACCATCGAGGAGACCGAGGGCAAGCGGCTGGTATCGCTCACCGAGCGGGGCCGCGTCGAGGCGGACAAACTGGCCGAGAGCGGCACCACGCCGTGGGCGCAGGTGTCCGAGGGTGTCGAGCAGAGCATGCTCGACCTGCACGCCGCGATCGGTCCGGTCGTCCACGCCGCCGGTCAGGTGGCCCAGGTGGGCACCGAGGAGCAGCGCGCCAAGGCCGTCGAGATCCTCACCGACGCCCGGCGCAAGCTCTACACGCTGCTAGCCGAAGCAGAGTGATGTGCACGGCCCGTCCAGGAAACGGCAAACGAAGGCCCGCGTCGCGGTGCGACGCGGGCCTTCGCGTGTGCTCGGTCAGATAAGCCTTCGGTCGACCGCCCAGCGGGACAGCTCGTAGCGGTTGGACATCTGCAGCTTGCGCAGGACGCTCGACACGTGCGTCTCGACCGTCTTCACCGAGATGAACAGCTCGGAAGCGATCTCCTTGTACGCGTAACCCCGCGCCAGTAAACGCAGCACCTCGCGCTCCCGGTTCGTGAGCAGGTCGAGCTCCGGGTCCCGAACCACGGTCTCCGGCCGCTGGGTGAACGCGTCGAGCACGAACCCGGCCAGCCGCGGCGAGAACACCGCGTCCCCCTCGGCGACCCGGCGCACCGCGTCCGTCAGCTCGTCGGCGGCGATCGTCTTCGTCACGTAGCCCCGGGCGCCGGCCCGGATCAGCCCGATCACATCGTCGGCGGCGTCCGAGACGCTCAGCGCGAGGAACTTCACCTGCGGCAGCGTCGGCCGGATCGCCTCGAGGACGGCCCGTCCCCCGCCGTCCGGCATGTGGACGTCGAGCAGCACCACGTCCGGGGTGAGGGTGGTGATCACCGACACCGCCTGCGGCACCGTGCTCGCCTCGCCCACCACCTCGACCCGGCCACCGAGTTCGGCGCGGACGCCGGCCCGGAACATCCCGTGATCGTCGACCAGAACGACTCTGATCCGGCCGTCCGTCGGACTAGTCATCGCTTCTACTCACCGTTCGTACGCGTCATCGTCAGCCGGACCTCGGTACCACTCCCGGGGCTGCTCCGGATCTCGGCCTTTCCGCCGTGCCGCTCCATCCGACCGAGGATCGAGCCCCGCACGCCGTGCCGGTCGTCGTCCACGCGCGAGGGGTCGAAGCCCCGGCCGCGGTCACGGATGAAGACGCTCACCTGGTCGGGTTCGATCTCGGCGTACAGCGACACGGACGCTACTCCGGCGTGCTTGCCCGCGTTGACCAAAGCCTCTCGGGACGCCTGAACCAGGGCCGAAAGCGGCGGGTCCAGCGGGCAGTCGCCGACCACCACCGCGTCGACGCTCACCGCGAACGCGTCCTCGACCTCGGCGGCGGCCTCCTCCAACGCGGCACCGATCCGCTCGGCGGCCGAGGCCGTCGGCTTGTAGAGCCAGTTGCGCAGCGAGCGTTCCTGGCCGCGGGCCAGCCGCGCGACCTCGCGCGGGTCGCTCGAGCGCCGTTGGATCAGCGCGAGCGTGTGCAGCACCTGGTCGTGCACCATCGCCGCGATCTCGGCCCGCTCCTGGGAACGGATCCGCTCGCTGCGCTCGGCCCGCAGTTCGACGATGATCTGCGCCAGCCAGGGTGCGATCACCAGCGCGACGCCGGTGAGGAGCACGGTGCCGAACAGGAAACCGTCCCGGACCGACTGCCACTCGCCGGTGAACACCAGGAAGCCGACCAGGCCGACCATCACCAGGACACCGCCGCCGGCCAACCGGATCGCGGTCATCGCCCGGCCGCCCGACAGGACCGGGCCGAGCCACGGCACCTGGGGTGCTGCCGCGGTCCACCGCTGCCGCTGCACCGGATCGGCTCGACGCCAGACCAGCGCCGCGCCGACCGCGACGACGCCGAGACACCAGACCAGCACCAGCTGGCTGTTCCCCCCGACGCCGAGCAGCACGATGATGATGCCGAGGCCGAACACCAGGAACGCGACGAGCTGACCGGTGTCGCGGTGCCGTCCGCGCTGTTCGGCGGCTGGGTCGAGGCTCAGCACCGCCCAGAACACCGCGTACAGCACGGCCCCGAGCCCGCCGAACGCGAGCAACAACAAGAACACCAGCCGGACGACGAGCGGGCGGGCGCCGACGTGCTCGGCGATACCCGACGCGACACCGCCCAGGACGCGGTCGTCCGTGCGGCGGTAGAGCCGCCGGATCGGTACGCCGGACGACGTCGCCAGGCCTGACGTGACGAAGCCGGACGCGGTCGGAGGCATGGCTGCGGTCGCGGCCGCGGCCGCGGCGCGGGCCGCCTTCCGGACCGCCTCGGTGGCGCGCTCGGCAGCGGGGCCGTGCGCGGCCACGTGCTCAGCGGTCGCGCGCTCGACGGTCGCTCGGTGCGCCTCGGCGTGTGCGGCCGCGATGCGGTCGGCTTCGGCACGGGCGCGGGCAGCGGCCTCCTGCTGGGCCTGCTGAGCTTGCTGGACCTGCTGGTGGGCGGCGAGGTACTGAGCGGTCAGCTGTTGGGCCGCCGCGTAGGGCACGGAGGTCTCCACGGAGGATGAACCCTGCTCGACCGGCGTCTGCAAGACGTCAGAGAAGGCCGGATGCTGGAACGGGTTCATTGGCGCGGGAGGGGCCGTGACGGAGCCGGCGCCGGGCCCGCGGTGCGCTGGCGTAGTGATCATTCCTCCCGAGGTTCGCGGTCGACCTCCAGGTCGACGTATCCGATCGTCACACGCATGGGGGCGGTAGGCCACGGGGTGTGCCCCGGAGATACGACCCCGGCGCGAATCAGGGTCCGATCAGGGTCGTGCCTGATGGTTCGGAGCGGCGGGGGCCAGGAGTATCGATGCCATGGACAGCCTCGACCCCCGCCGGGAGCCAGCGCCGGACTCCGGCTCCACCCCGCCCAGCGGCTCGGCCGCGGCGTCGGACTCCGCATCAGTGGGGGCGACGCCGTCCACCGAGTCGGCCACCTCTTCCGAATCGACCACCGCGTCGGAGTCGACGACCTCTCCGGGGGCCGCCGAGCCGCCGCCCGGTCCGACTCCGCCGCCCGGTCCCGTGCCGCCTGGTGGCTCCGTGCCGCCCGGTCCCGTGCCGCCCGGTGGCTCCGTGCCGCCCGGTCCCGTGCCGCCCGGTGGCTCCGTGCCGCCCGGTCCCGTGCCGCCCGGTGGCTCCGTGCCGCCCGGTCCCGTGCCGCCCGGTGGCTCCGTGCCGCCCGGTCCCGTGCCGCCCGGTGGCTCCGTGCCGCCCGGTCCCGTGCCGCCCGGTGGCTCCGTGCCGCCCGGTCCCGTGCCGCCCGGTGGCTCCGTGCCGCCCGGTCCCGTGCCGCCCGGTGGCTCCGTGCCGCCCGGTCCCGTGCCGCCCGGTGGCTCCGTGCCGCCCGGTCCCGTGCCGCCCGGTGGCTCCGTGCCGCCCGGCGGCTCCATGCCGCCCGGCGGGCACTTCCCGCCCGGTGGTTCGACGCCATGGGCCGGTGCCGGCGGCGGCGGATGGACCTGGAACCGCGGCCGGACGCTCACCCGTACGCGTCAGGGCAAGTTCATCGCCGGCGTCTGTGCCGGCCTCGGCCGGAGCACCGGCGTCGACCCCATCCTGTTCCGGGTCATCCTCGCCGTGCTGGTCTTCTTCGGCGGCATCGGCGCCCTCCTCTACTTGGTGGCCTGGCTCGTCCTCCCCGTCGACGACGAACCCGCCTCGCCGATCGAGTCGCTGCTCGGGCGAGGACGCTCCGGCACCTCACCTGCGCTGACGGTCGGGCTGATCGTGCTGGCCGCGCTGGTCCTGGTCGGCTCGCTCAACAACGGTTTCCAGGCCACGCTGCTGCTGGCGGCCTGCGTGATGGGCGGCGTGCTGCTACTGCGCCGAACCGGGCACCACAACGGTTACCCGGCCGCGCCCGTCGGTGTCGGCCCGGCTGCGGACCCGACGCTGGGATTCGCGTCCCCGACGTTCCCGACTCCGCCGACCGCACCGCCCGCACCGCCCGCACCGCAGGCGGCACCCGCTGAGCAGGCGGCGTGGGCAGCGGCCGCGACGACGCCGGTGGCCGCGACGATGCCGACCGCGACCGCTGACCCGTACCTCCCGCCGACCGCGTCGGTTCCGCCCACCCCGTCGGTGCCGCCGTCCGTTTCGGTTCCGCCGGCCGCGACGCCGTTCGCCGCGTCGGCTCCCCCGACGCCGTTCCCCGCGAGCGTCCCCCCGTACACGCCGCCGCACGCCGACCCGTACGGCACGCCGGGCGGCACCTACACGGCGCCGTTCGCCCCCTACGGTCCCTACGGTCCGTACGGCGGAGGCGCGACGCCGCCGATGCACGTGGTTCCGCCGGTGCCTCCGATGCCGCCGAAGCGTCCCAAGGAGCGCTCGGTGCTCGGCCGGCTGACGTTCTCGGTGGCCTGCCTCGCGATCGTCATCCTGGTGATCATCAACGCGGCCGGTGGGAACATCCCGTTCACCGGGTTCGTCGCGCTGGCGCTCGGCATCGTCGCCGCCGGTCTGCTGATCGGTGCCTGGGTCGGACGCGCCCGCTGGCTCATCCCGCTCGGCGTGCTCCTGACGTTCGCCCTGGGCATCGGGTCGATCGCCGAGAACGTCGACGGCGGCCCGTCCAACGACGGACGCGACGTCACGCACCGTCCGACCAGCGTCGCCGAGGTCTTGCCGACGTACGAGTTCGGCGCCGGTGACTTCGAGCTCGACCTGACGGCCGTCGACTTCACCGGCACGACCAAAACCATCGTCGTCAACTCCGGGTTCGGCGACTCCCAGATCCTGCTGCCCGAGGACGTCGACGTGAGGATCGAGTACGACCTGGGTGCCGGCGACGCACAGATACTCGACCGGCGCGACGAGGGCCTCGGCGTCCACGGCATCCAGATCGACGAGGGCGAGAACGGACCGGACACCAGCAACCTCAAGCTGGTCATCCACCACGGCGCCGGGGACCTGGAGGTCACGCGATGAGGCGGCACCCTACCGACAGCGTCTCGTTGGTCTTCGCCCTTCTCTTCATTGCCGCCGTGGCGTGGTGGGGCGTCGCGATGATCAGCAGCGACCCACTGCACGTCCCCGCGGCGTGGATCGGGGCCGGAACCCTGCTCGTGATCGGCCTGGTCGGGCTGGTGAGCGCACTGCGCCCGCAGCGTCGTCCGGTCGAGGCGCCGCTGACCGTTCCGCAGGCGCCGCAGGCCGCGCTCGACCCGGACCCCTACGCCGACCCGTTCCTGGCGTCCATGTCGCTGCCCCGGGTGGACGGCGTCCTCGACGCGGACGCGATCGCCGCGGCGTACCGCGAGGCCGGCTTCGAGGACCCGGTCGCCCCGGCGGCTCCGGCCGCCACCGCGGTCGCCGACCGGCCGACTGACACCGCCCGGGCCGCGGAATCGGCGCCGCTGACCGACGCGGCCCCCGCGGATGCCGACGAGCCGACGACCAAAGACGCCGACGACGCCGACGACGCCGAGCAGACGAGCCCTCGCCTCGCGGACCGCCGCGGCGACACGAAGGAACTACCGGCCGATCGGGACGGGAGCGCGTCGTCATGACCGCCTGGCTCGTGGTCGCCGGGGCCCTGCTCCTCTGCGCGCTGGCAGCCGCCGTGCGGGTGGACACCGCCCCGACGTCCGCAGCCCAGCGGTAACCGATGCGGGTCCCGGCCGGGGACCGCTGACGGAGAGATAGGCGGACGCGACTTCAGCAATATGCTGGAGTCGCGTCCGGCTGTTGGGGTACGGACGAGAAATCGCCGACACCCAAGGTGAGGTATGGCTGACCACGCACTTTCCCCCCGGCCGGACGCCGGTCCGCTCGCGCTGTCCGACCGACCCGTCGGTCCGGTTGCCGCGAAGGCGCTGAGCAGCGAGGTGGCCCGGCACCCGGGCCCGAAGACGGTCCTGGTGATCGGTGTCACGGCAGGCGACACCGTGGTCGACCGGGTGCTCGCCGTCCTCATGCCCAGCGACCAGGTGGTTGTCGTCGCCGACGGACCGGTCGACGACCTGCTCGCCGGGAGCGAGGCGCTGACCGGACGGGTGACCGTCCGGAAAGATCTGCCGACGGACCCGTCCGAGCTGCCCGCCCCGGTCGACGTGGCGGTGGTCGCACGTCCGGTGCTGCACCCCACCGTCGTCGACCGAGTCCGCCCGCTGCTGGCGGCGGACGGCGTCCTGACTGTCGCCACCGATGCCACCGCGGGTGACCCGCTCACCGGCGTGGTCGCTGACCACGCGGTCCGGACCGACCGGGTGTTCCGCTCGTTCCCGCCGCTGCGGGTGCACCAGCTGCGCTTCAACCCGGCGACGCCGCACCTCGCCGCCCGGCTCGACCCGGCGGCCGTGCCGAGCCACGTCGCGGTCACCAAGCGGATGGGCATCGACTCGAACGGCGTCGCGTTCGGCGGATTGTTCGCCGGCGTCGCGCTGCTGACGAAGGTCGTGCGTCCGCGCTCCAAGGCGTGGCTGGTGCCGGCGGCGCTGTCGGTGCCGGTGGCGGCGTTCTTCCGTGACCCGCGCCGGATCGTGCCGGACGATCCGCGGGCGGTCGTCTCGTCCGCCGACGGCAAGGTGCTGGCCGTCGAGCGGCTGACCGACAGCCGGTTCGGCCCCGACGAGTGGCTGCGGATCTCGGTTTTCCTGTCGGTGTTCGACGTCCACGTGAACCGGTCGCCGGTGGCGGGACGCGTGGTGTCGGTGCTCCGCGAGGAGGGCGGGTACGCGAACGCGATGACCGCGGCGGCCGAGCACAACGTCGCCTGCTACACGGTGCTCGAGACCGTGCACGGGCGGGTCGTGGTGGCGCAGCGCTCCGGGTTGATCGCGCGGCGGATCGTCAACCGGGCCGGGGTCGGTGCGCTGCTCGCCAGGGGTGAGCGGTACGGGCTGATCCGCTTCGGCTCGCGCACCGACGTCTACCTGCCCGCCGACGCGGCCGCGCCCCTGGTCTCCCCCGGCGAACGAGTCATCGGCGGCGAGACCGTCCTGGCCCGCTGGACCGCCGAATAACCCAGCCGCACGCAGAACGGCCGCCTCCTGGAACCCAAGCAGGAGGCGGCGGTGCTGTGTTCTGACCTGGAGCCCGTCCAGGGCGACGCTGCCGATCGGGCGGGAGGACGCCGCGTATAGGTGATACTCAACTCCTTCCGCCCGCTCGGCAGCGTTGTTCTGGACGGGCCGCTCACACAGCGGTTATGCCTCTTTTTTGGCGGGCCCAGAGCAATGGGCCGCTCAGCAGGTAGGCGCCGACGAGCAGGCCGAGCACCGTGGTCGGGTCGAGCACCACCGCGACCGCCGCCAGCGGCAGCAGCCACCGCGGCACCCGCCGCAGCGCACCGATCTTCAGGTACGGGAACGAGCTGACCATCGCGATCGCGAGTGCGGCGACGAACAGCGGAGCCGCCCACCGACCGGCCTCCGGGCGCACCAGGACCGCGATCACCATGATGGCGGCCGCGATCGTGGTCGGGACCCCGGAGAAGAACCGCCCGTTCTTCGGCGAGACGTTGAACCGGGCCAGCCGGATCGCCGCGCAGATCGCGATCAGCGCGCACGCCAGTCCGGCCACCACCGTCGGGCTCGGACCGGCCAGCCACGCGAACACCACGACCGGCGTCGCGATGCCGAACGAACACATGTCGGCCAGCGAGTCCATCTGCGCGCCGAACGGCGTCGAGACACCGAACGCGCGGGCCAGCGCCCCGTCCGCGCCGTCGAAGAGAACGCAGCCGAGCAGCACGGCCGCCGCGATGCGCACCTCGCCGTGCAGCACGGCGAAGATCGCCGCCATGCCCAGCAGCAGGCTGGCCAGCGTGCACGCCTGAACGACGGCGAACTGGCAACGCCGGGTGACCGTCACCTCGCCGGTGAGCAGCGGCGCCGACTGGGGCGCCTCGCTCGCCAGCCGCTCGGCCGGCGTCGCAGGCCGGGCTCCGACGGTGCGACGCCGCCGCACCGGGGTACCGCCGTGCACCGCATCACCGACGCCTCGAGTCTCCCCGTCGGGCCAGGTGAGCGTGGTGTACGGCCCGACCGGCTGCACCCCGTCGACGCCGGGCGGAGCGCCTGCGTCGAGCCCGCCGCGTCGCCTTACGAGCACGCGTCGAGCGATGGTGCCGCCGCGGCGGAGCCCACGGCTCCACCTACGGCCAGCCGGACGGGGGCGGTCGGCACGCCGCCGCCAAGGTCTCGCTTGCACCCCGAATCCTCCTGGGCCTGGGCCGGGTCGATCGTCAATGGCTCAGCCGCTCCAGGCGGCGGGCCACTATCGGACAGCGAGCGCTTTTCGCCGCGTCCGTCACTAGCGGACGTACATTCGCATACACGTCCGCGAGTGTTCAGATGTTCGACCAAGAAGTATGGGTTACCCCGCGAGGCGCCGCTCAATCGAGGAACGGCCGCTGCGAGGTCCAGATCGTGTCCGTTCCCCCGCTCGGACCGCCGCCATGTGCTGGCGGCGGACATTCAGACAGCTCACCGCGGTGCGGCGACCTCAACGGTACCGCACCGATGCCATCCGAGTGAGACTGCTCACAGGGGGGTTGGTGCCCCCGGAACGGGGGTAGGACGCGCTACTCCCACTCGATGGTGCCCGGCGGCTTGCTCGTCACGTCGAGCACGACTCGGTTCACGTCCGCGACCTCGTTCGTGATCCGGGTGGAGATCTTCGACAGGACGTCGAACGGCACCCGGGCCCAGTCCGCGGTCATCGCGTCCTCACTGGTGACCGGACGCAGCACGATCGGGTGCCCGTACGTCCGGCCGTCGCCCTGGACACCCACGCTGCGCACGTCGGCCAGCAGGACCACCGGACACTGCCAGATGCTGCGATCCAGCCCTGCGGCGGACATCTCCTCGCGGACGATCGCGTCGGCCGTGCGAAGCAGGTCCAGACGGTCGGCGGTGACCTCGCCGATGATCCGGATCGACAGGCCGGGGCCGGGGAACGGCTGGCGCCACACGATCGCCTCCGGCAGGCCCAGCTCCAGGCCGACCTGGCGGACCTCGTCCTTGAACAGCGTCCGCAGCGGCTCGATCAGCTGGAACTGGAGGTCCTCGGGGAGGCCGCCGACGTTGTGGTGGCTTTTGATGTTCGCGGTGCCGGTACCACCACCGGACTCGACCACGTCCGGGTAGAGCGTGCCCTGCACCAGGAACTCGATCGTCTCGCCGTGCTCGCCGGCCTCGGCGATCAGCTCGCGCTCGGCGGCCTCGAACGTCCGGATGAACTCCCGGCCGACGATCTTGCGCTTCTGCTCCGGGTCGGTGACGCCGGCCAGCGCGGAGAGGAACTGCTCCTGCGCGTTGACGACCTTCAGATTGATGCCGGTCGACGCGACGTAGTCCTGCTCGACCTGCTCGGCCTCACCGGCCCGCAGCAGGCCATGGTCGACGAAGACGCAGGTGAGCTGGTCACCGACGGCCTTGTGGACGAGCGCCGCGGCGACCGCGGAGTCGACGCCGCCGGAGAGGCCGCAGATCACGCGCTTCGAGCCGACCTGGGCCTTGATCGCCGCGACCTGGTCGGCGATGACGTTGCCCATCGTCCAGTCGGGGGTGATGCCGGCGACGTCGTAGAGGAACCTCTCCAGCATCCGCTGCCCCTCGGCGGTGTGCAGCACCTCGGGGTGGAACTGGACGCCCGCGAAGCCACGGGCGGTGTCCTCGAACGCGGCGACCGGAGCGCCCCCGGTAGCCGCGGTGACCAGGAAGCCGGCTGGTGCCTTGCTGACCGCGTCGCCGTGGCTCATCCAGACCGACTGCTGGGTCGGCAGCCCGGCGAAGACGACGCCCGGGTCGAGGACGGTGAGCTGCGTGCCGCCGTACTCGCGGCTACCGGTGTGGGCGACCGTGCCGCCGAGTGCCTGCGCCATCGCCTGGAACCCGTAGCAGATGCCGAAGACCGGGACGCCGGCCCCGAACAGCTCGGGGTCGACGTGCGGCGCGCCTTCGGCGTAGACGCTGGACGGACCACCGGACAGCACCACGGCGGCGGGCTTGCGCGCGAGCATCTCCTCGACCGGCATCGTGTGCGGGACGATCTCCGAGTAGACGTTCGCCTCCCGGATCCGGCGGGCGATCAACTGCGCGTACTGCGCACCGAAGTCAACGACGAGAACCGGGGGCGGAACGCTCATGCCCTCGAAGGGTAGTGGGGCATAGCAGCAAAGCGTGCATCGGTCCAGAGGGTGCGGGGTGCTACCCGGCCTAGCGCCTGCCGCCCGTGCCCACGCCCGCGCCGCCGCCCGGCCGATTTTCGGGAACACCACCTTGCGCGGCGCGCCATCGTCAAGCGGTCGCGGCAACGGGGGTGGCCGGCTGCTCGGCAGCGGTGTCGTCGGGTGGCGCCGCAGATGGTTGTCGGGCTCTCGGGGCCACCCACCCGATGGTTGTCACGCTCTCGGGGCCACCCACCCGATGGTTGTCACGCTCTCGGGGCCACCCACCCGATGGTTGTCACGCTCTCGGGGCCACCCACCCGATGGTTGTCACGCTCTCGGGGCCACCCACCCGATGGTTGTCACGCTCTCGGGGCCACCCACCCGATGGTTGTCACGCTCTCGGGGCCACCCACCCGATGGTTGTCACGCTCTCGGGGCCACCCACCCGATGGTTGTCACGCTCTCGGGGCCACCCACCCGATGGTTGTCACGCTCTCGGGGCCACCCACCCGATGGTTGTCACGCTCTCGGGGCCACCCACCCGATGGTTGTCACGCTCTCGGGGCCACCCACCCGATGGTTGTCACGCTCTCGGGGCCACCCACCCGATGGTTGTCACGCTCTCGGGGCCACCCACCCGATGGTTGTCACGCTCTCGGGGCCACCCACCCGATGGTTGTCACGCTCTCGGGGCCACCCACCCGATGGTTGTCACGCTCTCGGGGCCACCCACCCGATGGTTGTCACGCTCTCGGGGCCACCCACCCGATGGTTGTCGCGCATCCCGTGCCATGGCACGGAATGCGCGACAACCATCTCGGCGGCACCCGGAAACGGCGACAACCACTCAGGGCTGGCCGCGTGCCAGCCGGGCGTCCGTGTCGTTCCGGGCGGGCCCCACCGCCGCGGCAGCGGTGTCCCGCTTGCGGGCAGCGCCAGGCGCCCGCACGGTGGCCTTCGCAAGTGCACCGCGAGTAGCCCGAGCGGTGGTCTTTCCGAAAATCGGTGCGGCGACGCCGACGGCGGTGACGCCAGCGGGCGTCAGCGGTCGATGGACGCGGGTGGGGCCTCGTCGGCGGTCACCTGGGCCGCGTCGGCCGGGGTGGGCTGAGAGCTCGCCGCGCTCGGCTCGACGACGGACGTCGCCGCGACCTCGGTGTCCGCCGAGCGTGCGGCCACGAGCCCCTCCAGCGGGACGAACGGTAGGCGGAGCGCTCCCTCGGCGGCGTCGGGGACCGCAGGACGGACCGGAGGCACCGGCGCCACCAGGCGGTACGGCGAGTCCTGCCCCGGGCGGGGGTCCTCCTCGCCCTTGTTCGGCCACAGCGCCATCGCTCGCTCGGCCTGCGCGGTGATCGAGAGCGACGGGTTGACCCCGAGGTTGGCGGAGAGAGCAGCCCCGTCAACGACGTGCAGGCCGGGGTAGCCGTAGACGCGGTGGTACGGGTCGACGACCCCGGTCTCCGGCGAGTCACCGATCGCGCAGCCACCGATGAAGTGGGCGGTCATCGGCACGTCGAACGCCTCGACGAGCGTTCCGCCCGCCATGCCGCCGATGTGCGCGGCGGTCCGCCGGGTCGCCTCGTGGCCGGCCGGAATGTAGGTGGGGTTCGGCGCGCCGTGGCCCTGACGGGTCGTCATTTTCCGACGGCCGAACATCGTCCGCTTGGTGAACGTCGTCAGCGAGTTGTCCACCGACTGCATCACGAGCAGGATGATCGTCCGCTCCGACCAACGACGTAACCAGATCAGGTGCCGCGCCTTGGGCAGGTTGCGGCCCATCTCCTTCAGCCAGCCCGGCCACCGCTTCTTTCCGGGGGCCGCCGGGGGCGGGAGGACGGTCGTCAGCATCCCCATGAAGTTGCTGCCCCGCCCGTAGCGGACCGGCTCGATGTGCGTGTTCTCGTCCGGGTGGAACGACGACGTGATCGCGACGCCGTCCGCGAGGTTGTCGTCCGCAACGACCTCGAGCCGGTTCGCACCGAGCAGCGCCTCGGAGTTGGTCCGCGCCAGCACTCCGAGCCGCGACGACAGCGCAGGCAGGTGCCCGGCGTCCCGGCAGGCGTGCAGCAGCCGCTGGGTGCCCAGCGCGCTCGCCGCCACGACCACCTGCGAAGCGGTGAACGTCCGTCGCCGCGTTCCCCAGCCGGTGGGGGCGGTGTCGACCGCGTAACCGCCTCCGGAGAGCGGCCGGATCGCGGTCGCGGTGGTGCGCTCGAAGATCTGGGCGCCGTTGCTCTCGGCTAAGTACAGGTAGTTCTTCACCAACGTGTTCTTGGCGTTGTAGCGGCAGCCGGTCATGCAGGCGCCGCAGTTCGTGCACCCGGACCGGCGTGGTCCGGCGCCGCCGAAGTACGGGTCGTCCACCTCGGCACCCGGCTCGCCGAAGAACACGCCGACCGGCGTCGGGTGGTACGAGTCACCGACGCCCATCTCGACCGCGACCTTCTGCATGACCCGGTCGGCGGGCGTCGTGAACGGGTACGTCCGCACGCCGAGCATTCGCTTGGCCTGGTCGTAGTAGGGCGCCAGCTCGGTCTTCCAGTCGGTGATGTGGCGCCACTGCGGGTCGTCGTAGAACGCCTGTGGCGGCTCGTAGAGCGTGTTCGCGTACACCAGCGATCCGCCGCCGACTCCCGCTCCGGCGAGTACCAGGACGTCCTTCAGCAGTGTGATCCGCTGGATGCCGTAGCAGCCCAGCTTCGGCGCCCACAGGTACTTGCGGACGTCCCAGGACGTCTTGGGCAGTTGCTCGTCGGTGAACCGGCGACCGGCCTCCAGCACCGCGACCCGGTAGCCCTTTTCGGTCAGCCGCAGCGCGCTGACGCTGCCTCCGAATCCGGACCCGATGACGACGACGTCGAAGTGTTCAGCGGCTTCGTTGCCCACGACTGCCCCGCCCTACTGCCGAGTAACGTGACAGCGCTCACCGTGACACTGACCAATGTCAGTGTCAACCGACTGTGCCCAATTGGCCGCGAACTCACCCGACGACGGTCGAGCGCCCCAGGTAGGTGGTGGACGGGTCGGGAACGGCGATCTCGTGGAATCCCAGCCGGTCGTAGAACGCCCGTGCCGCGGTGTTCGTCGGCACCATGCCCAGGTGCACCGCCAGCACGTCCTGGGCGGCCAGCGCGCGCAGGAACCGCGCCATCAGCGCTCGCCCGAGGCCCCGCCCCTGGTACTCCGGCAGCAGGTCGATGTGCAGATGCGCCGGGTACTCGTCCAGCTCCGGGTGGAGCATCCGCTCCGGGTCGTGCAGCAGCCGGACGAGCCCGTCGGTGCGGCTGGTGCCGTCGGTGAGCGGCCAGCGATCGGCGACCGACGGCAGCCACTCACCCCGGTACCGCTTGACGAATGCCCGGGTGTCGGCGGTGCCCACGATGTAGCCGACCGCCCGCTCCCCGTCGTCGACCACGTACGCCAGCTCGGGCTCGAACGCGACGTACGGGTCGGAGAAGGCCGTCGGGAAGATCGTCGGATCGGGGTAGAGCGGCCGCGCGTCGCCGCCCTCGTGCCCGGTCCGGATACAGATGTCCCGCACGGCGTCCAGATCGGCGTCCCCGTAGGGACGAATCAACGGCTCAACGGTCGACAACCAGATCCACCTTCTGGAACGCCTTGACGTCGGAGTAGCCGGTCTTCGCCATCGACCGGCGCAAGCCGCCGAACAGGTTGAGCCAGCCGTTCGGGTCGTCGGCCGGGCCGTCGACCACGGTCGCCAAGCTCCCCAGCGGCCACTCCGAGGTCGCCGGGACGTAGCTGCCGCGCGGCAGCTTCGGGTGCGATGCCATCGGGTGCCACCAGGCACCACCGGCGGGCGCCTCGGCGGCCACCGAGAGCGGCTGACCGAGCATCACGGCGTCGGCGCCGCAGGCGATCGCGCGCGCGATGTCGCCGGATGTCTGCAGCTCACCGTCGGCGATGACGTGCACGTACCGGCCGCCGGTCTCGTCCAGGTAGTCGCGCCGGGCGGCGGCCGCATCGGAGATCGCGGTGGCCATCGGCACCCGGATGCCGAGCACCTCGTCCTCGGTGGCCCACTTGTCGGCGCCGGTGCCGACGATGACACCGGCCGCACCGGTACGCATGAGGTGCAGCGCGGTCTGGTAGTTCGCGCAGCCGCCGACGATCACCGGCACGTCGAGGTCCGCGATGAACTGCTTGAGGTTCAGCGTCGGCCCGGACGTCGTCACGTGCTCGGCCGAGACGACCGCGCCCTGGATCACCAGCAGGTCGACGCCGGCCGCAACGGCCTCCAGCGCCAGCTCCAGCGTGTGCTGCGGGGAGATGCGGACGGCGGTGGTGACGCCGCCGTCCCGCATGATCCGGATCCGGTCGCTGATCAGCTCGGGCTTGATCGGCTCGGCGTAGGCCTCCTGCAGCCGACGGGTACGCCGCGAGTCGTCGGAGAGCGAGGCCAGCTCTTCGAGCAACTTCGTCGGGTCGTCGTACCGCGTCCAGAGTCCTTCGGCGTTGATTACGCCGAGCCCGCCGAGGCGACCGATCTCGATCGCGGTCTGCGGGCTCATCGTCGCGTCCGACGGCGTGGCCACCAGGGGCAGGTCGAAGCGGAACGCGTCGATCTGCCAGGAGAGGGACGTGTCGTTGACGTCACGGGTGCGCCGCGAGGGCACGATCGCGACCTCGTCCAAGTGGTAGGCGCGGCGGGCGTTCTTGCCCATCCCGATCTCCACCGACATGTTCAATTCCAGGCCCCTTACTCGTCGGTGCCGCGCCGTCGAAAGCTCCAGTTTATTCAGGCACGTCCGTCGCGGTGTGCGGTGGAGGCCTCAGGAGTTCCGTGCCTCCGCCGCCGCAGGGCCCGACACCGCCCTCGTCGAGCTCAGGACTTCCGGGAGTAGTTGGGTGCCTCGACCGTCATCTGGATGTCGTGCGGGTGGCTCTCCTTGAGCCCGGCCGCGGTGATCCGGACGAACCGGCCGCGCTGCTGGAGATCGGCGACCGTCCGCGCACCGACGTAGAACATCGACTGCCGCAGACCGCCCACCAGCTGGTGTGCGACGGCGGAGAGCGGGCCGCGGTAGGGCACCTGGCCCTCGATGCCCTCCGGCACCAGCTTGTCGTCGGAGGCGACGTCGTCCTGGAAGTACCGGTCTTTGGAGTACGACGGCTGCTGACGGCCCCGGCTCTGCATCGCGCCGAGCGAGCCCATCCCCCGGTACGTCTTGAACTGCTTGCCGTTGATGAACTGCAGCTCGCCGGGGCTCTCCTCGACGCCGGCCAGCAGCGAACCGAGCATCACCGTGTCGGCGCCGGCGACCAGCGCCTTCGCGATGTCCCCGGAGTACTGCAGGCCACCGTCGCCGATCACCGGCACGCCCGCCGCCTTGGCCGCGCGGGCCGCCTCGAAGATCGCGGTGACCTGCGGCACGCCGACGCCTGCCACGACCCGGGTGGTGCAGATCGAACCGGGGCCCACGCCGACCTTGATCGCGTCGGCACCGGCCTCGATCAGCGTCTGCGCGCCTTCCTTGGTCGCGACGTTGCCCGCGATGACCTGCGCGAGCGTGTCGGCCTTGACCCGGTGCACCATCTCCGCGACCGCCCGGTTGTGCCCGTGAGCGGTGTCGACGACGACGATGTCGCAGCCGGCGTCGACCAGCGAGCGGGCGCGCTTGTAGGCGTCCTCGCCCACGCCGACCGCCGCAGCCACCACCAGCCGGCCGTCGGGGTCTTTCGTGGACAGCGGGTACTGGTCCTTCTTGACGAAGTCCTTGTGGGTGATCAGGCCGCAGAGCCGGTTCTCCCCGTCCACCAGCGGGAGCTTCTCGACCTTGTTGGCGCGCAGCAGCCGCAGCGCCTCGTCCGGGTCGACGCCCACCGGCGCGGTGATCAGCGGCATCGGGGTCATGACTTCCCGGACCCGGCGGGTGGGGTCGGTCTCGAACCGCATGTCACGGTTGGTGACGATGCCGACCAGGACGCCGTCCGCGTCCACGACCGGCAGGCCGGAGATGCGGTACCGGCCGCAGGCCCGGTCGACGTCGGCGAGCGTGTCGTCCGGCGAGCAGGTCATCGGGTTCGAGACCATCCCGGACTCGGACCGCTTCACCATGTCGACCTGCT
The DNA here is from genome assembly GCF_039536245.1 of Cryptosporangium minutisporangium. Lineage (NCBI taxonomy): Bacteria > Bacillati > Actinomycetota > Actinomycetes > Cryptosporangiales > Cryptosporangiaceae > Cryptosporangium > Cryptosporangium minutisporangium. The sequence goes on along the minus strand of NZ_BAAAYN010000012.1, from coordinate 5,109 downwards.
GCGTCTGGTCCTCGATCGAGAGGTTGCGGTGCAGCACGCCGACGCCGCCCTGGCGCGCCATCGCGATCGCCATCCGGGCCTCGGTGACCGTATCCATCGCGCTGGAGAGCAGCGGGATCCGCACGCTGATCTCGCGGGTCAGCCTGGTGCTGGTGTCAACCTCGCTGGGCATCATGTCTGATTCGCCCGGCAGCAAAAGCACGTCATCGAACGTGAGCGCGGTCGGGGCGAACAGCTCGGCCAGTGAGTCGGGCGCGACGAAAGTGTCGGGAAACGAGTTCAGCGAGGTGGCCTCAGGCAGCATGCCTCATCGTAGCCGTCACCGCGCGTGAGCCGGGTCGCGCCGCCCGTCGCTGGTGAGGCCGGTGAGACCAGCGGAAACAGACGAGACGAGCTGAATCGGTGCGGTGAACGCGATTCCCTACTCGCTAGTACACGAGCCTCTCGAAGTGGTAGATCTCACCTGCCAGGTTCCAGGGCCGCACCCTGCCGTGGCCGCGTGCCCACGGACGGGCGGCGGTCGGCCGTGTTGCGGCCCGGCGACGAAGGAGTCTCCGTGCCCGATCGCCCGACCCTCGCGGCTTCGCACCGCGTCCGCGCTCTACGCCTGTGGCGCGCGGGTGCCCGCCGGGCCGCCGCCTGGAAGGCTTCCGCCGGGCGGAGGAGCGCTGCGGCAATGGTGGGGCTGGTCGTGCTCGGCGGATCGTTCGCCGTCGCCGCCCCGGGCGCGGCCGCGCCCGCACCCGCGCCGACCGTTCGAACGGTGCAGGTGACGTCGTTCGACGGGACGGCGATCGTCACGAACTTCTTCCCGGCCACCGGCCTGACCGCCGGGCGGCGAGCACCCACCGTGCTGGTCGGCCCGGGTTGGGGCCAGCCCGGTGAGAGCAATCCGGCCGCTCCGTCGGTGGCCGGATTACGGCAGCAGGGCTACAACGTGGTGACGTGGGATCCGCGCGGCTTCGGCCGGTCCGGCGGCGCGGCGTCGGTGGACTGGTACCGCTACGAAGGGCGGGACATGCAGACGCTGCTGTCCTGGGTCGCCGCTCAGCCGGAGGTCAAGCTCGACCGGCCGGGCGACGCGCGGGTCGGGATGGCCGGGGGAAGCTACGGCGGCGGCATCCAGTTCGTCACCGCGGCGCTCGACCGCCGGGTGGACGCGATCGTTCCGACCATCGCGTGGAACTCGCTGGTCAACAGCTTGTACCCGAACCAGACGCCGAAGAGCGGCTGGGGCAATCTGCTCTGCGGCTTCGGCTCGGCGGGCACCAACCGGGTGGCCCCCCAGGTGAAGGCCACCTGCGAACTGGCCGCGACCGGCGGGCTCCCGGACGCCGCACTGGAAGCATGGTGGCGCGATCACGGACCCGCGGGACGACTGATCAGTCAGGTGCGCGTGCCGACGATGATCGTCCAGGGCACCGTCGACACGCTGTTCCCGCTGCGTGAGGCCATCGCCAACTATCAGGCGCTCCGGAAGCGCGGCACGCCGGTGAAGATGGTGTGGTTCTGCGGCGGCCACGGCGTCTGCAACACGCCGCCGGGGCAGGCCGGCCACGTCGACGCACTCACCGTCGCCTGGTTCGACCGCTGGCTGAAGCGATCGCGGTCGGTCAACACCGGGCCCGGGTTCGAGTACGTGGACGACTCCGGGGTGTGGCGGGGTGCGCCGGCCTACCCGCTGAGCCGAACCCGCCGAGTGAGCACGACCGGCTCCGGGACGCTCGCGTTCAGCCCGGCCGACACCTCGGGCACTGACATCGCGGCGCAGCCGGCAACCAACGCCGTGCGGGTGCCCGGTCCGAAGTCCCGTGGCCAGGTGGTCGGCTCGCCCACCCTGACGCTCACCTACCGGGGCACCGGTAACGCACCCCGGACGTCGCTCTACGCGCAGGTCGTCGACACCCGCCGCAACGTCGTCACCGGGAACTTCGCCACTGCGCTGCCGGTGGTGCTGGACGGGAAGACGCACACGCTGACGATTCCGCTCGGCGCGATGGCGTGGACCACTGGCGCCCTCCAGCTCCAGATCATCGGCGGCTCCCGCCTCTACTACCCGCAGCGGGTCACCGGCTCGGTGACGATTCGCGCCACCGTGCGGTATCCGGTAACGCCGCCAGCACACACTGTAAGTTTTGGCGGCAGCTGATTCGAAACCCCTCGCAGCGTCGTGTCAAGGGGGAAGGCGCGGCGCTGCACGTCGGGCTACGGTGGGAGCGTGCAGGAGGAACCGCTAGACCCGTTCGCGGGTGACCCGGCCGACCCGACGTCAGCGCTCGAAGACGACGGGCCGGGCCGCGGTGTGCAGCCGCTCACCGCGGAGGAGCGCCAGGACGTCCTCGACGACCTAGCCGATCTCGACGTCTACGAGGCGCTGCTGACCGCCCGCGACATCCGCGGGCTGGTCGTCGACTGCGAAGACTGTCGGGTGCCGCACTACTTCGCGTGGGACCTGCTCCGGGCGAACCTCCGCCATCTGCTGGTCGCCGGACGCACCCGCGTGCACGAGCCGGCCTTCGACCCGGACCCCAGCGAGTACGTCACCTGGGAGTACGCCCGCGGGTACGCCGACGGCATGCAGGACGCCGTCGAAGACGCGGACGAGCCAGGCGCCTGAGCGCAGCACCCTGGCGTTAACACCAGCGGTTAACGCCTACTCCGCCGTCGGACCGGCGTCCGTACCGGTGACTTGGTCGCCTGACTGACCGTCGGTGGATCCGCCGTTCGAGATGGTCTCGCTGGGCGCGGGATCGGGCGTGTTTCCTGGTCCGGACGGCGTGGGCTCGGGCTGCTGCGTCGGGTCGGGATCCGGTGCCTCGCTCGTCGGAGCGGGGTCGGTGGGGCCGGGTGCCGTCGTCGGCGTCGCCGCGGACGACGGGCTGGCCTGCGGGTTACCGGTGCCGCGACGCGGATCCCCGCCACGGCCCCAACGAGAACGCGTCGTCGGGCCGCCCGTGGCCCCGTTGCTGGCCGTCGCGTCCGGCGACGCCGACGGGTCCCCGAACGGCGACTGCAGTTCGGGCATCGCGGCGGTGATCTGGAGCTCCTGCGCCAGCTTGTCGGCCTCGTCGGAACCCTCGCGCACCTCCTCGTCGAGCTTCTCCTGCGCGTCGGCGAGATACCGCCGAGCGCTCGCCGTGTCACCGCGCTGCATCGCGTCGCGGGCCTTGTCCAGCGACGCGTGTGCTTCTTCACTGGCCACGATCGAGCGGGCACGCTCGGCATAGATGACCCGGCTGATCGGCCAGAGCGTGTCGCCGGGATGCGCGGTGGACGCGGCCGCGACGCTGCCGGCCGAGCCTGCCGCCACGATCGCTGCCGCGGCGGCCACCGCGACCACGACCCGGTCGAGCCGCCGACGACGGGACCGCCGGTCGGCCAGCTCGGTCACCGAGGAGTCGTCGCTCTCGGGCGGGAGCCGATCGAACGACGCGGCGAACTCCTCGGTCGACTCCTCCACCGGCTGCTCGGCAGGGTCTTGGGCAGCTCGACGCGCGTAGCCGGCCGCGACGAACGCCGACCGCGCGGACTCGTCGATCCGGTCAGGATCGGTGAGGACCGCCAGCGGCGTCGTGTCGTCGCCGAAGAGCGCGAGCACCTCGGTGTCGTCCGCCGACGTCTCGGCGTCGACCCTGGCCAGCAGCAGCGAGGTGGGGAGATCCGGGACGGATTGGGGCGTCGGCGCGGACGGGGCATCCGACGCGGAGAGGGTGTCGGCGTCGGACCCGGTGTCGGCGTCGGACCCGGTGTCCGACGCGAGCAGCGTCTCGGGCGCCAAGAGAGAGCTCGTCCGGGACGACGGCGGCAGACCCTCGTCGAGCTCGTCGCGCCAGCCGGTGAGCAGGCGTGCGGTCACGTCCGCCCGGTAGCTGGCCGGCAGTTCGCCGCGGCCTAGGGCGTCCAGCAGAGCGTCGTCGCGCAGGATTGCGTCCACACCGGCCTCGTGATCGGAGTCGGCGTACTCGTCGTGGTCGGGCACGTCGTGCGGGTACGGCCCGCGGGGTTCGGTCATGCCGTCTCCCGGACGGGGGCCAGCGTACGGCGGAGACGGTTGAGCGCGCGGTGCTGTGTCACCCGCACCGACCCGGCACTCATGCCCAGAGCCTGGCCGGTCTCCTCGGCGCTCAGCCCCACGGCGATGCGCAGCAGCAGCACGTCGCGGTGCGCGGACGGCAAGGTGTCGAGCAGGTCACGCATGCGTCGGGACGAATCGGCTTCGATCGCGTAGCCCTCGGGGCCGCCGCCGGGCGCGGGCGTCTCAGGGACCGTCTGCACTGGAACGCCGAGTTCGCGGGCGGCGACCCGATGTGCGTCGGTCACTTTGTTGGCCGCGATGCGGAACAGGAACGCCGTGAAGGGGCGTCCCTGGTCGCGATAGCGAGGCAGTGCGTGCAACACCGCGAGACACACCTCCTGCGCCACGTCGTCCGCCGTCGTGTAGGAACCGCCGCCAGCGCGTCCCAGTCGTGCGCGGCAGTAGCGCACCACCATCGGCTGCACCTGCCGGAGCAGCTCTGCGGTGGCCGCCGCGTCGGACTGTGCCGCTCGGGACGCCAGCACGTCCAACTCGCGCTCGACCCGTTCCCCGGTCATCGCCGCCCTGTCGGAGGACTGCACTCGCGTCCGCTGCCGCGCTCACACCCGCAGAACTTCCACGCGGGAGGCTGACGTCTGAGCCTGGCCACGGTTCCTGACCGTAGCCTGCCAGCCGTACCCGCGGGCGGCACCTGTCCGCACGGTCGAAACGCATCCCCCGGACGGACGAGGCTGGCTGGCCCGGATCGAGTCGTCAATCCGCAGGTCAGAGGGGGACAGGTCAAATTCTCAACTACTCCGTAAGGCCGGGGGCACTCCACTCGCCACGGGGTCGCGGAGCGTGACGACGCACGAGACCAAAACACTGAGTAATCTCGACGTGACACTTCGGACGGTCCGGAAACTACCTAGCTCGGTATTTCACCCCGGATCAGCGAACCCGCCAATCCGCCATCCGGCCGAGGTATCCCGCCCACCCGGACCCGCCCACTACACCCGCCCAGAGCGCCACCGGCGCCGGACGCGCGGGGGCGGGCGCGGGGGCGGGCGCGGGGGCAGAGCGCGGGGCCCGGG
>NZ_BAAAYN010000010.1 GCF_039536245.1 Cryptosporangium minutisporangium | reverse complement strand
CACCAAACCCGGCGCTTGACACAACGCCAGAGCGGCGACTTGTGCAGGGTCCCGCCTAGCAACACCACCCCGCTGGCCGCGGAGTGCGCCAGGCGCACTCGCTCCGGCCACCCGGCCGCCCAGCCACCCGGCCACCCGGCCACCCGGCCACCCGGCCACCCGGCTGCCGGAACTGGCCGACTGTCCGGCCACTCGGCTGCCGCCGTCGGAGCGAACGACAGGCACCCGAACCCTCTGCGCCGACCAGCCACAACCTCCTGGTAACCCGGGCTTTACCAGAGCCGACCCCACCCGACACCGGGTGGTGACGACCCTCGGATGACCGTGGGTGGTCGGCGACACGTCCCCCGGGTTTGAACCTTGTCGCGGGACTCGGCTACAGTTCTCCCTGTCAGCAGCGAGCGGGCCACAAACCCGGTCGGAGCTAACACGCGGACGTGGCTCAGTTGGTAGAGCATCACCTTGCCAAGGTGAGGGTCGCGGGTTCGAATCCCGTCGTCCGCTCGACAGGCGCCCTCGGGCGTTGTGCCGGGCCGCTAGCACCAGCAGTGACTCCGGCGGCGTGGCCGAGTGGCTTAGGCAAGGGCCTGCAAAGCCCTGTACGCGGGTTCGATTCCCGCCGCCGCCTCGGGCGATTAGCTCAGTGGGAGAGCGCTTCCTTGACACGGAAGAGGCCACTGGTTCAATCCCAGTATCGCCCACCACATTTGACCAGGTCAGAGCCTCAACGGCCCTGACCTGGTTTGCTTTCTGGACGTCCGCGTCAGCGGTTGGTTCGCAGACCCCAGCGACACGGCCCAACTTTGGCCCTCGGCGAAGCCGGCGACCCACTTGCCTGCCCGGCGAGACGAACCGCGCCAACCCCCAGTTCGGCAGGGCAAGAACTGTCAGTCGAGATAGCCGGTCTCGGGGTTGATCTGAGCGAGGAAGTCGGCGATCGCAGACTCCAGATCCGCTTCATTCATCAACCCGTCGCCGAGCATCCCTGCGGTGAACCCGTACGGATGAGGGCCGGTGAGCCACTCGAAGTCATAGATCCCGCGCTCCCCGGTCCTTTCCGTCACGGTCCAGTCGTGGCCCTGGACAGTGAGGCGCCGAATGGACACCACCCCATGGTCGCCGACACGAACCGCGCCCGCCGCCGATCGCTCAGCGTTGAGCGCGGGAAACACCCGGCGCCGCGGCGTGGCGGCCTCTGGACGTCTCGGGCTGGGGCACCAGCCTTCGTCGTCCGGTCAGCCCGGCCAGTAGGTCGGGGCGCCAACGCCGCACGAACTGCGCCCGGACCACTCCGGCGAAGAACACCGCGGCCGCCAGCGCCGGTAACAGGTCTCCAGGCGACGTTCTACCCGTCCGCGGACTTCTCCGGCAGCCCGGTCAAGACCCAGACCACGCCGACCGTCGACTTCACCGGCGCTCCGACGACCGGGCTACCGCAGGCCTGGTCGGCGCGGTGGACCGGCACGCTCACCCCGACCGCCACCGGCACCGCGAACATCTCCACCGTGCTCTCCGGCTCGGTGAAGGTGACGATCGGCGGCAAGACCGTGATCGACGGGGACCGCAGCTTCTCCCGGTTCCAGTTCGGTCCGGAGACCTACCCGCTCTCCGGACAGGTGCCGCTCACCGCGGGCAAGGCGGTGCCGATCACCGTCGAGTACTCCACGGTCTCGGCGCAGGGCCCCGGCTACTTCGGGCCGGAACTGCACCTGGGCTGGCAGCCCACGTCGCTCATTCCGGCCGCGGTCGAGGCCGCGAAGAAGGCCGACGTCGCGATCGTCTACGTCAACCAGAGCACCGGCGAGGGCATGGATCGCGACTCCTACGACCTTCCCGGCGACCAGAACCAGCTGATCGACGCGGTCGCCACCGCGAACCCGCGCACCGTGGTCGTGCTCAACACGCCCGGAGCCGTCCTGATGCCCTGGCTGTCGAAGGTGCAGGGCGTGCTGCAGGCGTGGTACCCGGGAGTGGCCACCGGAACCGGTCCGGCGTCGGTGCTCTTCGGCGACGCTGATCCGGGCGGGCGGCTGCCGGTGAGCTTCCCCGCGAGCAACAGCCAGCGGCCCGTCGGGTCGTCGCCGGCGTCCTACCCGGGCACGAACGGCACGGTCACCTACGACGAGGACGTCTTCGTCGGTTACCAGTACCTGCGCAAGGCCGGCCGGACACCGCTCTTCCCGTTCGGCTACGGGCTGTCGTACACCACGTTCAGCCGGGACGCGGTCGCGTTGTTACCGCTCAGCGGCGACCCCGCGAGCGTCCGGCTCACGGTGAAGAACACCGGCAGCCGGGCCGGCACCGACGTCACCCAGGTCTCCGCCGGACCGCTCCCGGGCTCCGTCCCGACACCGGACCGGCGGCTCGTCGGGTACGCCAAGACGACGCTGGCGGCCGGTGACAGCAAGACGATCACGATCGCCATTCCGAAGCGGTCGCTCTCCTACTGGGACAGCGCCGCCGACGCCTGGGTGACGCCGAAGGGCGCCGTCCCGATCTACGTCGGCAGCTCGGTCAGCGACGCCAAGCTGGCGGGCACGCTCAGCACGGGCTGACCTCCACAACGCGGGGCGGCACGCCATCGGCGTGCCGCCCCGCACCGGCGTTACCCTCCGCTGCGCTGGCGCGCGGTACCGCTAATCGACGGTAGCCAGACCCAGCTCCACGTCGAGACGCCGTTCCGCGGCCGGTAGCAGCGCCTGGTGGCACCGGCGGTAGACCGAGGTGCTCTGCGCAGCGGGCCAGTCCGGGGCCAGGAAGCGGGCCGGAAGTCCGGGGTCGGCCTGGAGCACCCGCAGCCAGTCCGAGCCCAGCAGGGTGAGCTGGGCGAGCGGGTCCTCCTCGTCGGACCAGGTCCACCACTTCTGGATGAACCGGTCGTGCTCCTCCCGGATGCGGTCGACGGGCCACGCCCGGCGGATGAAGTCCTCGACCTGCACTCCGGGCAAGGGCTGAGCGGCGAACCAGTCGGCCAGTCCGGCGGCCTCGGTGAGCCCCGCCTCGGCGAAGACCTCGCCCACGTCGACGAGGCCCGGCGCGATCCAGAGTCCGTCCCGCAGCCCGCCGAACCCCGCCCAGGTCAGCGCCGCCCGCATCCGATGTCGCAGGTCGCGCCGGGTCTCCGGCATCGAGTAGCTCAACAGCGTCCACTGCCCGTCGGGGTGCTCGAACGGCGCGGGCGCCTCGACGCGCTGGGCCGCCTTGCGCACGATCGCATCACCGACCGGGCTCAATCGGTAGTGGGCGGCCCGCCCGATCCGGACGCGCTCGAGCAGTCCGCGACGCGTCATGCGGGCGAGGGTGGCGCGCGCAGCCGCGGGAGCGACGCCGAGCGATCCGAACAGCCGGAGGAACACCGCCGTCGGGATGGGCGGCAGGTCGCGGCCGTGGATCACGCCCCCGAAGAAGGCGAACACCAGCGTCTGCGGACGGCGGCCGTTCCCGGATCCGACCGACTGGTTGGCGCCGTCGACATCGTCGTGCTCGGTCTCCTGCAGTTCCACGCGCGTCACCGGGGGATCGAATCCTCCGTGCTGTCCCGGGACGGCCGTCGTCCCGGTCCGGGCGGTCCGGCGTACGCCTGCGCCACGTCGATCCAGCGGTTCGCGTCGTCTCCGATCACCTGCAGCGCGAGGTCGTCGCGGTGCCTGCGGCGGGTCACGCAGAGGCAGAAGTCCAGGGCCGGGCCGGTGACTCGCTGGGCGGCGTCGGGCGGACCCCACGTCCACGGCTCGCCGTTCGGTCCGGTGAGTTCGACGCGGAACTCGGCCGCGGGAGGGTTCAGCGACCGCTGGTAGAAGGCGAAGTCGCGGGTTCGGACGCCGAGGTGCGCGACCGACCGCAGTCGAGAGGTGGCGAGGGTGGGTAGGTGGAGCGCGTCCCGGACGTCGACGCCGTGGGCCCACACCTCCATGAGCCGGGCGGTCGCCATCGAGGTCGCACCCATGTCGGGGCCGAACCACGGGATGCGCGTGCCCTGGGGCAGCGCCAGCAGGGCCGAGGCGAGTGCGGCGCGCGCAGTCCGCCAGCGGTGGAGCAACTCGTCCGGGGCGGCGGCCGCTCCGGCCTCCGCGGCCGCGTCGATCGTTCCGTTCGCCGTCGGGTCGACTCTGTCGCGCTGCGTGCGGAATTCGTCGGGATCGACCACGGCGAGACGGGCGACTTCGTCGGTCCCGGCCAGGTGGGCGATCTGATGGGCGATCGTCCAGCCGGCGGCGGGCGTCGGGGTGGCCCACGCCGCCGCGGGCAGCTCCGCGACGAGCAGGTCGAGTTCGCTGCCCTCCTGCGCGAGGTCGTCCAGGAGCTGCGTGAGCAGTGCGGAGTTCATGAGGTCCTCGGTCGGAGGGTCGGGTCGGCGGCCGCTCGACGACGGAGCTCCGCACGCTGGATCTTCGTCGACGCGGTCATCGGCAGCTCGTCCGTGACTCGCCAGGCGCGGGGCACCTTGAACGGGGAGAGTCGCTCGCGGCAGTGCTGCTCGAGCGCGGCGGGTTCGACGGTTCCGGCGCCCTCGGCGGCCACCACGAACGCGACGACCAACTCGCCCCAGCGGTCGTGGGGAGCACCGACGACGGCGGCCCGGGCCACCGAGGGATGTGCGGCGATGACTTCCTCGACCTCCTCCGGGGAGACGTTCTCTCCCCCGGTCTTGATCATGTCCTTGAGCCGGCCGACGATACGACAGGCCCCCGTCGCGTCCATGATGGCCAGGTCGCCGGTGTGCAGCCAACCGTCCCGGTCGATCGCGGCGGCGGTCGCCTGGTCGTCCCCGTAGTAGCCGGTGGTCAGACGGGCGCCGCGGAGCCACAGCTCCCCCGGCTCGCCCGGTGCCGTGGCGTGGCCCGCCGGAGTCGCGATGCGGACGTCCGTGCCGGGTAGCGGACGCCCGACCGTCGTCCAGCGGACCTCGTCGGGGTCGGTCGGTGCGGTCTGCAGAGCGGCGCCGCAGGTCTCCGTCATCCCGAACGTGGTCGACAGCCGCGCACCGAAGGTGCGCTCGACCCGCTCGGCGAACGCGGGTCCGATGGTCTGGCCTCCGGTGAACACGACCTGCAGCGCGTCGAGGTCCGCGGTGTGGATCTCGGGCCGCGCCATGAGCAGGTCGAGCAGTGTCGGCGCCGCCGAGAGCAGGGTGGCTTCCCGCGCGGCCAGCAGCGACAACACCGGGGCCGGCGCGAACGGCAGCACCACGTGTTCACACCGCTGCCAGAGCGCGCCCAGCACTCCGAGCACGTTGCCCGCCGTGTGGAACAGCGGCATCGGGTTGACCCAGGTGCCGCCCGTCGGCAGTCCGATCCGATCGCGGAAGGCGTGCGAGGTGACCACCATTCCGTGGTGGGTGATCCGGACGCCTTTGGAGCGGCCGGTCGTGCCGGAGGTGAACTGGATCTGGGCCAGCGCGTCCGGTGCCACGTCGGGAAGGGGGACGGTCTCGGCGGTCACGAGCGCTCGCCAGTCACCGTCGCAACGGAATACCTCGAGCGGAAGCGTGAGATCGGTGGCGATATCGGCGGCCGGGTTGCCCGCCGCGTCTTCAGCCGCGTAGATCGCGGTGGCGCCGGACAGGCTGAGCGCGTGTTCGATCTCTTGCGGCCGGGAGCGCGGGTTCACCGGGACCAGCGTCATCCCGGCCAGCGCTACGCCCAGTTGGAGCAGCACGGCCTCGGGGCCGTTGACCAGGCAGGTGGCGATCCGGTCCCCCGGCGCGTACCGCGCCAGGAGACCGGCTGCCACCCCTTCCGCGTCGCTCAGGAGCTCCGCCGCGGTCCAGACCGTCTCGCCGGACGGAGTTACGGCTCGGACGACGATGTCGGTCGGACCGAGCCGGGCGGGCCGGCGGAGCACGTCGCCGACGACGCGCTCCGCCAGGCCGCTCGCTGCCGAAGCGGTGAGCTCGCAGCGCCGAACGGGACCAACCATCGTCACTCGAACTTGTAGGACTTGGCGCTGGGGCCGCTGAGCGTCGTCAGCACCTTCAGCCCGCCGGGAGCGTCGGCCGAGGCCCGCGAGACGTAGACCGTGCGCGTCGGGGGCTGCGTGGCGTCGGTGAAGTCCAGCGGGGTGGCGTAGAGGCCCTTGGTGTCCAGGTCCGCGGTCTTGCGCATGGCGGCGACGACACCCTCGGGGGTGAGGTCTCCGGCGTCACAGGCGGCCTTCAGCGCCACGGTGAGCAGCTCGGCCTGGGCGTAGGCGAGCGGGACCTCCCAGCCGAGTTCGCCGTCCGGGTCGGCGGCCGTGTACAGGCGCTGGGCGTCTTTGACGGCGGGCTCGTCGAGGCTGTACGGCGCGATGCTGGTGACCGTGTAGAAGTTGCGGAGCAGCGCGGGGCCGGCCGGAGTCTTCAGCAGCGACGGTCCGAACGTCGGCGTGTTGCCGACGATCGGCACGTTGAGGCCCTGCGACGCCATGACCCCGGCGAGCGAGGCGAGCTGGCCCGGAGCGGCGCCGAGGATCACGGCGGACACCCCGGCGCGCTTCAGCGCGGAGGCCTGGGCCGACAGGTCCGCGTCGCGCGGGGTGATCTCCTGCGGCACGATCTCGAGGCCGCGTTCCTTGGCGGCGTGCTTCGCGCCGGCCAGCGAGTCGTTGCCGTAGTCACCGACGAAGTAGACGACGCCGACCTTGTCACCCTTCGACACACCGAGTTCGTCGACCAGGTAGTCCACGGCGTTGGCGGACTCGACGCTGTAGGTCGTGCCGGGGAGCTGGGCGTTCTCGTACTCCAGCGCGACGCTGGACCAGCCGTGCCCGCCGAGGTAGACGCCGTCGGCTTCGGCCAGCGGGAGCACGGCGGCCGAGGTCGGACCGCCGAGTACCTGCTGCAGCGCGACGACCTTCGAGGCCATGCTGCGGTAGAGGGTGACGGCCTTCTGCGGGTCGTAACCGTGGTCCCGGACGTCGACCTCGACCTGCCGACCGCAGACCCCGCCGTCCTTGTTCAGCTGCTGGAAGTAGGCCTTGGTTTCGGTGACCTGGACGGCCGCGCCGGCGGCGAACGGTCCGGAGAGGTCGGTGAGCATGCCGACCGTGATCGTGTCGCCGGTGACGCCGTTTCCGGTCTTCACGTCCCCGTTGGCGCCGTCCTTGCCGGCGTCGGGGTCCTGTGTCGAGCAGGCGGCCAGGGCTGCGACGCAGCCGACGGCCACCAGTGCGGTGCGGATCCGGTTTCTCATGGAGCGGTCTCCTTGGACGTGAGCGGGGCGTCGGAGGCGAGGGGGGCGTCGGCGTTCGGAGCGGTGGGCGAGGAGTCGGGCGTGGGGGGCGGCAGTTCGGCGTCCGTGGACCGGCGGGTCCAGCGGTGACGGACCCTCTGTGCGGCGCCGGCCAGGCCGCCGCGGAAGAAGAGCAGGACGGCGATGATCGACGCGCCGTAGAGCAGCCGGGACAGGGTGGCCGCGTCCAATCCGCCGGAGCCGGGGGCCGCGAGGAACGGCAGCTCCGACCCGTACTGCGTGAGCACGAGCGGCAGCGCGACGACGAACACCGCGCCGGCCGCGGCGCCGGCGACGGAGCCGAGACCGCCGAGCACGATCATCACGAGGAAGTCGATCGACAGCTGCAAGCCGAAGAGGTCCGGAGCGATCCGACCGTAGGCCAGCGCCATCAGGGCACCGGCGACACCGGCGTAGGCGGAGGAGATGACGAACGCCGTCGCCTTGGCGCGAGCGACGTGGATGCCCATCGCGGCCGCCGCTGCCTCGCTGTCGCGGACGTTGGCGAGGGCCCGGCCGGCCCGGCTGGACTTGACGTTGCGTCCCAGCCAGGCGGCGAGCAGGGCGATGCCGAGGAAGAGGTACCAGAGCCGGTGCAGGCCTTGGAACTCGACACCGGCGATCGCGAGGTAGTCCGGATCGGCGTTGCTGAAGCTGAAGCCGGGAACCGCGAACGGCTCGACGGTTCGGCCGTTGAACCCGCCGGTCACGTCCTCGATGTTGACCATGAGATGCCGGGCGAGGAACACCAGTCCGATGGTGGCGAGTCCCAGGTAGATCCCGCGGAGGCGGCCGGAGATCGGGCTGAACACCGCACCGGCGACCGCCGCCACCAGACCGGCCAGGACGAGCCCCAGCAGCGGGGGTAAGCCGAGACCGGCGGCGCGTCCGCCAACCTCGCCCACCGTCCAGGCGTAGGAGTAGGCGCCGAGCGCCACGAAGAACGCGTGGCCGAGAGAGAGCTGGCCGGCCGTACCGACCAGCAGCGTCAGCCCGATCGCGCCGACGGCCGCAGCCATCGCGAACAGTCCGGTCTGGAGCCAGAAGTCGTCCAGGACCAGCGGCAGTGCCAATCCGACGAGGAGCAGCGCCAGCACCGGGGCCTTGCGGAGGAGCTCAGACACGGACGGCCTCCTTGCCGCCGAACAGGCCGGAGGGCCGCACCAGCAGCACGAGGATCATCACCGCGTACGGGACGACCTCCCCGAGTCCGCGGCCGAGGAAGTGCAGCTCGGACTCGTAGCCGACGGCGAGCGCGGTCACGACCCCGATGACCAGGCCCCCCACGATCGCGCCGACGACCGAGTCGAAGCCGCCCAGCACCCAGGCGGGGATCGCGGCGAAGGCGCTGACCGCGAGCGTCGGTGTCACCCCGGGCGCGGGGAAGGACGCGAGGAAGATGCCGGCCACCGCGGCGAGCGCTCCGGCCAGCGCCCAGCCGGCCGCACCGGTACGGGACAGGCGGATGCCCATCAGGGCCGCGGTGTCCCCGTCGGCGGCCGCCGCTCGCATCGCGACCCCGGCGGAGGTGCGGGCGAAGAGGTACCAGAGCAGACCGAAGACGACGAGGGCCACGGCCGCGGCGATCGCTCGGCTCCAGGGAAGGGTGACACCGCCGACCGAGACGACGTCGGCGCCCCAGGGGGCACCCAGCGGCTTGACGTCGCTGCCGATCCGGCGGGTCAACTCGGTGAGCAGGAGGATGTCGACGCCGAGCATGAGGATCGCCGCGGTGCCGGGGTTCGACTCGGCCAGGTTGCGGACCAGGACGGCGTTGATCAGTACCGCCAGTAAGGCCGCGCCGAGTATCCCGACGAGGGCGGCGAACCAGAAGCCGAGGGACTCGTGGAGTACGGCGACGAGGTACACGCCGGCCAGTAGCACCGAGCCGTGCGCGAAGTTGAGGACACCGGTCGAGGTGAAGACGATGACGAAGCCGACCGCGATCAGGCCGAGGATCAAGCCCAGCGACAGGCCGTTGGCGAGCTGGGTGAGGAGGTACGTCATGCCGCCGCCGTTCCGAGGTAGGCGCGCAGGACCTCGGGGTCCCGCTGAACGTCCTGGGGGCTGCCCTCGGCGATGCGTTTGCCGAAATCGAGCACGGTGACGCGTTCGGCGAGCCCCATGACGAACGGCATGTCGTGCTCGACGAGGAGGATGGACAGTCCCAGTTCTTGCTGCACGGCCCGGATCGTGTCGGCCATCGCCATCGACTCACCGTGCGTCATGCCGGCGACCGGCTCGTCGAGCAGCAGAAGCGTGGGCTCGGCGGCGAGCGCGCGGCCCATCTCCACCCGCTTGCGGTCGCCGTAGGAGAGCGTGTGCACGCTGCGATCGAGGAGTCCGTCGATACCGAGCAGCGTGGCGATGCGGCGCACGGTCGCGCGTTCGGTGCGCTCCTCCTTCCGGGCGCGTGGGAGCCGGAGCGCTTGGGACGAGGTGCCGGCCCGCATGATCCGGTGGCGGCCGACCAACAGGTTGTCCTCGACGGTGGCCTCCAGGGACAGCGAGAGGTTCTGGAAAGTGCGGGCGACCCCGAGGTCGGCGATGCGGTGCGCCGGGAGCGTGGTGAGCTCGGTGTCGCCGTAGTGGACGGAGCCGGAGGTCGCGCGGTAGGCGCCGCCGAGAACGTTGAGGCAGGTGGACTTCCCTGCGCCGTTGGGTCCGATCAACGCGTGCACCGTGCCGGCCTCGACGGTGAACGACACTCCGGAGAGCGCCGCGATGCCGCCGAACCGCACCTGGAGATCGTCGACGCGGAGTACCCGGGCCTCGGCCGTCGAGGAGCGCTGGAGGTGCACCGACACCTCGATCGGTTCGTCCCGCGGTGTCGTCCGGGTCGACGAGGTGGCGCCGACGCCGAGATACCGGTCGCGGATGTCGTCGGTCGCGGCCAGCTCGGTGGAGGTGCCCTCCGCGGTGATCCGGCCGACTTCCAGCACGTAGGCACGGTCGGAGACCCGCAGGCCCATGGCCGCGTTCTGCTCGATGAGGAGGACGGAGGTGCCCTGCGCGTGGATCTGTCCGATCAGGTCGCCGATCTGCTCGACCAGCTGAGGGGCCAGCCCCAGCGAGGGCTCGTCGAGCAGGAGCAACTTCGGTGCGGTCATCAGCGCCCGGCCCATCGCGAGCATCTGCTGCTGTCCGCCGGAGAGCAGGCCTCCGCGCTGCTGACGGCGCTCGGCGAGGATCGGGAAGAGTTCGTAGACCCGTTCGAACGCGCTCTTGCGGGTCCGCGCGTCGCGGACCGTGGTGCCTCCGGCCCGGAGATTCTCCTCGACGGTCAGGTCGCGGAAGATCCGCCGCCCCTCGGGTACCTGGACCAACCCGGCACGCACGGCCCAGGAGGCGTCCCGGCGCGCCAGGTCGTGTCCGTCGAAGCGGACGGAGCCGGCGCTGATCGTGCCGCCGACGGCGCCCAACGACCGGGACACCGCGCGTAACAGCGTCGTCTTGCCCGCGCCGTTGCTGCCGAGTACCGCCACGACGCTGTCCGCGTCGACTCGCAACGAGACACCGCGGAGCGCTTGCACGGCGCCGTCGTACACGACCTCGAGATCGTCGATGGCCAGGAGTGGATCGCGCATACGTGGCCTTCCGAGCCAGTCCTTCGACGACGGCCGAGACGACGGGCCGACCCGAAGGGGTTGCGTGGCGGGGGTCACATGGAAAGTAGAAGTGTTGCTGACGTACGTCAATAGTGTGTCTAACGTGGGACGCCACGGAGGCCGACGAAGGGCGTACGAACGTGAGGGCGCTGGAAGAGCGGGCAGGTGCGGCCGCCGGGGCGGGTCAGGAGGCAGGCAACACCGCCGGGAGCCGGACCAGTTACCGCCCGCAGGCGCTGCTGTTCAGCTTCTTCGGTGGCGTGGTGCACGGACGCGACCTGCCGCCGATCCCCGCGGCGGTGTTCCTCCGGCTGTTGAGCCGTCTCGGTGTCGCCGAAGCGGCGGCCCGGGCGACGCTCGCCCGCATGACTCGGCGAGGGCTTCTGGAGCGCACCCGGGTCGGTCGCGCCGCCCACTACCGGCTGAGCGACGAAGCGGCGGAGCTGGTCGGCAAGGCGGCCGTTCGAGTCGAGTCGTCGGCGCCGTTCGAGCATCCGGACGGTGAGTGGACTCTGCTGAGTTACTCGATGCCGGAGAGCCGGCGCGATCTCCGGCACCGGGTCCGCGCGGCGTTGACGTGGGCCGGTTTCGGGGGATTGCGGGACGGAGTGTGGATCGCTCCGGGCACCGTCGACGTCGCCGCGGTCCTGGCCGACGCCGGCCTCGACGAGGTCGCCGAACTGGCGGAGTGGTTCGGCGCCTCGCCGCTCGCCGGCGTGCAGGTGGAGGCGTTCATTCGCCGCGCCTGGCCGGTCGACCGGATTCGCGAACGGCACGACGCGTTCATCCACGCGTGGTGGAGCGGCCCGGGCGCGGAGGATCCGCTGGCTCAGATCACCCGGCTCGGCGCCGACTGGCTACGGGTGCTGCGCGCCGATCCGGGGCTCCCCGCGCGCTACCTGTCCCCGGACTGGCCGGCCGACCAGAGCGCCGCGGTGTACCGACGGTGCTATCAGGGTTTGCTGCCGGGCGCGGAGCGGATGCTCGACCTGGAACTCGGGCGATTTCGTCCGGGGTGACCACGATCGGCAGTTTCTCAACGCTCGTCACCGCTCGGTAATATGTGAGTTCGCGGGCCCGCCCGCCGCCGGAGCCCGCGAACTCCCAGCGTGGCCTACGCGACGACGAGTTGGTCGACGCTCTCGCTGACCGGCGCCCACGAATCGAGTTCGGCCAGGCGCGTGGTGAGTGCGGCACGCATCTCCCGCACGGCGTGCGCGCCGGTGGCGAGCCGTCGCGGGGGGTTCTCCGCGTCGACGGCTGCGAGGACGGCGTCCGCCACGCGCTCGGCGCTGTTGAACGCCGACGACGGCAGGGCGCCGAGGGCCTTCTGCACCTCCCGGACGGTGCCGTCGTACGCGCCGATGGCGGGGGCGACGTCGAGGTTGTCCAGGAACGCGGTCGCCGTGTACCCGGGCTCGACGAGGGTCACGTGGATGCCCAGCGGAGCGAGTTCGCCGACCAGGGCGTCGGAGAGGCCCTCCACCGCGTACTTGGTCGCCGCCAGCAGGCCGACGCCGGGGTGCGCGGTCTGCCCGTAGTAGGACGAGCCTTGCAGGACGTGCCCCGAGCCCTGCGCCCGGAGGACCGGCAACGTCGCGCGCAGCACGTTGAGCACACCGTGGACGTTCGTTCCGAAGATGCTGCGGGCCTGCTCGTCGGTGGCCTCCTCGACGGCGCCGAACAGCCCGTAGCCGGCGAGGTTCGCGACGACGTCGATGCGGCCGAACTTCTCGACCGCGGCCGCGACGGCCTGGTCGAGCTGAGCCTGGTCCGTGACGTCGGCGGCGCGGACGAGGACCCGGTTGCCGAACTCGCGGGTCAGTGTTTCCAGGTTGTGCGCTCGGCGGGCCACGGCCACCACGGTGTCGCCGCGGCCGGCGGCAGCGCGGGACAGGGCTAATCCGATACCGGACGAGGCGCCGGTGACGAACCAGGTGCGGGTCGATCGGGAGGTGCTGCTCGAAGAGGTCATGGTTAGGACCATAGACGTTTAGACCCTAACGGCAAAACGCCGCCGGCTCAGCCCTGCTGGGATCCCGTTAGGATCAGGTCATGGACGGTCCGAACGGGTCAGCCGACGACGCGCGACACGCCCTGCTGACGTTCGCGAACACGCACGCCGACGGCGGGGGCGCGATCGAGCGTTTCGCCGACGCCGAGCACCTGCACGCGTGGCTCGGCGAGGTCGGTTGGCTCGGTGCAGAACCCGGCCGCAACGTCACCACGGACGCCGACGCCGCCGAGGCGCGCCAACTCCGCGACGCGCTCGTGACCGTGCTCCTCGCGCACGCGAACGACCCGGCTGTCACCGATACCGACCTCGCCACGGCCGAGACGCTGCTGCGGCGGGCCGGCCAGCGGTATCCGATGGCGGCGGACATCGACCGCAGCGGAGCACGACTGCGCCCCGTCCAGGATGGACTTCCCGGCACGCTGGCTCGCGTTCTCGCCGCAGCGGGCGAACTCGCACTCGCCGGCGACTGGCCCCGGATCAAGGCCTGCCGTAACGCGCCGTGCCACTTCGCGTTCGTCGACCGGACGCGCAACACGTCCGCCGGTTACTGCAGCCCGCAATGCGCGAGCCAGGCGTCGATGCGCGCCTACCGCGCCCGCCGACGCACCGACCCGTCGACGAAAAAGGCTTGAGCGACGTCGTTACCGCGGGGGCGTTCGGAGGCGCCTACCTCGACATCCCATAATGGCGTACGCCTCACCCAACGGACGCCGGATGCGTGCAGAGCTCCCGCACCGACCGAAAAGAGGACGGCCCGTGCCCCACCCGCTCTCCCGGCGGACGCTCGCGGTGGTGGCCGGACTCGTCGCCGGGTTCCTCGTCGGCACCGTGGTCGCCTGGCGCGTACTGCACCCCGACGACGACGGCAG
The DNA here is from genome assembly GCF_039536245.1 of Cryptosporangium minutisporangium. Lineage (NCBI taxonomy): Bacteria > Bacillati > Actinomycetota > Actinomycetes > Cryptosporangiales > Cryptosporangiaceae > Cryptosporangium > Cryptosporangium minutisporangium. The sequence continues at coordinate 20,240 of NZ_BAAAYN010000010.1, read as the reverse complement.
GGCGCCCTCGATCCCGGAGATCGTCGGCACCACCGAGTTGGGGCCGCTCCGTCAGCACCCCCGGGTCAACGGCCGGGACAACGGGCAGAGCACCCGGTACGGCGATCGCTCGCTCTGGGTGTTCGGCGACACCGTGGTCCGCGAGCCGTGGAAGTTCATCTCCAGCACCGGCGCCGCGACCACGGACCTACGGGCGAGCGACGGCATCACGATCACCACGACCGACGTCTTCGGCGCGAACGGTGCCGAGCCCGTCGACCTGCTGCCCTATTCGCCCTCGGAGAAGGCGTTCACCAAGAAGCACGCGAAGGAACGCTGCACGCCGAAGAGCGATCCGAACTGCGGCGCGCAGATCGGGCTGTGGCCCGGGGCGATCGTCGCCGACCCGGAGCGCGACCGCGTCCTCGTGCTCTACAGCAAGCTGTGTCGCCAGGGCCCGGAGAACTCGCGGTGCTCCGGGCCGCTCGGCCATGGGCTGGGGACCGGCATCGCCGTGATCGACATGAAGACCCGCCGGGTGACGCGGCTGGCGGCCCGGGACGAGTCGGTGCTCCAGAGCGTCGACGGACCCGATCCGACGATGTTCTTCCCGCACGAGACCGGCTACACCGCGGCCGCGGTCGTCGTCGACGACCAGTTGTACGTCTACGGCGACTGCGACAGCCGCTGCCACCTGGCCCGGGCGCCGATCGACGACCTCGCCGACCGGTCGCGGTGGCAGTTCTATGCCGGACGCGACGGGAGCGGCGCCGCGAAGTGGACCGCCGACCAGGACGACTCGGCGACCAATCTCTCCGCGGGGTCGGCAGGTAATTCGGTCGTCCGGGTACCCGCGCTGGACGCGTGGCTCAACGTGTACCTCCCGCCGCTGAGCAACACGCTCACCGCGCAGATGGGTGCGTCGCCCGCCGGGCCGTGGTCGCGGCCGTTCGCGGTGGCCGAGACCGACAACGCGGGAGCGGGCACGAACTACGCCGGGTTCGCGCATCCGGAGTACGCCGAGCAGGACGGCTTGGTCCAGTACTTCAGCTATTACCAGCAAGCGACGTACCAGCAGCGCCTGATCCGGGTGGAGTTCGACGACTGAGTTGCGGTGCCGTCACTGCTTGGCGGCGTCGATCACCTCGTCGAGCACGGCCCGGGAGTTCGCCAGCTCGGTGAGCATCTGGTCGATGCGCTCGCGCTCGGCGGTGAGCTCGGCGACGAGCCGCGGCGTCGCTTTCTCGGACGGACCCCCGTCGGCGTCCCGCATGCAGGGCAGCAGTTGCGCGATCTTCGCGCTGTGCAGGCCGGCGGCGAACAGCTCCTGGATCCGGATCACCCGCTCGACCGCGCGCTCCGGGTAGTCGCGGTGCCCACCGGCGGTCCGCGCGGAGGCGAGCAGGCCGCGTTGCTCGTAGTACCGCAGCGACCGTTCACTGACCCCGGTTCGCCGGGCGAGTTCGCCGATTCGCATGCTTGAACTTAACACCGGTGTCAGGTTTTACCGTCCCTACATGACGAACACTCCACCCTTTCCGTACAGCCCGATCACCGAGCGCCCCTCGATCGAGTGGCCCGGTGGCGCCACCGTCGCCGTGTACGTGGGCCTCAACGTCGAGCACTTCCTCGTGGACCGCCCGTCGACCAGCATCTGGCCCGGCACCGCCGACCTGGTGCCCGACCCGCTCAACTACGGCTGGCGGGACTACGGTGCGCGGGTCGGGATCTGGCGCACGATCGAGAGCCTCGACCGGCACGGAATTCGCCCCAGCGTCCTGCTGAACTCGATGGTCCCGGCAGAGTACCCGCAGATCATCCGGGCCGGCCTGGAGCGGGACTGGGCCTGGCTCGCGCACGGACGCACGAACTCGGCACTCCACGCCGACCTGCCGCCGGACGAGGAGCGTCGCGTCCTCGCCGACATCGTCGACACGATCGCGGACGCCGTCGGCAGGCGACCGCGCGGCTGGATGGGTCCAGGGCTCACCGAAACCGCGCGGACCCCGCACCTGCTCGCCGAGCTCGGCCTGGAGTACGTCCTCGACTGGACGAACGACGACCAGCCGTACGAGTTCGCGGTGCCCGGCATGCTCAGCGTTCCGTACTCGGTCGAGCTCAACGACCTGCTGCTGTTCGGTAAGGGCACGCCCGGGCCGGAGTTCGTCCGGATCGTGCGGGACCAGTTCGACCAACTGCGGAACGATGCCCACCCGAGCGGCCGGGTGCTCGCACTGGCTCTGCACCCGTTCGTGATCGGGCAGCCGTTCCGGGCCCGCTACCTCGACGAGGCACTGGCGTACCTCGCGGCCCAGCCGGAAGCGTGGCTGACCACCAGCGACGAGATCGCCGCGCACTACCGGCGCGCCATCAGCAGCACTCCGCACCAACCCCGATAACTGGTCATCGCGACTATCTATCCCCCTCCAAGGAGGCCCACGCCACGGGATCCTCGGCGACGAGCACCGTAAATAATTAATTTCCATGATTGACAATCAACCTGGGTGGCGGCAGCCTGAACCGGTCATCGCAGGACGACCGCGTGACCCCCGCCATGCGGCCTCCAACGCCTGCCGACCGTCCGCGACGCACCACCGGTGCGGTGCCGGCCCTCGCCCTCCCCCAGGAGCAACCCTGATGAACCCGACTCGTAGGACGTCCGGAGCCAGGCTGCGACGGCTCCTTCCGGTGGTGACCTCCACGCTCGTCGCGAGCCTCGTGCTCGTCGGCTGCAACGGAGGTGGCTCGTCGGACGACAAGGCCGCCGACGGGAAGATCACGCTCACCGAAACCACGCCGGCCGCCGTCGGTGACGTCGACTCCGTGACGTGGGCGTTACCGTACGGCGAACCGCGATCGCTCGACCCCGCCAAGACCGGCGACTACTCGGCGAACTCGATCGTCACGAACCTCTGCGAGAGCCTGCTGCTCCTGCAGCCGGACTTCTCGACCGCGCCCGGACTGGCGACCGCCGTCACCCAGAAGGACCCGACGACCGTCGTGATCTCGCTGCGGGACGGCGTGACGTTCTGGGACGGCTCGGAGATGACGGCGGAGGACGTCGTCTACAGCCTGAAGCGGAACATGGACCCGAAGCTCGCGTCCTACGCCGCGCACGTCTTCTTCAACGTCGCCTCGATCGACAAAACGGGCCCGCTGGAGGTCACGGTCCGGTTCCGGGTGCCGGACGTCCAGTTCGTGAACAGCATGGCCGGCGTGCCGGGCATGATCGTCGACCAGGCCTTCGCGACCAAGGCCGGGCCGAAGTTCGGCACGCCGAGCACCGGCGTCCAGTGCACCGGACCGTTCACGGTCGGGAGCTGGAAGTCCGGGCAGAACATCACGCTGAAGCGCAACCCCACCTACTGGGACGCCGCCCGGAAGGCCAAGGCGGCCACGTTCGAGTTCGTGTTCCTCAGCGACGACAGCACGCTGACCAGCGCGCTGCTCTCCGGCGAGGTGGACGGCATCTACGGCGTGCCGCTGGGCGGCCTGGCCGCGCTGCGCCGGTCGGACGTCGGCACCGTCTACTTCGGTGAGAGCACCGAGACCTACAGCCTCGGCCCGGCGTCGGACTCCGGCCCGGCCGCCGACCCGCGGATCCGTCAGGCGCTGGACCTCGCGATCGACAAGAACAGCTTCGCGAGCAGCGTGCTGAAGGGCACCGGCCGGCCGCTCAAGACGTTCACCCCTCCCCTGGTCTGGTCGGGTAGCCCGGCCAAGGAGGTCTACGACGCCGGGTACGACGCGCTCCTGGACACCAGCAAGGCCGACCTGGAGGCGGCGAAGAAGCTCGTCGCCGAGGCCGCGCCCAGCCGGAAGTCGCTCACGCTCGCGGTGCCGGCCGGCAACCAGTCGCTACTGCAGACCGCGACGCTGGCGCAGGCCGCGGCGGAGAAGCTCGGCCTGACGCTGACGATCAAGCAACTCCAGCCCACCCAGTTCGGCACCCTGTTCTACGACCCGGCCGCCCGCGCCCAGTTCGACCTGGTCGCTACCACCGGCTACATCGAGGTGCCGGGAGCGCTGTACTACGCGCCGGGCTTCGTGCTCGAGGGTGGCCTGTTCAACTGGACGAACTACAGCGACCCGTCGGTCACCAAGAACATCCTGACCGCGACGTCGGCCACCGACCCGACCGCGTCGGCGAACGCGTTCGTCGCCGCTCAGAAGGTGTACGCGCCGGCCAAGCTGCAGATCACGCTCGCCGAGTCGTACAACCGGCTGTTCCTCAACAAGCGACTCACCGGCGCGCCGGCCTCGTTCTCGTACATCAGCTCGCCGTGGGCCGCGCAGGTCGGCAAGGCGAAGTCGTGAGAGCACTGCTGATCTTCGTCGGGCGCAAGCTCGCCGGGGTCCTGGCGACCGTCGCGGTCGCCAGCCTGGTGATCTACGGTGCGCTCTACGCCGCACCCGGTGACGCGGCCGTCCTGCTGGTCGGCGGTCATCAGCCGGACCCGGCGGCGCTGGCCCAGATCCGTGCGGAGTACCACCTCGACGACCCGTTCCTCGCCCAGTACTGGCACTGGGTCACCGGGGTCCTGTCCGGCAACCCGGGCGAGTCGATCGTGGTGGGCGAGCCGGTCACCGATCTGATCGGCGCGCGGCTGCTCAACACCGTGCTGCTGGTCGGGTACGCGTCGGTCCTCATCCTGGGGTTCGGCGTGACCGGCGGCATCGTCGCGGCGCTGGGCCGCCGGACGGTGGACGTCGCGATCACCGGGACGACGACGGTGCTGATCGCCGCGCCGGCGTTCGTCGCGGCGATCGTCCTCATCTGGGTGTTCGCCACGAAGCTGGCCTGGTTCCCGGTGTACGGATCCGGCACCGGCTTCGTCGACCGGATCTACCACCTGACCCTGCCGGCGTTCGCGCTGAGCCTGAGCTACCTCGCGTACGTCACCCGGATCACCCGCGCCGAGGTACGGACCGCGCTCGCCGCGGACCACGTCGAGGCCGCCGCCGCGCGGGGCCTGCGACGCCGGTCGGTGCTGCGACGGCACGTGCTGCGCAACGCCGCTCCCCCGGTGCTCGCGGTCTCCGGCATCACGGTGGCCGGCCTGTTCGCCGGCACCGCGGTGGCCGAGCAGGCGTTCGGTGTCCCGGGCCTGGGATCGCTGCTGGTCCAGAGCGCGGCCCGGCAGGACCTGGTCGTGGTCCAGGTGATCTCGCTGCTGCTGGTCGCCGGGTTCGTCGTCGTCAACATGCTGGTCGACGTCGTCAACGCGCTGCTCGACCCCCGCCTGCTGCGCGCCGGGGAGGCCTCGTGACCGCGCTGACGGTGGCCCGCCGGGGCTGGCTGAACCCCGTGCACCGGCTCGCGTCGGTCGGCTGGGCCACGGGGGTCGCCGGGACGATCTGCGTCGCGGTCGTGCTGATCGCGGTGCTCGCACCCTGGCTGGCTCCGCACGACCCGAACGCGGTCGACCCGCTCAACGCGCTGGCCCCGTTCTCCGCCGAGCATCCGCTCGGCACCGACGACCTGGGGCGTGACCTGCTCTCCCGACTGCTCGTCGGATCCCGGTCGAGCCTGGTCGGGCCGCTGATCGTCGTGGTGGCGTCCGGGGTGGCCGGTACCGCGATCGCGGTGTCGGCGGCCTGGTTCGGTGGCTGGTTCGACGCCGCCGTCTCCCGGGTGATCGACGTCCTGTTCGCGTTCCCCGGCCTGGTGCTGGCGATCACGGTCGTGGCGGTGTTCGGCACCGGGTTCGTCGCACCGGTGGTGGCGCTCTCGATCGCGTTCGTGCCGCTGGTGGCCCGGGTCATGCGGGCCGCGGCGATGCGGGAACGGTCGTTGCCGTACATCGAGGCGCTGCGGGTCCAGGGCTTCTCCGGCTGGCACATCTGTGTCCGGCACCTGATCCCCAACCTGGGACCGCTGCTCTTCGCCCAGGCGGCGATCGGTTTCGGTTACGCGATGCTCGACCTGGCGTCGGTCTCGTTCCTCGGTCTCGGTATGCAGCCACCCGCCGCCGACTGGGGTCTGATGATCGCGAACGGGCAGCCGTCGATCCTGGCCGGGTACCCGCAGCAGTCGATCCTGGCAGCGAGCGCGGTGGTGGTCACGGTGGTGGCGTTCACGGTGGTGGCCGAGCGGCTCGCCACCCGGTTCGGAGGCGGCCGATGAGCACGGATCTGCTGCGGATCGACGATCTGCGGATGGAGCTGCCCGGCCCGGAGGGCCATCGGGCACACGGCCCGGAGGGCCATCGGGCACACGGCCCGAAGGGGCACCGGTCGGTGCTCCGGGGCGTCTCGCTCCGGATGGCCCCGGGTGAGGCGCTGGGGCTGGTCGGCGAGTCCGGGTCCGGGAAGTCGCTGACGGCCCGGTCGGTGCTGCGCTTGCTGCCCCGGGGCGCCCGGACGAGCGGCACCGTCCACGTCCGCGACACCGACGTCGGCAGCCTGGACGCCGGTGGGCTGCGCCGGCTGCGCTCCCGGGAGGTCGCGATGGTCTTCCAGGACCCGCGCGCGACCGTCAACCCGGTCCGGACGATCGGCGACTTCCTCGGCGAGGTGCTCCGGGAGCAGGGCGTGAGCCGTGCGGACGCGGAGGCACGGGCGTCCCGGATCCTGACCGAGATCGGCGTCGACCGGGTTCCACAGCGGCTGCGCCAGCACCCGTACGAGCTCTCCGGCGGACTACTGCAGCGGGTGGTGATCGCGGCGGCGCTCGCCACCGAGCCCGCGTTGATCCTCGCCGACGAGCCGACGACCGCCCTGGACGTCACCACCCAGGAGGAGGTGGTCGCGATCCTCGACGAGCAACGCCGGCAACGATCGGTCGGGCTGCTGTTCATCTCGCACGACCTGGAGCTCGCGGCGGCGGTCTGCGACCGGATCGCGGTGATGTACGCCGGGACGATCGTCGAGGTGTTGCCGGCCGATCGTCTCCACGAAGAGGCCCGGCACCCGTACACCCAGGCGTTGCTGCGGGCCCGCCCCGGGTCGGTGGCGCCCGGTGCCCGGCTGGAGACCGTACCCGGACGGCCGCAGTCCGCCTTCGACGCGCCCGCCACCTGCGTGTTCGCCGACCGCTGCCCGGCGGTCGAGGACATCTGCCGCACCACCGCGCCGGAGTTCCGTGTGGTCGGGACCGGCGAGGTCGCCTGCCACCTGGTCGGAGCGGAGGCGCTCCATGGCTGACCCGATCCTCGACGTGCAAGGCCTGCGCAAGGTGTTCCGCAGCCGCTCCGGCCTGCGGCACGAGGAGTTCCTCGCGGTCGACGACGTGTCGTTCACCGTGCCGGCCGGTGGCTCGCTGGCGATCGTCGGTGAGTCCGGGTCCGGTAAGACGACGTGCGCGCGGATCGTCGCCGGGCTGGCGACCGCGACGTCCGGCACGGTCCGGCTGGACGGCCAGTCGGTCGCCGGTACCTCGCTGCGGGACCGGCGGCGGCGCGCGTCCTGCGTCCAAATGGTCTTTCAGGACCCGTACCAGTCGCTGGACCGCCGGCAGACGGTCGCGCAGTGCCTGGCCGAGGTCGTCGCGCACCACACCGACCTCGACCGCGCGGGCCGTAAGGCCCGGATCGACGAGCTGCTCGGCCTGGTGGGGCTCGATCCCACGCACGGCCGGTCGCTGCCGCGGGCGCTCTCCGGCGGACAGCGGCAGCGGGTGGCGATCGCCCGCGCGCTGGCCGCGAACCCGCGGCTGCTGGTGCTGGACGAGGCGGTGGCCGCGCTCGACGTCTCGATCCAGGCGCAGGTCCTCAACCTGCTCGCGGACGCCCGGGCGGCCACCGGCGTCGCGTACCTGTTCATCACCCACGACCTGTCGGTGGTCCGGCACGTCTGTGACGACGTCGTCGTGATGTCGCGCGGACGGGTGGTGGAGACCGGGCCGGTCGAGCGGGTGCTCGACGCTCCGGCGGACGCCTACACCCAGCGGCTGGTCGGATCGATCCCCCGGCCGGGGTGGGTACCGCAGCGCCGGGGAGGCGATCGTGCGAGCTGAACCCCTAGCCGGCGGCCGCTGCGGCGGCGGCCATCTTGGTCGCGAGCTGGTCGAGGAGCGCGTCGGCGGCGGTGCGCACCAGTCCGCCGCTGGCGACCGGCATCCCGAGGTCGCCGATCATCGAGTTGCCCAGCGCGAGGCACCACAGGCCGTAGGCGGTCGACCGCAGGGCAGCGGGGGTCGCGCTCGGGTACTCGGCGGCGAGCGCGTCACCGATCGTGTCCACCGCCCGCTGGTACTTGCCCTGGAGGATCGTGCGGACGCTCTCGTCGGTGAGGCCGGCGGTGACCAGCTCACGGATGATCGTGTCGTCGTCGCTGGTCGGCATGAGGCCCTGACCGAACAGGTAATCCATGGTGAACGGCAGTTTGTCGCGCGGCTCCGCCTCGGCGACCGCACGGATGAACTCGGCCTCGTAGCCGGTGTAGAGCCAGGTCGCGAACGATCGGAGCAGGTCGTCGCGGTTGCCGACGTAGTGGCGGACGTGGCTGCGGCTCAGCCCCGACTCCTCGGCCACCCGCTCGAGCGTGGTACCGGCGAGCCCGTGGGTACGCAGGCAGCGACCGGTCGCCTCCATGATCTGCTCGGTCCGCTCGGCAGCGCGACTCGGGCGCCCCATGTCGTCCGCTCCTCTCGACGTGTCTGGCGGTAGGTCCACGCTACTGGACCCGCAGGTTTGATTGTCACTCTGATAAACAATAACTCTCCGACAGATGAGGTGTCCCATGGTGCTGCCCGACCCGCAGCTGACCTTCGCCTTCGAGGCGCGCGTGGAGGTCGCGGAGTCGCTGCACGTCGGCCGTGGACCGGACGAGGTCCTGATGTTCACGCCGATCACCGGCGGCACGGTCGACGGCCCCCGGCTGCGCGGCACGGTGCTGCCCGGCGGTGGTGACTGGTCGACGACGCGCGGCGCGTGCGCGTCGCTCGACGCGCGGTACCTGCTGCGCGCGGACGACGGTGCGGTCATCGACATCGTCAACCTCGGTTTCTGGCGGGCGACGCCGGAGATCGACGCCCGGATCGAGGCCGGCGAGGACGTCCCGGAGACCGAGTACTACTACCGCACCAGCCCGGTCTTCCGCACCGATCACCCGGCGCACCGCTGGCTCGCCGAGTCGGTGTTCGTCGGGCTCGCCCGCGGCGAGACCAGCCCCGACGGACAGCACACGGTGTGCATCCGGTTCTTCGAGGTGCAGTGATGTCGCTCGAGATCCACCGCACGGGCCCCGGGCCGCTCTCCCCGAACGCCATCCAGTACATGGTGCGGATGCGGGACGGCGTCCACCTGGCCACCGACGTCTACCTGCCCGAAGGCGACGTGGGCCCCGGGCCGACGATCGTCACCCGGCTGCCGTACGACAAGACCGGCGAGTACACGTTCATGCCGCAGGTCGCGGCGTACTTCACCGCGCGTGGGTACCGGATGGTCGTCCAGGACGTCCGGGGCAAGTTCCGGTCCGAGGGCGAGACGCTGCTCTTCGTCAACGAGGCCTACGACGGGTACGACACGATCGACTGGGTCGTCCACCAGGACTGGTCGGACGGCATCGTCGGGATGTGGGGCGACTCCTACTACGGGTTCACCCAGTGGGCAGCGGTCTCCACGGCACATCCGGCGCTGCGCGCCATGGTCCCCCGGGTGACCGGGACGCGGCTCGGCGAGCTGCCGGTGCCCGCCCCCGGCGCGCGGACGCACGACGTCGAGATGTCCGTGCACCGGTTCTATCCGCTCTCGTACTTCCACGACCGGGACCTGCTGGAGTGGGAGCTGGACTGGTCCCGCCGTCCGCTCGCGGCCGCCGTCGAGGAGTTCTTCGCCGCGGTCGGCAGCCGGTCGGCCTCCTACGACCTGTGGTTCCCCCACCCGGTGTCACTGCGGCGCTTCCCGGCCGGCAGCCCGTTCGAGGCCCCGGCGGTGCCGGTGCTGATGACGATCGGCTGGTGGGACAATTGCGCTCCCTGGCAGTGGGCCGACCACCGTGAGCTGGCCCGGCGTCCGGGGTGGGCGCGGAACGAGTACCTGCTGCTCGAAGCGATCGACCACGAGAACACGTCGCACTTCGAGGTCGACGCCCCCCGGCCGGCGGTCGAATCCCTCGATCGGTACCTCGGCCCGGCGGTCGAGTTCTTCGACGTGTTCCTGCGCGGCTGCCCGGGCGAGATCCCGGCGGTGCGGTGGCAGCTGGCGAACTCCGGCGACGCCTCGCTCCGCGTGTCGGCGGCGTGGCCGCCACCGGAGGCGGTGGAGTTGACCTGGGTGGCGTCGGGTGCGGCCGCGGCGGCCGATGCCGCTCCCGGCGGGGCGCTGGTCGACGACGGCTCGGCCGTTCCCACCGAGGAGGCCACCTGGGTGCACGACGCCGCGGACCCGGTCCCGTCCCCGGTCGGGAACCCGTTCGCGTTCCTGGCCGAGAACCCCGACGAGCGGGACGCCGCCGACCGCGCCGACGTCCTGGTGTTCACTGGCGCCGCCCTTCCCGAACCGCTGGACCTGGCCGGGCCGATCGCGCTGAGCGCCACGGTCGGCTCCGACGGCGCGGAGATGGACCTGTTCGCCCGCCTGCTCGACGTCACCCCGGACGGCGCGGCGCGGCTGATCGCGCGGGGCCAGCAGACGATCCTGGCGCCGGGCAACGGCTTCGCGGTCGAGCTGGACCTCGGGCACACCGGCTACCGCGTCCCCGCCGGGCACGCGTTACGGCTCACGCTGGCCAGCAGCGACGCGCCGGAGTTCGTGCCCGCGCCCGGCACCGGCGAGCACCGCTGGCTCGCCGCCACCACCGTTCCCAACCGGCAGTGCGTACGGCTCGGCGGCCCGGACGGCGTCCGCCTGCGCTGCACGGTCCTGCCCCGAACCTAGGACTTCCCATGGAGATCACTCACCTGACCGCGACCCAGATCGCGGACGCCGTCCGCAGCGGGACGCTGACCGCCGGCGCGGTCGTGGACGCCCACCTGACGCGGATCGCGGAGGTGAACCCGGCCGTCAACGCGGTCACCGTCGTCCTCGCCGACCGTTCCCGGGCCGCCGCCGCCGAGCTGGACGCCCGGATCGCCCGCGGCGAGGACCCCGGCCCGCTCGCGGGTGTGCCGATCTCGGTCAAGGAGAACATCGACCTGACCTGGTCGGCGACCACGTCCGGCCTGCCGTTCTTCGCCGACCTCGTCCCGCGAGCGAACGCGACGTTCGTCCAGCGTGTGCTCGACGCCGGGGCGATCCCGGTGGCGCGCGGCAACATGCCGGACGTCGGGCTGCGCTGGGACACCGACAACGACCTGTTCGGACGGACCCGCAACCCGTGGGACGCCACGCGGGTGCCCGGCGGCTCGAGCGGCGGTGACGCGGTCGCGGTGGCCACCGGCATGGTCGCCGCCGGCCTCGGCAACGACTACGGCGGCTCACTGCGCCTGCCCGCGCACGCCGCCGGGATCGCGGCGCTGCGCCCGTCCGCCGGACGCGTCACCGCTCCCAGCCGGGAAGACGGGGCTCCGGTGCCGCTGTCGCTGCAGGCGTTCGCGGTGAACGGCCCGCTCGCGCGCTCGGTCGACGACCTCGACGCGCTGTTCACCGTGCTGCACGGCGCCGACGACCGCGATCCGCTGAGCGTCACCGTGCCGCACCCTTCGTCGTACGACGGGCCGCGGCGGGCCGCGGTCACCGTCGACCCTGCCGGGTGGGGCGTGGAACCCCAGGTCGTGGACGCCGTCCGCCGGGCCGCCGACGCGCTGGTCGCCGCCGGTTGGGAGATCGACGAGGTCGAGCCACCGCAGGTCGACCGGGCCGCGACGCTCTGGCGTCAGCTCTCGGCCACCGAGATGGCGCCCATGCTGCTGACGCCCGGAGTGTTCCCCGGGCGGCTGTCGGACGGCACCGTGCGGTACTTCCGGGACAACGTCGCCGGGGTCGAGCTGCTGGACAGCTCGGCGGCGTACCAGGCGGCGTGGGCGGAGCGGTTCGCGATCGCGTCGGCGTGGCGGGCGTTCCAGAGCCGGTACCCGGTGGTGCTCGGTCCGGTGATCACCGAGCGGATGCCGCTGGTGGGGTACGACCTGAGCGGCCCGGAGGCGACCACCGCACAGTGGCGGTCGCACCGGCTGCTGGTGACCGCGAACTTCCTCGGGCTACCCGCGGTGGCGGTGCCGACCGGGGTCACGGACGGCGCGCCGCAGGGCGTCCAGGTGATCGCGGCGCTGCACTGCGACCACGTGGCGCTCGCCGCGGCGCGCGCCATCGAGGGGGCGTGCGCCCCGCTCACTCCGGTCGACCCGCGCTGACACGTAGGCCGTGTTTCAAAGGCTCAGGCGGGTTGCTGGCCTTTGAGACACGGCCTCAGTGTGGTGTGGGCATCCGCCCACACCACACTTACGTGTCCCGATCACGATTCCCGCAGCGCCGCCACGAGCGTCTCGATCGCCGCGTCGTCGGTCGCGTAGTCGGAGACGCTGATCCGGATCGCCACCCGGCCCTGCCACGACGTCGTGCCCAGCCAGGTGGCGCCGTCGCGCTGGATCGCCGCGGCCGCGCGTCGGGTGCGCTCGTCGTCGCCCAGCCGGATCAGCACCTGGTTGAGCGTCACCTCGTTCAGGACCTCGACGTCGTCGTCGGCGGCGAGCGTCTCGGCGATTTGGCGCGCTTGCGCGCAGGACCGTTCGACGAGCTGGGCGACGCCCAGGCGCCCGAGGCTTCGGAGTGCGGCGTACACCGCGAAAGCGCGCGCCCGCCGGGAACTCTCCGGCGTCCAATCCGAGCCGTGCCGCTCACCGTCGCGCACCAGGTAGTCCGCGGCGAGCCGCATCGCCGTACGGTGCGCGTCCGGGCGGGCGCAGAGCACGACCCCGCAGTCGTAGGGAACGTTCAGCCACTTGTGGCCGTCGATCGCGAGCGAGTCGGCGCGCTCCAGGCCGTCGGTCAGATGCTTCAGCTCGGGAGACGCGGCGGCCCACGCGCCGAACGCGCCGTCGACGTGTACCCAGGCGCCGTGGGCGTGCGCCCGGTCGCAGATCTCGCCCAGCGGATCCACCGCGCCGGTGTTCACGTTGCCCGCCTGCGCGCAGACGATCGTCGGGCCGCCGGTCAGGTGCGTCGCGAGCGCGTCGGCGCGCATCCGGCCCTGGTCGTCGACGTCCACCACCGCCAGCTGGTCCGAGCCGATCCCGAGGAACCGCAGCGCCCGATCGATCGTCGCGTGCCGCTCGCGCCCGACCACGACCGTCACCGGTGGCGCGCCGAACAGCCCGCGCCGTTCGAGGTCCCAGCCGGCCTCGGTGAGGACGTGGTGGCGCGCGGCCGCGAGGCCGGTGAAGTTGGCCAGCTGCGCGCCGGTGGTGAACCCGGCGGACCAGGTTCCGGGCACGCCCAGCAGGTCGCAGAGCCAGCGCCGGCAGATCTCCTCCACTGCGGCGGCGGCCGGGGACAGCGCGTAGAAGCCGGGGTTCTGGTCCCACGTGGACGCGAGCCAGTCGGCGGCGCGGGCGGCCGGCAGTACTCCGCCCTCGACGAAGCCGAAGAACCGGCCGCCGGTGGTGAGCACCAACCCCGGGTCGGCGTCGCGCGCGAGGTCCTGCACGACCCGGAGCGGGTCGACGCCCTCGTCCGGGAGGTCCGTCCCGATCGCCGCGACCATCTCCTCCAGCGACACCGGCCGAGCCACCGGACGCGTGCCCGCACTGTTCAGATACTCCGCCGCGAGCGCTGCCGTGGCGTCCAGCAATTCGTCCATCGCCCCAGTCTTGCGGCCTCCCGCCCTCCGGACTAACGTACAACCATATGGTTGTAGGTCAGAGGGACGCGGACCGGGTCTTCGCCGCGCTGGCCGACGCGACCCGACGCGACATCGTCGCCCGCGTTCTGCGGCAGGAGGCGTCGGTCTCGACGCTCGCCCGGCAGTACGACATGAGCTTCGCCGCGGTGCAGAAGCACGTCGCGGTCCTGGAGCGGGCCGGGCTGGTCACCAAGGAACGCCGCGGAAGGGAACAACTGGTGCGCGGCGACATCGACACGATCCGACGCGTCCGGGAGCTGCTCCGGCAGTACGAGGACGTGTGGCGCGGCCGGATCGACCGTATGCACGATCTTTTGACACAGTCCGGGGAGGACACGCGATGACCGTCATCAGCACCACGCCCGACGCCCAGGCCCGCACGCTGACCGTGCTCGCCGAGTTCCCGGCCCAGCCGAAGGCGGTGTGGCAGCTCTGGGCCGACCCCCGCCTGCTGGAGCGCTGGTGGGGCCCACCGACCTGGCCGGCGACGTTCCGCGAGCACGACTTCACGGTCGGCGGCGAGGCGAAGTACCACATGACCGGTCCGGCGGGCGAGCGCTCGAACGGCTGGTGGCGCTTCCTGACGCTGGACGAGCCGCACGCGCTGGAGTTCGAGGACGGTTTCGCCGACGAACAGGGCAACCCGAACCCGGCGATGCCGACGGCGACCGCCCGCGTGGACATCGCGGAGATCCCGTCCGGCACGCGGATGACGATCACGATGCGATTCGGCTCGGCGGAGGACCTGGAGAAGATGGTCGAGATGGGGATGGCGGAGGGGATGGCCCTGGCCGTCGGGCAGATCGACGAGATCCTCGCTGCCGCCTGAGCACACCGCGTTTCGGGCTTCCCGAACTCGCCTCACCACATCCTGGAGGGTGACGAATGCTCCGGACAGTCGAGACCGGCGGCCTCACGTTCGGCGTCGAGCACTTCGGCGACGCGACGGCACCGCTCGTACTGCTCGCCGGCGGCACGACCATGCTGTCCTGGCCCGATGCGCTCTGCGAGGCACTCGCGCGCGGTGGGCGCCACGTCGTGCGGTACGACCTGCGCGATTCCGGCACCTCGACCACCGTCGATCCCGACGCTCCGGCGTACACGCTGCGCGATCTCGCAGCCGACGCCGCGGCGCTCGCCCGCGAGCTCGACGACCGCCCGGCGCACCTGGCGGGAATCGGCGTCGGGGGGATGGTGGCCCAGATCGCCGCGCTCGACCACCCGGACGCGTTCTCGGCGCTCACTCTCGCCGGTACCCGGTCCGTCGCTCCGGGGCCGGTCGACGAGGACCTGCCCGACCACGACGGGGCGATGATGGGGCAGCTGTTCTCCCGCGCGATGCCCGACTGGTCCGACCGCTCCGCCGTGGCGGAGTTCGCCGCTGAACGCGCGGAGATCCTCGGCGACGACCCCGAGGCCGCGCGCGGAACCGCCGAGCGCATCTGGGACCGCACGCCGAGCACGCAACCCGCGGCGCAGATGGCCAACCAGCTGGGCATGGTCTTCGCCAAGCTCGACTGCACGCCGCGCTGGCGCGAGCGCCTGCCCGAGCTCGCGCTCCCGACGCTGGTGGTGCACGGCCGCCGTAATCGGTTCTTCCCGGTCGGCAACGCGGAAGCCCTCGCGCGGGAGATCCCCGGCGCGCGGCTGCTGGTGCTCGACCGAGCATCCACGGCGATCCCCGCCGCGGATGCCGATGAGGTCGCGGCGGCGATGCTCGCGCTCTGAGGTCAGACGCGCGGCGGAGCGGTGCTGTCCCGCACGACCAGCTCGGTGGGCAGCAGGACGTGCGGAACCGACGCGAGGGGCACCGAGGATTCGGACGCGGCTCGTCCGAGCGCCGCGGTCAGCAGCTCCGCCGCGACCTTCCCCTTGTCCGGCACGTTCTGCCGGACGGTGGTGAGCGTGGGGCGGAACGTCCCGGCCAGCGGGTGGTCGTCGAACCCGACGACCGACAGATCCTGCGGGACGCGGAGCCCGAGGTCGTTCGCGGTCCGGATGATGCCGAACGCGATGACGTCGGAGAAGCAGAGCACGGCGGTCGGCGGATCGTCCCGGTCGAGCAGCAACCGGCCCGCGGTTCGCGCGTGCTCGATCGTGTCGTCGAGTTGGCGAGCCACCAACGGCTCGACGCCCGCCGCGTCGAACGCCTCCATCCACCCGGCCAGGCGCTCCCGGGACGCGTACCCGGAGACCTTCGGGCTCGCGACCTCCTCCACGTCTTCGATCATCCCCTGCGGGCCACGCACGCCGGCCAGGGCGAGGCCGATCCGACGGTGTCCCAGGTCGATCAGGTGCTGCGCGGCGGCCCGGGCGCCGTTCCGGTCCGCGACGTTGACGCTCGGGACGTCGTCGAGCGGGTCCTGGTCGATGAAGACCATCGGCAGCCGGCGTCGCTGCAGCCAGTCGACCGCGGACGTGCCGGGATCGCAGGAGTACACCAGCACCCCGTCCATCGCGACGTCGCGCGCCTGGACGATGTCTCCGGTGTCGAACGCGCTCAGCAGCGTCAGCGCCAGCCCGGTCGGCTTGAGCTCTTCGGCGATCGCGCCGAGGAGCTGGGTCGAGACCTGGTCGGTGAACGCGAAGCCGAGCGACTCGGTGAGCAGGAACCCGACGGCGCCGGTCGTTCCCTTGGCGAGCGCCCGGGCCGACGGGTCGGGGCCGACGTACCCCAGTTCCTGGGCTGCGGCGAGGATGCGCTCGCGCAGCGTCGGGGAGAGCTGGTTCGGGCGGGAGAACGCGTTGGAGACGGTCATCCGGCTCACCCCGACCCGGTCAGCGATCGTCTGCAAGGTCACCCGCGCCATGCCTGCCACCGCCTTCCGCCGCTCCACCGTATCCGGCGGCAGCGGAGTGCGGGGGTGCCGGGGCCCGGCCGGGTGGGGAACCACGAACCCGCCGTCAGGGACCGCCGTGACGGCGGGTTCGCGGTTGTCCAGGGAGCGCGCCATCGGCCCGAGGGTCAGGCCGTCGCGCAGCCGCTGACCTCGGCGGCCCGGCTGGCCCGCCGCGGCGCGCGGCCGGAGGCGGAACGGCGGCGGGCGACGCCGGCCAGCGCCCGCCCCGCACGGGCGAACAGGGTCGGCCGGGCGGCGACCGGTCCGTCGAGACGCGCCTCGGACATCCGGTGCGCGTCGGCACTGCGGGCGATCAGGAAAGCAGCGGGAATCTCCATCACGAACATCTCCTCATGCGACTCTATACCGGTAAAGCAACCGTCCTTTACCGGTATAGCACATGTCCTCTATACCGGTAAAGCCTCCTACGAAAATCCGGCGTTCTTCCGGCTGATCCGGCGCCGCCGCCCCCAGCCGTACGATCACGCCCGTGAAACGCCTGCTCAGGTCGCTGTGGGACGAGCCTCCTCCCGCCAGCAGTCCCGTCCCGATCCGGTGGGACGCCGTGCTGCTGGCCGTCCTCGCGGCCGCGGTCCTGCTCGAAGGGCTGCTCCGCCCGGAGCTCCCGTGGCGGGCGGCGACGGTCGTCGTCGGACTCGCTGTCCTCCCGACGCTGCTCTGGCGACGTACCCGCCCTTTGCTCGCCGTCGTGGTCGCGTTCGGCGTCACCGGGCTCGCGTCCCCGGTGATCGGCGCCGAGCCGCGGTTGGCGTCGATGGTCTACCTGCTCCTGCTGCCGTACGGGCTGTTCCGCTGGGGCTCGGGCCGGGCGATCGTCGTCGGCACCGGCGTCCTGGTCGCCAAGGTCGGCAGCGGGCTGCTCCTCGATCTGAGCCCGGGCGACGCCGCCGGTGGTCTCGCCGTTCTCGTCGCGACCGCCGCGACCGGAGCGGCGGTCCGGTACCGGGCGAACGCGCGCGCCCGCGAGCTCGCGCAGGTGACGCTCGTCGAGCGGGAACGCCTCGCCCGCGACCTGCACGACACCGTGGCCCACCACGTCTCGGCGATGGTGATCCGCGCGCAGGCCGGGATAGCGGTCGCCGCGACCGCACCGGACGCCGCCGTCGACGCGCTGCGGGTGATCGAGGCCGAGGCGTCCCGGACGCTCGCCGAGATGCGCTCGATCGTCCGCGTGCTGCGCTCGGACGACGCGGCCGAGCGGATGCCCGCGCCGCGCGCCGCCGACCTCGCCCGGCTCGCCGCGGATCCCGCGAGTGGCCCGCCCGTCGACGTCCGGTTCGTCGGGAACCTGGACGAGCTGCCGCCGCCGATCGACAGCGCGATCTACCGCCTGGGGCAGGAGTCGATCACCAACGCGCGGCGACACGCGCGGCACGCGACGCGGATCGAGGTGCGGGTGGTCGCGGACGCCGACACGGTGAGCCTCCGGGTGAGCGACGACGGTGATCCCGGATCGTCCCGCGCGCCCGGCTACGGGATCCTCGGCATGATCGAGCGCGCCGACCTGCTCGGCGGGCGCTGCGCGGCCGGACCCGCCCCCGGCCGCGGCTGGACCGTGGACGTCGTGCTCCCGCGGACAGCGGCGTGACGGTCCGGGTCGTCCTCGCCGACGACCAGGAGATCGTCCGGACCGGGCTGCGGATGATCCTCGACGCGCAGCCGGACATCGAGGTGATCGGCGAGGCCGCGGACGGGCGGCGCGCCATCGAGCTGGCCCGGCGCCTCCGCCCGGACGTCTGCCTGTTCGACGTGCGGATGCCGGACGTCGACGGGATCGAGGCCACCCGGGCGCTCGCCGGCCCCGGTGTCGCCGATCCGCTGGCGGTCGTCGTCATCACGACGTTCGATCTGGACGAGTACGTCTACGCAGCCCTCCGCGCCGGTGCCAGGGGTTTCCTGCTCAAGGACGCCGGGCCCGCGCTGCTCGCCCAGGCCGTGCACGCTGCAGCGAGCGGGGACGCGTTGATCGCGCCGAACGTCACCACGCGGCTGCTCCGGGCTTTCGCCGACGCGGAGCCCGCGGCGGCGCCCCGGCAACCGATCGAGCCGCTGACCGGGCGGGAGGAGCAGGTGCTCGTGGCGGTGGCACGGGGGCGGACGAACGACGAGATCGGCGCGGACCTCCACATCACGCTCAGCACCGTGAAGACCCACATCGCGAGCTTGATGGCGAAGCTCGGCGCCCGGAACCGGGTGGAGGTAGCGATGTGGGCCTACGCCACCCGCCGAGTAACCCCCAGCTAGCTGGCTGCCCCTCCCGGGCGCGCCGCGACGTAGATGTCGCGCTCTCCGGGCGCGGTGCAAGGTCGTTGTCGCCCTTCCCGGGCGGAACGCGACGTGGTTGTCGCGCTTTCGGGTGCCTGCGAGGTGGTTGTCGCACTTTCCGGGCGCGCTGCGACGTGGTTGTCGCGCTTTCCGGGGGCGGCGCGACGTGGTTGTCACCCTTTCCGGGGGCGGTGCGACGTGGTTGTCGCCCTTTCCGGGGGCGGCGCGACGTGGTTGTCGCCCTTTCCGGGGGCGGCGCGACGTGGTTGTCGCCCTTTCCGGGGGCGGCGCGACGTGGTTGTCGCCCTTTCCGGGGGCGGCGCGACGTGGTTGTCGCCCTTTCCGGGGGCGGCGCGACGTGGTTGTCGCCCTTTCCGGGGGCGGCGCGACGTGGTTGTCGCCCTTTCCGGGGGCGGCGCGACGTGGTTGTCGCCCTTTCCGGGGGCGGCGCGACGTGGTTGTCGCCCTTTCCGGGGGCGGCGCGACGTGGTTGTCGCCCTTTCCGGGGGCGGCGCGACGTGGTTGTCGCCCTTTCCGGGGGCGGCGCGACGTGGTTGTCGCCCTTTCCGGGGGCGGCGCGACGTGGTTGTCGCCCTTTCCGGGGGCGGCGCGACGTGGTTGTCGCCCTTTCCGGGGGCGGCGCGACGTGGTTGTCGCCCTTTCCGGGGGCGGCGCGACGTGGTTGTCGCCCTTTCCGGGGGCGGCGCGACGTGGTTGTCGCCCTTTCCGGGGGCGGCGCGACGTGGTTGTCGCCCTTTCCGGGGGCGGCGCGACGTGGTTGTCACCCTTTCCGGGGGCGGCGCGAGGTGAATGTCGCCCTTCCCGGGCGGGACGCGACCTGGTTGTCGCGCTTTCCGGGTGCCCGCGAGGTGGTTGTCGCCCTTCCCGGGCGCGCTGCGACCTGGTTGTCGCCTTTCCGGGGGCTGCGCGAAGTGGATGTTGCGCTTTCCGTGCCATGGTGCGGAATCCGCGACACCCATCGGCGACCGCACCCGGAAGGCGCGACAGCCATCGCGCCCCAGGGCTGCCAGCGACGCGGGCGCGACCGGCCGCGACACGCGCCGCCCGCCGCCCGCCGCGCTCGCCGCCGTTTCCGCGCGCTGCCGCGAACCGGGCGCCCGCCGGGCGGATTTTCGGGAAGGCCACCTCTCGGGCGCCTGCGAGNCGCCGCCCGCCGCGCTCGCCGCCGTTTCCGCGCGCTGCCGCGAACCGGGCGCCCGCCGGGCGGATTTTCGGGAAGGCCACCTCTCGGGCGCCTGCGAGAGGTGCTCTTTCGGGAAAACCACCTCACGGGCGCCCAGGAGAGGTGGCTTTTCGGGAAATGCGGTGCCCGCGGTAGCGCCACCTGCCGCGCACCGCCTCACCGCCCCTGCCGCGCACCGCCACCTGCCGCGCACCGCGTCGCCGCCGCGC